>DATHTH010000372.1:0-22517 GCA_035463495.1 Anaerolineales bacterium | reverse complement strand
GATTGCCTTGCCGACGTAAATGATCTTTCCCTCGGCATTTTTCATCAGGTAACAGCCCGGTTTGGCGGGTAATGTGGCTAAAATGCCCTGAAGTTTTTCCGGAATTTCCATTGGGGGCTATTTTACTTCATATAGAACGTTTGTGTTACTTTGCGAGTCGACGGGTTGTAATTCATCCTGTTTCGTGCCATAATCAAACAAATCTAACGTGTATGGAGGTAAGGATGAACGAACAACCAAGCGCACCGATGCTGCCGCCCCCCTCGGGAGTTTCCGGATGGATCACTACCTGGAGGGAGGCGCTAACCCGGCCCAATGAGAATACATACGCACGGATCGCCCTTTCCCCGGAAGCCAAATTATCGACGGCATTCCTTTGGGTGTTTCTGGGGTCGCTGGTCAATTTCCTCCTGGCTTCCCTGGTCCAGGGTCGGCTGATGAGCCAGATGATGCAGAACTCGGGAATCGAGGGACTGCCTGCCGGCGCCGGTGGTGGGTTACTGACCGCCATCTGCGGCGCGCCGATTGGGGCGCTGATCTCGGTCGTGTTTTTCGCGATTGGTGTTGGCGTGTTTCAATTGATTGCGAAAATGTTTGGCGGGCACGGCACCTATGAGCAGCTTGCGTATGCGCTTGCCGCGATCGTTACCCCCTTTTATTTTGTAAGCGGTGTCATTACGCTTTTGTCTGCCATCCCGATCCCGTTCGTTGGGGCCTGCTTTGGTCTTCTCGGGTTTGGCATAGCCCTGTATGTCCTCTATCTGGAGATCACCGCCGTCAAGGGAGTTAATCGATTTGGCTGGGGCGCGGCAATCGCATCCGTGCTGTTGCCTGTATTCGTGATCGCCTGTTGCGTCGCCGTGGGCATTTTCAGTATCTTCAGCATGCTTGCCCCCGAAGCCGCAGAGATTTTTGAGTCGATGATGACTCCCACCGTGCCCTAGATTCTACCCAATGATAAAAAGACCTCCTGCGCAGGAGGTCTTTTTATCTGCCTGTCGGAGGGATCCGGTCCGCTCCAGGATAGATTTGAAAGTCGGCCATATTGGTGCCGTATCGATACGCCAGAAGTGCACCACATTCTCCCTCTACAGGCTCAACCTCCCCATTCTCATTTGAGTCTGTCCCGTTGAGCAGTGCATCTCCCAGGCCTGACAAGTCAGTGATTATTGGTTCCATTTCTGGACCGAAAGATGACTCGCTGAGACTCAGAGCCAGGGGCAGGATCTCGTTCGTCCAAGACTCCATATTCTGGATGCAGATCTGAAGGTATCCGTTTTGCTGGCGAATATGCGGTGTAGAGTCTGGGGCATCGGCGGCGGCTTGCGCCTGGCGCCCGGTCTCTTGCAGGTAACCAGCCTGTTCGCCGTTGGGAAGACTTCCGTACCCATCGGCAAGGTTTTCTATCGTTCCATCATTATCGTAATCCGCATATTGATTACTCTCGCTGCCAACAATCATGTTGATTAATTCTTCATTACGCTGGCGGAGAGTCGGCTCATCACCATTTTCATACGCTGCGGTGATAGGAATGTAGCTTGGATCGAGCTCCGTTCCATTGATTGCATCGTTGATGTAACTTCCGCTATAGTAATATAGCCCCTGAATCAAAGCCAGGTTTCCAGGGGAATCGATGTACGAAACACCAAGATTGCGGACGTACACCAGTGACTGTGGGGGAAAGACTGACGAAAAGACGACCTCTCCGGTAGGAGCCGATACCGAAGCATCATTCTGCTCTTTTGTAATCAGCAGTTTCTGCGCCCCCTCCAGCAAGTTTCTCCCGCTGCCGGTCACTTCCAGCCGAGCGATTCCACTTGCCTCGAACGTAATCCGGCCCATATCACGGGTGGTTCCATCATCGTGAAGGAGCCAGGCCCTGTAATGTGTGCCTTCCTCCGGCCGTGGCACCCCCGCTAGTGAGAGATTGATCGTGTCATTATCTTCATTGAAGTATGCAAATCGCATCCTACCCACGGGGATGTCTGGGTTCAACGGTGGAGCTGTTGCCACAGCCGTTACGTTGGTCGGCCCGATGAATTGGTAGATCACGAATGCCAGGAGGATGACCACCGCAATCTCGATGCCGATCCGCAGCCAGTTCGTACGGCGCACCTCAGGCTGCGCTTGTACCTTCTGGCTTTCCTCCTCCTGACGGGCAAGCTCGATAATATGAAGTGTGCCTGGAGATATGGTCTGCCCGTTGAAGATGGCGATGAACTCATCTGCCATATCGCCTGCACTCTCATAACGACGGGCAGGGTTTTTCGCCAGGGCGCGATTGAGCAGGCTCTGTAAATCCGGTGAAATACCCTTGATCGGCGGCGGCGGCTCGTTGATGTGCTTCATCAGCATGCCGAAGGTCGTATCTGCCTGGAAGGGAACCGTTCCCGCGAGCATTTCATATAGCATGATACCCAGGGAATAGATGTCCGTGCTCTTGTCTACTTTTTCGCCGCGCGCCTGCTCGGGGCTCATGTATGTCGGCGTGCCGCTGACCGAACCCGCCGTCGTCAGCATGGTCGAATCCAGGAGACGCACGAGACCGAAATCTGTCAGGACCGGTTCGACATCTGGAGGCAGCGGTTTGTCGACCTCGATGGGCTCGCCCGATGAGCGCAGCAGAACGTTTGCCGGCTTGATATCCCGGTGTACCAGGCCCTTTAGATGGGCGTAATCCAGCGCGCTGGCAATCGATTTCAGGATCTGCGCGACGATCCCGATGGGAAGTCGCTTGTCGCCGTCATGCAGCCTTTTCAGGTACGTCGCCAGCGATGGACCCGGTATGTATTCCATGACGAGATAGGGAGACTCATCGACAAGGGCATAATCGAACATCTGAACAATGTTCGGATGCCGCAAGCTTTCGATCACTTCTGCTTCCCGCTTAAATCGTGCCAGCTGGTCTGAGTCCCGCTCGAGTAACCCCCGCATCACTTTGACTGCCACCAGGCCGTACGATTCATGCATGCCCGTGTAGACTTCAGCCATGCCTCCTCGGGCGATGAGGTCATGAATGAGTACTTTCCCGAGCGTTTTACCGGCCCAGTCTGGCATGCGCAAAATTATAACCGAGAATGAGGCGGGTATAATTCGACGCTAATCGAGGTAAATGTGGCAAACGAATTGCAGATCCAGGTTGGAAGCTTATTGAAGGAACGAAAACTCAAGCTGGCCCTGGCAGAATCCTGCACCGGTGGCTTGCTCGGAAGCCGGATTACGGATGTACCCGGGTCATCGGATTATTTCCCGGGCGGTGTGGTGGCTTATGCTTATGAAGCGAAAGTAGAGCTGCTGGGGGTCTCGTGGGATACCCTCAATAGCAAAGGCGCCGTCAGCCGGGAAACGGTACTGGAGATGGCTCGCGGCATCCAGCAACGGATGAACGCGGATATTGCCATCTCGGTCAGCGGGATTGCCGGTCCTGGCGGGGGAACACCGGAGAAGCCTGTGGGCACGACCTGGATCGGGCTGGTCGCCCAGGATACTGAGCGCGCGGAGATGTTTCAATTCTCGGGCGATCGCGAACAGAATAAGAATTTCGCTGTGGATGCGGCACTCCAGATGCTGCTCAATTATTTACAAGAGACGAAGAAGTCCTAAAACACACGCACCTCCGGAGATGCGCAGGTGCGCTGTCACTGCGCAAAGGGTGCAAACCTACGCCTGGGCAAACGTATCGATCAGCAGCTTGAAATTGCCGCCCACCGGATACAGGATGGGGCAGGTGCAGCCGCGTTTTTTGTATTCATCCACCTTGGCCTTCGCTTCTTCAGGTGTACCGGAGGCAGTAATGCGATGGACCAGCGCATCGGGCACCAGATGCTTGGCTTTGTTGATCTGTTCTTTCGTGGCGGGCCAGCCCAGGATAGACTGAATGTCCCGGATCACATCTTGAGAGACGCCCGAAGCCTTGGCGATATGCGGCTGTTGCGCCAGGTACTGGCAGAGCAGCTCTTTTGAGTATTCGATAGCTCTGTCATGATCCTCGTCCACGGAGCAGACGATCAGCTGTGGGCGGTCAAACTCCTCCATCTTGCGCCCGGCTTTATTGAGGCCGCGTTGCAACATCTCCATTGCTTTGTCATTATATTCTGGCGGGACGCAGTAATTGAGCACGGCCCCATCCGCGATCTCTCCCGTCAGCTCCATCATTTGATCACCGGTCGCGCCGATCATGATCGGCACATTGCGGGGCTCACGCCGTCCGTGGACCACGTCCAGCTCGATGCCATCCACATGATGGAATTCTCCGTGAAAGGTCACCCGTTCCATGTTCAGCAGGCGGCGCACCACTTCCACCGTTTCCCGCATGGCGAGCAGCGGCTTTTTCCTCTCGATGCCAACATTCTTCGCCAGAGGATCCCACCAGGCACCAATCCCGCAGATGATGCGATTTGGGGCAAGATCGTCCAGGGTCAGGAGCGTGGCAGCGAGCAGACCGATGTTACGGGTCCAGTTGTTGATCACACCTGAGCCAACCTTGATCCGTTCTGTAACAGCGGCATATGCAGCCATCGGGACAATCGCATCCCGAACCAGCCGCGACTCAGCCTGCCACACGGCTTCGAATCCGTGTTCCTCGGCATAGCGCGCGTAATCCAATCCATCCCTGAGATCATGAGAGTCTTGCAAGTACAGTGCTACTCGTTCCACGGTGACGATCCTCCATTCCTTGGATGATGGTGAAGATGCATTCAGTTGCCTGATGCGAGAAGTCGCTTATTTAGCTGTCAAGATATGAAAACGGATAAAGTCATTATACATGAAAGTCATTTTGATCTTCTTTCGCGAGGTCGCAGCTAAAGAGCCGCCAGTCGCTCCCACATCCTGGGGGCCCGCTCGCGCGAGCGCGCTGCAATCTGTTCCTCGTCCATCGACAAAATCTTTTTGCCCTGCATCAGAATCCTGCCTTTGCATACGGTGGTATCGACTGTGGCATCCACGAGACCGAAAATCAGATGCCCGAGGAAATTTGTCTCACTCAGCAGTGTGGGAGGCTGGTAATCCAGGATTGCCAGGTCCGCGGGTCGGCCCTCGGAAATCTCCCCGGGCCGAAGCCCGAATTGGCGTTCTGCAATCTTGGCATTGTTTTCCAGCAGGAGCTTTGGCGCCTCTACGAAAGCGAGGCGCGGATCACTGTTGGCAAGCCGGTGCATGAGATACGCGGCCCGCATCTGCGAAAGCATGTCAGAGGACATACCATCGGTTCCAAGACCAACCAGGACATTCCGTTCCAGGAGCTTGAATAGTGGCGTTACACCCACAGCGTTGTTCATGTTGGATTCCGGGTTGTGGACAACACCGGTATCTGTGGCAGCGATCAGGTCCATCTCTGATTCGTCGATATGAATACAGTGAATGAACAGGGATTTCGGACCTGCCACCCCCATTTTTTTCAGCCGGTGAACGGTGGGCATGCCATACCTTTTCAAGGAGTCCTGCCGGTCGGCGAGATCTTCAGCCACGTGGACGTGGCACCCCACCCCGGCATCTTTCGCGATCCCCACACATTTCTCGAGCGTCTCATCAGAAAGGGTAAAGGAGGCGTGAAGGCCCATCATGGCAGCGATCTGCCCGTCGCCTTTGCCGATCTTCCGAATGAAGCGCTCGTTTTCCTGGATGCCGTCCGCGATCACATTGCGGTCCGAAACTTCGTAGCACAGCGAGGCACGAATGCCTGCCTGGCGGACTGCCTGCTCGATCAGGTCCAGTGACCCGTCCGGCATGCCGGGCGAGGCATGGTGATCGATCACCATCGTCGTTCCATTGCGGATGCACTCGATCAGCGGAATTTGCGCCGAGAGCATGATGTCTTCTTCGTCCAGGGCGCGGTCTACTTTCCACCAGAGCTTCTCGAGGATTTCTACGAAATTCGAGGCCGGTTCTCCCGGGATGGCCATACCGCGTGCCATGGTGGAGTAGAAGTGATGGTGGGCACAGATAAACCCCGGCAGAATAATCTTCCCCGCGCAATCGATGGCTTCAGCGCCCGGAAAACGCTTTGTCATCTCCGCTGCATCGCCAAAAGCTACGATCTTTTCCCCTTCGGTGACCACCGAGCCGTTCCAGATGACACGGTTGTTCGTACCCAGAGTGACCACGATCCCGTTTTCAAATCTTGTTGTCATCGTCGATCCTTTCGCTTTGACGGTGTGAAGAATCCTGCAACAGGCGATGCGCCGGGTAAAAGCACGGTCTCACTCATTCCGAATGAGTGTAAATGAGCCAGACCAGCGGGATTTTGTCGTAGAAGTACTTGCTGATTATAGCATTTGTCAGACAATCACCGAGTGTAAAAAATCCACATCCTGATGGTGAGATGTCACATTCAAACGCAAATTGACGATTAAATGCGGAAGCCCGGCGGAAGTCGATCAGCCTCTCGCCAGGTCTTCCAGAGGGTGACGGAACAGTGTACGTTCGATTTCCTGAATTATTAGAAGGTTACTTTTGACAGCTCGAGCTTGCGGACGAGCTCTAGATCTTCAGGAAGATCCAGATCCAGTCCCAGGGTAGGGAGGTCGACGATCTCGAGCCTTGCGCCGGCTACTTGTGCCCGCTGGCAATGTTGTTGAAAGGAATTCTCTCCGAAATCATATTCGATCAAGCCGGTGGGCGAAATCAACAGCGCATTGGTGCCCTTTCTATGGCGATCTGGTGCGATCACAACCACGGGGGGATCACCGGCGCGTTCTACTAGTGTCAACACATCGTCACGCGTGATCAAAGGCAGGTCGGCGGGAAGCACAAGGACACCGCCTGTGGCATAGATCTGTGCTACAACCGTGGCACGCTGGAGGGCGGTGTTCAATCCGGGTTGGCCATCTTCGCGGACTGTGCGCGCGCCGTAATTGCGCGCGATTGTCAGTGCATGCGGGTCGCGACTGATGACCAGCACTTCTTCGACTTCTTTCAGGTCGGAGAACGTTTGGAGTGTGTTCTCGAGTAGTTTGCGGTTGAGCTCAGTGCGTTCGTCTTCAGACAGGGTTCCAGCCAGACGCGATTTGCCGCGTCGCAGCGGCTTTACGGGGACAATTGCCCAAAGTGTCATAGGTCCATTCCACTTACAAGATTCAAGATCTTACGTGCCAGTTTCTTTCTATCATCATGACTATTCATGAGCGTATTGGTTACAAGTGTACGTATACCTAAACTCTGAATCTCACCTTCCAATTGGCTATCAACCAGGTCAAGGACGAACCCGCTCAGGAGATCGCAATAATGTCTCGCAACAGCCAGGGCGGAAGGCTCGATCCCCAGCTCGCGGAACATCTTGGCAGCGGGTCCTTTGACAGTCTGGCCGCCGATGATGGGCGAGACCGCAATCACCCTTACTTCGCGCGGAAGAGGGGACAACACGCGCAAAATTGGATCAAGGCTCACCCACGGATTGGACGGACAAAGGATAATGGCATCCGCCTCCCAAAGTGCCTCACGCGTCCCGGGCGCAGCTTCAGCGGACTCGATTCCCTCGAAGTGAAAGCCGGTTACGCGTGGCTCGCACCGGCGGTGGACAAAATATTCCTGAAACGACAGATGCTCTTCTGCCGTTTCGACGATGGTCCGCACCGGCTGATCTGTCATCGGCAGGATCTTCTGCCGGATGCCCCATGCATCACAAAAATCCTTGGTAATCTGTGATAATGAGTGACCCTCCCTCAGTCTGCGAGTCCGTTCGAGATGGGTTCCCAGGTCCTGGTCTCCCAGCCGGAACCAATCCGGTCCACCCAACCTGGCCGCGTTCTCGATCACCTTCCATGTCTCGTTGGCCCGCCCCCAGCCCGTTTGAGAGTTTGCCAGGCCGGCCAGCGTGTAACACACCGTATCCAGGTCGGGACAAACATATAAGCCATAGTGCTCGAAGTCATCGCCGGTGTTGACGATGATTGTGAGGTCATCGGGAGAAAGGTTCTGGGCAAGCCCGTGGGCAAACTTTGCGCCACCGACTCCACCCGCCAGTGCAACAATTTTCAAGTTCTGTCGCATTTCTGTCCGCACTCATCGAAAAATCGAAATATCTGCAACGCCTTTTCTCTCTCGCACTGCAGGATTCCTATCTGCGTATCCAAGGTAGAACATACCCTGCGGCTCCCACCTCTCGGGCAAATCCAATGTTTTGTCGATGGTCTCCTGTACAAACAGCGGGGAACACACCCAGACGCCTCCAAGCCCTTCTGCATGCGCGGCGAGCAGTAGCTGCAATCCGGCTGCGGCAACGGATTGAATCGACATTACTCTCTCGGCTTGCCGGCGCTTTTCATCCGGATAAGAGTCCATCTCGCTCGTGTCCAGGCAAAGGAGGATGACAACCGGGGCGGTAGCGAGGCGATCCTTCGAGCGCTTGACCTGCGCCTGGACTTTTTCGAAAGGAGTTCCGTCCTGCAAAAGATCATTCTCAAATTCTTTCGCCATGGCTCCCCCGAGCCGATGCTTCAAAGACAGATCCGTCACTACCACAAACCTCCAGGGCTGGCGGTTGTGCGCGGACGGCGCGTGGGCTGCAGTCGCAAGAATGTTCTCGATGATAGAGATAGGAACGGGGTCTGGTTTGAATCGGCGGATGGAGCGGCGCGTCCGCAAGAAGGTGTGCAGGTCAGTCGCAGTGCAAGTCAAAGTGGCTGGGCTTGATCCTGAAAATGACCCGGCGTTGTCCCTCTCGGTAGGTCCAGGGTTTGTTATAGTATTTGAGCGAAAGCCGGTTGATGTGCTCATCTGCTCCTTCTCGTGTATAACCAATAACGTCACCGCGCATCCCAAGATAACGATCCTGATTGTCTGGGTCCTGAATAACCATTGCCACCCGCGGCCGCGCTCTCATATTCCTGTCCTTGGTTCGTCCTTCATTGGTATTGACGAGGATATGCTCCTCATCCGCACTGAACCAGACCGGGGTGAGCTGCGGCGAGCCGTCGGCCATGAGGGTCGCCAGATACAGCAGGGCTTTCGTCTCGTCTTGAAAAAGATCGCGAAACTCAGCTGGAAACGTCATGGCTCACCAAAGGGTTGGGGACGTAAAGTGTATGCATTCCTTCGTGAAAATCTCGAATGATCTCAATATCTGCCCTGTTGCACCCGAGCAGGAGCTTAATCTCTGTATCGCGTTTGAGTGTATCAAAGGTACATAAGATTCCTGTTAGCATTCTAAAGCTTGCTTTCTGGTTCCTTATGGTTAACGATCCAAGCCACACGTCTATTCCATCGCCATCGCCAGACGTGGTATCCGCAAGGTATCCGTAATCAAGCGGATAGATCATGTCTTGATAGCGGGGGTGTGAGCTGCCTCTCGGGCGATCTATGATCACAGCTTGAGAAGCAAGCATCCCCGTCATTTCAACCCAAAAGGATGTATCAGCGTTCATGTCTGCTAACAAACGGTTCAACGAAATAAATCCTGCTCGCGTGGGCGCAACAGCTCGCGCAACGATCCTTCCCGCAGCGGGTAGGGGAAGCCCCGAGCGTGGACCACTGGCGTGCCTTCAGCTGCCTGTCCCATCACGAGGGAGGCAGCGGCGGCCAGTTCGTCTGCGGCGCCTATCTGCGTGATGCGAAGCTGGAACCCGAACAGGTCAGGCTCGCCGCGCAGGTCTTGGAGCCCCGGCATGCCGGCGATCCCAATCGCAGCGCCCACTGTTCCATTCCGCCAGGCGCGCCCGTGCGAATCGATGATCAAGACGCCGAGTCTCCTACCCGTTTGAGACTGGATCTCCTGACGGATCAGCGCTGCCGAGCGGTCAGGATCCACAGGGAGCAGGAGCACCCATTCTTCGCTTCCCACTTCACCGGGAGGCGCCTGGACATTCGAGTGATCGATCCCGGCGTTGGCGCAAACGAAACCAAGTTTATGTTCGACAATAATCGTTCCCGGCCGCGTGCGCAGCACTTCCCTGCTCTCGCGCAGGATCAGCTCCACAAGGCGTGGATCCTTTTCCGTTTTTGCAGCAAGTGTGATTGCAGCCGGCGAGGGAGTTACTGTGGCAAGATGAACGCTCCGCCCCTCAGCCTTCGAGACGATCTTCTGCGCCAAGACGAGGATATCATTGTCGTTGAGGGCAATATCATTTGCACTGAGAGCCCCGACAACAATATCCGCCAGGTTGTCGCCATGGCGGAGGAAGGGCATGTCCTTTAGCGGAGTGAGGGTTAAGGATGGCACCGATCAGGCAGACTCTGTGGTTCGAACTGGCACCCCGGTGATCCTGATCCCGGCGAAGGTGGAGCCGTACTGTTTGTTAATATTAATCAGCACACTGGTCAAGCCTTCCACGACGACCGAGTTCTCAATCGGACCCGCATCCCAGCCAACGAGGCCCGTGGCTTCGACAAGCTTCAACACCTCGGCGCGAGCCTTCTTGCTGGAGCCGGTGACCAGGACATCGCATTCCACATCCTCTTCTCCGAGTAGATGCTCGTGAGAAACGTTCTGAAACGCCGCCACGACCTCGACCTCTTCACCGAGAATCTGCCTCGCCTCCTGCGCAGCGGACCCGGCGGGAGGCATTTGCACTTTGCTTACCTTGGGCGGGACCAGAGGCACGGTCACGTCCACGAGCAGCTTGCCTTTGAGCTGCTCTCTGACGCTTTCCAGGGTTTCGCGGTGCGCCGAATAGGGGACTGTCAGAACTGCAATGTCAGCCTGCGCCGCAGCCTCCTGATTGGTGGTGCCCACCACCGAGGATGAACCTTCCAGCAATTCCATGATCTCGGAGGCTGCTTTCACTGCTTTCTCCGAGGAGCGTGATCCGATCAACACTCGATATCCAGCCCGCGCCCAACGGTATGCCAGCCCCTTGCCTTCTTTTCCTGTCCCGCCCAGGACGGCGATGGTCAACAACAATGCTTCTTTCACGATGATATTCTCCTGATTACAACCGTTTCCATAGATATTTTCGAGCCTGAGCCAACAGGCGGTCTGTCATAGCGACTGCTAACCCACGCCGAACTGGTTCGGATGCGGTAGCCTGACTCCATTGGCGCCGATTTCTTCGACTGCATGAAAGGCGGCTTCGCGTACCTCCGGGTCTTCGCCGTACATAGCGTTATACAGGGCGCCGAGGATGCCCTCGTTCGCCACGCGTTTCAGATACGGCAGCGCGGCGAGGCGCTCCTCGGTATCCCCATGCTTGAACGCGCTGAGCAGGACATCGGTCGCCGGGCCCCCGCGCGGCACGCCCATTTTTTGTTTGCCCGCGAACTCGATGAGCCAGGGCGCCTCTGAGGGAGTTGCCAGCGGGCGCGGGACGCGCGGGTCTATGTGCTGTACTTGTTCAAGATACTGGTTCGCCAGATTGCGAACTGCCCATTGATCGTCTTCCACCTGAATACGCTGAAGCGCTTGCCACGCCCACGGCTGTTCGACACGCGCAAGGCCGTGGACGCATGCCCGGCGGAGCATGATATCTTCGAGGGTGGCGCCTTCTTTGAGGATGGCGTGGCCCTCTATAGGATCGTTCGCTAGCGCCTCAGCGGCGGCGCGGCGCAATTCTTCATCCCCCTGCAGAAGGGCACGCGCCACGGCCTCCAATGAATTGTCCGTCCCAATTGCGACCAACGCCAGGCAGATCGCCCGCCGCACGGAACCCACGGGCGCCTGCAGCAGCTCCTCCAACGGTTGAATCGATTTACTATCCTTCAGCGCCCCGCTGCCCAAGGCAGCCAGCGGGATCAAGTCGAACGAGCGGGCGGACAAGAACTGTCGAAACAGGGTGGCGGCCCCAGCGTCGCTGCTGACAACAAAAGCCGCCATTGCCTGTCCGCGCAGACCAAGAGGTTGTCCTTCACCCTGCAGGATCGAGAGCAGACAGGCAAACGCTTTGCTGCGCCACGAAGCGTCTTTCGGCGCATCCCGTAGCCAGCGTCCGACCGTGAAAGCATTGCTGTGAAGCGGCAGACCCGTTTCACGGAGCAGGATCTCTGCCACCCTGGATGCGTCGCCGCGTGCCGCAAGATAATGCAGAGATAATGTTTTTCCATCCCAATCGGGCTGGGAGAGCAGGGATGTGTCAGCGTCGTTGTCGCCGATCGCCTGACCTGCGAGATACCCATTCAGCACGGGATGCAGAAACCGCATTTTGTTGTTCGGATGTGAGACGAGCAGCCCGCTATCCACCATTTTGCTGAGCAGCCCATAGGTGGGCACTGCCTCGCCTGCCTTGGACTTCTTGAGCCTGATCTTCTGTGAATCGGTTAGCGGCACCTCTTCGCCATCAACCGTTTGCGTGACCGTCTCCACGCCTTCAACCGGCCGATCCTCGACGATATCGTATTGCTTCACCCAGGAACGCGCCTGCCGAGGGTCGAAGACCGGCTGCGAGGTCAAGACCACCTGCATCGCGAGGAGCTCCAGTGCCGCGATCGGTGTACCGCTTGGCGAGAGCCGCCGGATATGGCTGGCAATCGCATCCAGCACGCGCGGACCGCGGCTATCGCCCGCATAGGCTCCCCAGACTTTAAGGGTCAGCTCAAAAGGCGTCAAGATGCTACTCTCGTGCAGCAGCCAGTTGTTCAGCAGGAGAGGATCCACCTGTCCAGTCCCTGTTTGCGCCCACGGCTCCAGCGCAACGGTCCGCGACCACAATTCGCCCCACTGCTGGATAAAGGCAGCCCTTTTGGATGCGTCCCAGGCGATCAGCGCCAGTGGGCTGAAGCCCAGGCTGATCAAGCCATTTAGCTGTCCCATGCATCCTGTGGTGACAATCCGGATTTTTGGATAGGCTTGCAGCATCGCTGCGAACCAGTCCACAACCAAGCGCTGACCCTGCGGATCGAGCTCATCGAAGCCATCTACCAGAACAAGCGCCTGACCGTTCTTAAAGGTCTGCTGGATGAATCCAGGCAGCCGCCTCAAATCGAAGATCGGCGCGTGCTCACTGGCGGCGTTGATGATGGGAGTGATCGGGTCTCTGGAGCTTTCAAATGGGAATTGCAGGTCGGCCACATGATACAGATAGGGTACGGAATCAAGATTCGAACCGCCGTCGACCTTGACCTGCAGGTTAGCAGCCAGAGAGGCAAGATGTGCCAGTGCAACCGTTTTTCCCGCACCCGCAGCACCTACGATGACCACGTGCGATCCTCCTGAAACAGCCTCTGCGATACCAAGCGTGGGCGCCCGATAGATGGCAGCCAGCTCGGGCCAGGCAGGCATATACGGAAGCGTCTGGGAGATGATATCTTCCTGAATAGGAACCACACCCGGCTCCACTCGCGCCGGCGGCGCGATCAGGCGTGGTTCCTGCAGGATCTCGTCAAGCGCAAAGAGAGAGGCAGCGACGTGCATGCCTTGCGCGCGGCGTAACGTTGCGCGGCGCAGGTTATCCTCCAGGCCCGTCGTGCGGCGTGTCTGAGCAGACTCGCGTTTTTCCTGGGCGGTCTGGCGAACCTGCCCAAGCAAGGGCCGGAACCGGCTCCACAACCAGACAAAAAAAATGCCAACCGCAAAACCTGATAAAAATGAAAAAAGGTCGAGGGGCGGGATGAGGTTCATCTATGGCTGTCCCTCTCACTGTGAGGGGAGGCAATTCGGCAGCTAATTGGCATACAAGATCCGTCCGCAGGTGGGGCAGTGGAACAGCTGGCTCGTGGAGCGCGCATTTTGCTGTTGCGAGGCCGTCAGGGTTGTGCCGCAGGCTTCGCAGGCGTTCTCCGCAATGGTGGTAATTGCCAGCCCGCGCTTTTGCTGGCGCAGCTGCTCATAAACGTTCAAAGTCTGGTTGGCGATGTCGGTCACAACTGCCAGGCGTTCCGCGTTCAGTCTGTCGAGGGACCTATGAAGGGCTGCACGCTCATTCGTCAGATCCCGATTCTGTTCATTCAGATCGGCTTGGCTACCTTCGAGTTGACCCTTCGCGGCTTGCAAATCTTTTTCAGAGGTCTCGGCTACTAGCATCGCTTCCAATTGACGCTCTTCGAGAGTCTCGAGATGACGTTTTAAGGAAGCCACATCCTTCTGCAGATCCTGTAGTTCTTTTGGGTTATGTACCCGGCCGCCATACAGGCTGGCTTCTGTCTGTTGGATCTTGATGCTCTGTTTTTCAACTTCACTCTCGCTGAGCCGGAGGGCGCGTTCGGCATCCTTATGCCTGGTTTCAGCAGCCGTGAGCTGTTCCCTGGCAGCGCGCAGTTCCAGATCATTTTCAAGCGTCTGTTGTATCGATTTCAGGCGTGCCTGGATCTGATCGATCTGACTATCCACTTGCTGTAGGCGATACAATCCCAGGGCAGCGCTCATGCTTCGATTATACCTTTACAGGTCTCCAATCTAGAAAGCTTGTTACTGGGTTGGAATGTTATAGTAATTGTAAACAGCCTGCGACATTTGCGCGAACAGCTCGGAGACCGGCTCCCAGACGGTTTGCACGGGATCGTAGGCATAGATCACCAGAACATAATTGCCGCCCGGCGTGTAGACGACGCCTGCGTCGCTGATGTTCTGGATTACGCCCGAAGCGGCTTCGCTGATCCAGCCGTGCTTGTGCGCGACCCGCGTCCCCTCCGGGACGCCGGCCTCGATCAAGACGCCGATCTTGTCCGCCGCCAGGAATGTGATCATTTGCTGGCAGATCTCACTGTTGATCTGCCCCGGGAATGCCGCGATCAGTGCCCCGCCGCCCGCCTCGGCGCATTGGTAGATGTCGGCGAGCAGCATGCCGATATCCGATGGCGTGGTCTGGTTGAAAGCGTCGGGGTCGGTGAATACATCCGTACGCTGGTTGGCGGGAGTCTGGATTCGCTCCAGCAGAGGGCAGGGAAACTCCGCACTGCAGAAGAAGCCCGCCAGAAAAGTGTTTTCCAGGCCGATCTTGCGCATGTCCTCGGTCACTACGAGCGGACCGCGCAGTGGATCGAGCTGCTCCATCAGCCGGTCTGCGGGCGGATTCTCGGAGCGACGAATCATGTCCAGGATCATCGCAGAAGTCTGCTCGCTTAATGCGCTGCTGCCGAACTTGATGAAATACGAAACCATGATGGGAATCTTCACCGTACTGGATGCCGTAAAGGCAACATCCGGATTGACGGAGATCATTTCGCCCTGGTCCATCGCAAAATGGACTTCCTGCCCCGTCTGCAAGTCCTGCAAATAGACGCCGATCACGCCGTTGAAATCTGCCACGGTGATATTTTGCTGCAGCAGGATCTCCAGATTCTGAATCGTGGGCCGGCCTGCGGCGCTGCGCTGGAACGACAGCACCACCCTGCGATTGCTCGGGGATCGTAATGTGTCTTCGATCAAGCGGATCGCACGGTCTACATCGAGAATGGTGCCGGCAGTTCCCGGCGAAAAACTGGTGCTACCTGGAATGGGTTGGGCAGGCGTGGGAGGTTCATCGTAGCGCGCCGAAATCTCGTTCTGCAGATAAGCCCTTAACCGTTCTTCGGCAATCGTCGCGCTGAGCGGAATCTCAACCGGCGTCGGCTCACGATTCCAGATGTAATCCCAGAAGCCCCCCCAGAACGAGCCGCCCGTCCGCGCCAGATCTGCAGCGGCGATCATGCTGTCCATATTGGGCTCGAAGCCGACCACTGTAGGATCCACATGGATGATGGCTTCGCCGTATTGCACTTCAATGGGAGTTGAGTACACTTGAAGCACGCGCTCCGAGGCGATCTGCGGGTCCACGCCGCCAACCGGTACGCCGGCGATGGTCATCCCTCGGGGATAGCTGTTGCGCTGGCGGCTGTAGCCAATCAGCGCAATGACTGCCAGGATAATTGCAATGGAGAGGATTGCGATGGAAATACCCCGTAAAATAGGAATGGAACTGCGGTTCCGCACACTGCCTCCGGACTCGTGACAAATATCGTAAAAAAGTATAACACACCCCTTTTTTCGTTTGTGCTAGAATAAATCCAAAGAGCAGCCCGGCTGGTGCTGCTCGTTACATCCGGAGAGCCAGGCCCTAACGGTTTTTTGCAGCGGCAAACATTGTCTATGTGAGAAGGTTTTTTTCACGCAGAGCAACTCATCAGGCAAAAACCTTGGGCTTTTTGCTTTCTAGCCCCGAAACCCTTTCAGGACAGGATTATGCTACGCTCTTTTTTCATCTATCTTTCCAAAGCAGCCTGGGCGCAGAAACTGGTCACGAGCTGGAGAATTGCCTGGTGGGCAGCCTCTCGATTTGTAGCGGGCGAGACTGCCGCGGACGCGATCCGTGTCATCCAGCAGCTCAACGGAAAATCCATCAATGCCACGCTCGATCATCTCGGGGAGCATACCTCCACGGTCGAAGAAGCGGATCGAGCTACAGACAAGATTCTTACGATTTTGGAGGAGATCGATAAGGCGGGAGTGCGGTCGAATGTTTCTATTAAATTGACCCAGATCGGCATGGGCCTGGACGAGGAAATCTGCCGGCAGAATCTGGTGCGTATCCTCGAACACGCAAGGAAACATGGAAATTTCATCCGCATCGATATGGAAGATACGCCTTATACGGATATCACCCTATCTCTTTATTATTCCATGCTGCAGCGCGGCTTCAATGTAAGCCAGGTGGGTATGGTGGTGCAATCTTATCTTTATCGAACGGAAGCCGATGTACGCCGATTGCTGGAATATAACGTGCATATCCGTCTGGTCAAAGGCGCATACCAGGAACCCTCGGACAAGGCATTTCCTGAAAAAGCGGACGTGGATGCAAACTTCGACCTGCTGACCAAGCTGATGATCGATGCTGCCTGCAAGATCGAAGCCAGGACCATCAGCCCCGATGGACGTGTACCGCCCGTCCCGGCTATTGCCACGCATGACGAGAAACGCATCGAGTTCGCAAAGCAATATGCCGAGAAGGTGGGGTTGTCCAAAGATGCGCTCGAGTTTCAAATGCTATACGGCATCCGTCGCGACCTTCAGGAACAGCTTGTCAGGCAGGGTTACCCGGTCCGAGTGTATGTCCCGTTCGGCACCCACTGGTACCCCTACTTTATGCGCCGGCTTGCGGAGCGGCCTGCCAACATCTGGTTCTTTGTCTCCAATTTCCTTCGTAAGTAACAGTAGACGTGTAAAGCTCTCACCAGTACAGAAAGATGCCTGTACCTGAGTTGCAGTTTATAATCGCATCATGGCACCTCTTGCGCTGGTCACCGGCGGGGCACACCGATTGGGGAAAGTTTTCGCCCTGACGCTCGCCCAGCATGGATTCGACCTCATTCTCCATTATCATCGATCGTTGGATGACGCGCAGCAGACACAGACTGAAATTGAGTCGCTGGGGAGGCGAGTCCGCCTTTCGCCCGCGGACCTGACCGATCCGGGACAGGTCCGCTCCCTTGTCTCTTCTCTAGATTCTCTCCATGTCCTGGTGAATTCCGCGGCTCTCATGTCTGGTCGGGGTTTCGATGCGTTGACCCTGGATGACTGGGATACATCCCTCGACTTGAACCTGCGCGCGCCGTTCCTGCTCTCACAGGAGTGCGCGCGCAAGATGACCGAAGGTGGGTTGATCGTTAATATCACAGATGTGGGCGCTGTCAAAGCCTGGAGTCGTTACCCATCCTATACAGTGAGTAAAGCTGCCCTCGAATCATTGACGCGCGTCCTGGCGCGGGCGCTGGCTCCCTCAATCCGTGTCAATGCCATTGCTCCCGGACTTGTGCTGCAATCGGAGATCGTGAAAGATGAGGAATGGCAGCGACTGGTGAACCGCATTCCTCTCAAGCGACCCGCCCGCGCGGAGGAGATTGGTTCTGCCCTCGAATTTTTGATAAAGAACGAGTATATTACCGGACAGACAATTACCATCGATGGTGGTTACTCATTAATATGAAACCCAAGTGTTGCTGGAGAAGGGATCATGCGGGTCCAGGAGGAGTCAGCTCATGTCCGAAAGCGCCGAGCTTGCTGAAAAGCTCAAATTAGAAGGGGACAAGATCGCGTCCATCTTTACAAATCTAAGGGACGAACAGTGGCAGATGGAAGTCTACACCGAGGGCTCTACCTGGACCATCCGCAATGTGCTTGCCCATTTCGTGACCTCTGAGCGCGGCTTGCTCAAGCTCTTCGAGCAGATCCGCCAGGGCGGCGCCGGGGCGGCGGTGGACTTCTCCATCGACCGTTACAATGCAGCTATGCAGGCGCGAACGAAAGACGCCACCCCCCAGGAGCTGCTCGATCAATACAAGGAAGTGCGCGCTGGGGCAGTCGCATGGGTCTCCGGCTTGCAGGAATCAGAATTGGAGATCAGCGGACGCCATCCCTTCCTGGGTCAAACCGTGATCCGCGAAATGATCAAAATGCTCTATATCCACAACTTGACTCATTACCGGGACATGAAAAAGGTATTGAAATAGCCACAGCGATTCGGAGTCCTAGAGAGTGAGAAATCAGTCTCCCAATCTCTGTGGCAGAGGTCTGCTATGAATCTGCCTCCCTTCAAGCTCGAACGCTACTTTGCCAAATACGAGTTCAACACCGAATATCTGCTCTGTTCCTCCGACTGTGAATCGATGTCGATTGCGGATCTGTTGAGCCTGGAAGAAGGTGCCGCGGAAAATTACCAGCAGGTATGGCTGGGTTATACCGAGTCACAGGGCAACCCGGCTTTGCGCGCCGAAATTTGCAAGCTTTACAAGACTATTCAGCTCGAAGATGTTCTTGTCCACAGTGGCGCAGAGGAGGCGATCTTCCTCTTCATGCTGGCGGCGTTCAAAGAGTATGACCACGTGATTGTGCACTCGCCAGCATACCAATCCCTGGCGGATGTAGCCCGCGCGATAGGGTGTGACGTCAGCCCATGGCGGGCCCGCGAGGAGAACGATTGGGCGCTTGACCTGGATGAGCTGCGGCATCTCATGCGCACGAACACCAAGGCGATTATCATCAACACGCCCCATAACCCGACCGGTTATTTAATGTCTCGCACAGACTACGCCTCCCTG
This sequence comes from Anaerolineales bacterium, assembly GCA_035463495.1. Classification (GTDB taxonomy): domain Bacteria; phylum Chloroflexota; class Anaerolineae; order Anaerolineales; family Villigracilaceae; genus Defluviilinea. The sequence continues at coordinate 3,641 of DATHTH010000372.1, read as the reverse complement.
CATGAATTCGCGCAGGAAAACAATCTCTTACTTTTCTCAGATGAGGTGTATCGCGAGTCGGAGTATGATCCTGAAAAGCGGCTGCGTGCCGGGTGCGATTTTGGTAAGCATGCGGTCTCGCTGGGGGTAACCTCTAAGACGTACGGGCTTGCAGGATTGCGTATTGGTTGGATTGCCACCCAGAACAGAGATATGCTTGAGAAGATGGCGACGCTGAAGGATTACACGACGATCTGCAACTCGGCGCCGAGTGAGTTTCTCGCCGAGGTGGGCTTGCGCAACCGGCACACGTTGATCGAACACAATCTCCAGATCATCCAGGAAAACCTCGCTGTCATGGAAGATTTCTTTCTTCGCCATGCAGAAAGATTCTCATGGGTGCGGCCTCGAGCCGGCTCGATGGCATTCCCGCGGCTGTTGAAAGGAGATGTCGAGGAGTTTTGTGATCGCCTCGTCAAGACCGCAGGTGTCTTGCTCCTGCCGGGCTCCATATACGACGACTCCCGCAATCACTTTCGACTGGGCTTGGGTCGAAGGAATCTCCCGCAAGCTGTGGAAAGGCTGGAGGAGTTTTTGGTTCAAGCTAATCCAACGTCCCCCGGATGAATATCCTTATTGCGGATCGAAATATCTATTTTCAATTGGAAATCCACCCTTGAGAACTCTCTTTCGTCTCGCCCGTCCCCTTCACCTGTTAATCGCCGCGTTGACCTATTTTCTCGGGACCAGCATTGCCAACTATCTAGGCCGCCCGTTCCGCGTCGAAGCATTCTGGCTGGGGCTTCTTGCGGTCATGCTCGCGCAGGCAAGCATGAATTGGCTGGCAGAGGTTTTTCGTCCTTATAACGAACCAATCCTCGAAGGCGAAACCCGTAAGGCGCGGCTTGCCCTGCGAAACAATGCCCTTTATGTTTCGGTTGCCGCTCTCGCCGCTATTGCGGTGGTTGCCTTTATTCTCTTCCGCAATGGCAGCCTATCCGTTCCTGCCCTTGTCTTTCTGTTTCTGTCGCTAGTCCTCATTCTCACCTACTCTATTTATCCATTTCGATTTATTAACCGCGGGTTTGGTGGATTTGTGCTTGCGGCGCACCTGGGATATGTCATCCCGTCGATTGGCTATATCCTGCAAGCGGGAGAAGCGCACCGCTTCCTGTTGATCACCATCCCGCTCACTCTTCTGGCATTCGCCTATTTCATCATTATGGACTTCCCAACGTTTGCATCCGACCATAAGTATGGGCGCGTTACGTTATTGACACGTCTGGGCTGGGAACGCGTGGTTCCATTGCATCACCTTTTTATCTTCCTCGCCTACCTGTTTTTTCTGGCGTTTCCTGCATTCGGACTGTCGCTTTCTCTCCTGTGGCCGGCGTTCCTGACCTTGCCGTTTGCTCTCTTCCAGATCCTCCAGCTCCGAAATATTGCTCTCGGTGCACCGGCGAACTGGACGCTGCTCACCGCGACGGCGCTCTCGGTGTTTGGACTTACCGCTTACTTCTTGAGCCTTACGTTCTGGCTCCGCTAGCGGACTCCATCCTCTCAGCGCAAGGGTCCTACCATGCCCGAATTCTTGACATTGCTACCACCGGATGAGGCGCGTGAGCTCCTGCTCTCGAATCTGTCTCAGCAGGTTACCGACTCAGAAATAGTGGAGGTGCCCTCCGCACTGGGACGTGTCCTCGCGGAAGACATCCACGCGACTCACCCCTTACCTGAATTTCCGCGCTCGACAGTGGACGGCTTTGCCGTGCGTGCCCGGGACACACATGGAGCAAGTGAGTCCCTGCCGGGATATTTCAAGTTAGTAGACGAGGTTCCGATGGGCAACGTGCCCCTCTTCAAGGTCAGCCAGGGACAGTGCGGATTGATTCACACAGGCGGAATGGTACCCCCCGGCGCGGATGCGGTCGTCATGCTCGAGCACACCCAGTTTGTGCAGGCCGATGAGATCGAGGTGCTTCGCCCGGTGGCGGAGGGCGAGAACGTGATCCTTGTCGGTGAGGATGTAACTCAGGGGCAGTTAGTACAAAAGAAGGGGAGCTGGCTGCGGCCCGCTGAGATCGGTGGATTGATGGCGCTAGGGATCACAGAGGTGCGGGTGAGGCATAAGGTCCGGGTCGGGCTGATTTCCACCGGAGACGAAGTGATCGAGCCCGGTCAATCTACCAAACCCGGGCAGGTCCGGGATGTGAATTCGTATACCTTATCCGCCCTGGTAGAACGCTCCGGAGGCATGGCGATCCGTTATGGTATCGTCCAGGACGATCTGGAAGCGCTGAAGACAATCGCAGCGCGAGCGCTGCTCGAATGCGATATCGTCGTTATCACAGCCGGTTCATCCGCCTCGATGCGTGATATGACCGCGGATGCGATCCGCTTACTCGGGATGCCGGGTGTTCTTGTACATGGCATCAATACTCGGCCAGGCAAACCTACCATCCTGGGCGTTTGTCAGGGTAAAGCCGTGATCGGCTTACCTGGGAACCCCGTCAGCGCCCTTGTCAACGGGTACTTGTTTGTGACGCCGGTGATCGAGAAGCTACTGGGTACGTTGTCAAGACCAATGCCCACAGTTCTGGCGCAACTTTCCGTGAACTTGCCTTCGCAAGCCGGCCGCGAGGACTGGTGGCCCGTGAAGCTGCTGCGATCTGAGCAAAGTAACTTCATGGAGGCAGAACCGATCTTTGGGAAGAGCAACCTGATCTTCACCCTCGCCGCAGCGGATGGGCTAATGCGTATTCATCCGGATACCACCGGCGTTTCGGCAGGTGAGCTGGTGGAAGTGCTTTTGATGTAGGCGGTTGTTATGAGTGCCAGGGCAATCTGTCCAGGTCGACGTTCCCGCCGCTCAAAATGATGCCTACCTTCAAACCTTTCAAATCGATTTTTCTTTCCCACAGGACCCCGATCGCGACGGCGGCCGACGGCTCTATGATGAGCTTGAGCCGCTCCCAGACGAACCTCATCGAATCGATAATTCCGGTTTCACTCACCGTCACGATCTGCTCGACCCGTTGCTGAATAATGGGAAAGGTTAGAGTTCCGAGCGAGGTCAGTAAGCCATCCGCGATCGTCTGCGGCTGCACCGAAGGCACGATGTTGCCTGCTTGCAGCGACCGATAGGCATCGTCGGCCATTTCCGGCTCAGCCCCGATCACACGACTCACCTTGTTCAGTTCTGTTACGGCGATGGCAGTGCCGCTCAGCAACCCGCCTCCCCCGACCGGTGCGATCACCATATCCAGATCCCGAATCTCTTCCACCAGTTCAAGGGCGACGGTCCCTTGACCGGCGATGACGCGCTCGTCGTTGTAGGGATGCACAATGTTCGCGCCCGTCTCCTTCGCCACTTCTGCCAGAGTTCGCTCGCGAGCCTCCAGCGTTGGCTCACAGAAGGTGATCAGTCCTCCATACCCCGCAACCGCGGCTTTCTTGACGGCCGGCGCGTTCTCGGGCATGACGATATAAGCCGGCATGCCTCGCAACTGCGCCGCGTGTGCCAGTGCCTGCGCGTGATTTCCCGAGGAGTGTGTTGCGACACCACATGCCGCCTCGTCGTCCTCTAAGGAAAAGACAGCGTTACAGGCGCTGCGGAATTTGAATGCTCCCACCTTCTGCAAGTTTTCACATTTGAGAAATAC
>DATHTH010000371.1:0-4400 GCA_035463495.1 Anaerolineales bacterium | reverse complement strand
TGGTTGTGGTCGACGAGCTTATCCCCCGATCTCGGAATCTGGTCTCTGGCGCGAACGAAGCGGCGTTTCACCTGATGAATACAAATTACGGGCGAGATTATTCGGCAGAGATAATCGCCGATCTGGTCCAGGCACGCGCCGGAGATCCCTGTGCGAATTGCGGCAGCCCACTTTCCATCTTGCCGACAGTTATTTTGACTACCCGCAACTCCTATCATTTTGAAAATATACTCCTGGCACTGGCAGAGACTCATCACGACGCAAAAGGACTGATGCTCCCTTCTCCCGCCTCGCCCTTTGATGTCTACCTTTTGCATGTTCCGGGCAAGGAAGTCAATACAGGCGCAGTGGCGCAAGAGATCTATCATGTGCTGAGGCAGGCGGGCATATCCGTTTTATTCGACGAGCGTGATGAGCGCGCCGGGGTGAAGTTCAACGACGCGGATCTAATCGGCTGTCCCATCCGGATCACGGTCGGCGAGCGGGCCCTTAAGGAGGGAATGGTAGAATTTAAACGGCGCGCCGAAAAAGAGAACCGTCTGATTCCGCTTACCGGCTTGAACGCACTTACCCATTCCCGGGAGTTCTGGGACTTGGTCAAAACCAGCTAAATCGTGTTGGACCTGTGACATTCGCGTATGGACAACACCAGAGTCGGACACTTCCCCCCTGCCAAACAATACGGCTTGATTCTGCATGTGATGATCATCATCATGCTTGCCGGCGCCTCCATGTGGGGCTTCGGCAACCTTACGAATGCCCGGGTGGGACCGACGTTCGTAACGTATTTGCTCGTCGGCATCCTTGCGTTCGCCCCGATTCCATTTCTGGGTTATCGCGCCTTTGCCCTTTTCAAAGCGGATTATTACATCGATCGCGACAGCCTCGCCATCCTGTGGGGACTGCGTATCGAAGATATCCCGCTGACCGATATCGAATGGGTCCGCCCGGCATCGGACCTGACCCATCCCCTGGCACTGCCGCGCTTTCGCCTGCCCGGAGCTGTGCTCGGGACGCGCCGCCATCCTGATCTCGGCGCCGTGGAGTTCATCGCCTCGAGTGCCAGAAATTTGATCCTGGTTGCTACCTCGAAGCATGTGTTTGCGATCTCCCCTCGGGATGCGGTCTCGCTGGTGCGCACCTTTGCGCGCGCTACCGAGCTGGGCAGCCTCACCCCCACCGAAGCAAAATCGGTCTATCCCTCGTTCGTCATTACCCAGGCCTGGGAAAGCCCGGTAGCGCGCTTTCTATGGCTGACCGGGCTGCTTCTCAACCTGGGGCTCGTCGCCTGGGTAGGGTTTCTGATTCCCGCCCTCTCCCAGGTGCCCTTCGGGTTCGATGCGTTCGGGGTCCCCAATGTGATCGTGCCCTCTTCGCAGCTGATCCTACTGCCGCTTATTAGCGGCCTGATGTTCATCACAGGATTCCTGGCAGGTCTGTACCTGTATCGCTGGGACAAGGAACGTCCGCTGGCATTCATCATCTGGGTCTCGAGTACACTGTGCACGTTGTTGTTTTTGCTTGCAGTCTTATTTCTGGTGACGCCGCTCGTCTAATGCAGATCCTTTACGGCTTCATCCTGGCAGCCATCGTTGCCATCCTGGCGTATCGTCTCCGCAGCCTGAATAAGAGCGGAGCCACCGCCGCGACCCTGGTGGGCACGGTCATTTTCGGCATTGGCGGCATAGAGTGGGCGATCCTCTTGCTGACGTTTTTTTTTACATCCTCGGGCTTGAGCCGTCTCTTTAAGAAACGAAAGCAGGGACTGGACGAAAAGTTCTCCAAGGGTCACGAGCGCGATGCCGGTCAGGTCCTCGGCAACGGTGGTCTGGCAACACTATTCGCAACCCTCCACGCGTTCTTCCCTGACTCGATCTTCCCCTGGATCGGCTTCGCCGCCTCGCTAGCCGCGGTCAACGCAGACACCTGGGCGACCGAGCTGGGTGTTTTGAATCCCTCTCCTCCACGCATGATCACCAACTTGACCCGGCGCGTCGAAAAAGGAACTTCCGGTGGGATCTCACTCCTGGGAACGCTTGCCTCGCTTTTGGGCGCTGCTGTAATTGCGCTCCCGGCAGTTTTGCTCTCACCGGTTGGCGCGCTGACCACTGATCACCTCTTACTGATCACCGCCGCCGGACTCGCCGGCTCATTATTCGACTCCCTGCTCGGCGCAACCGTTCAAGCTATGTACTACTGCCCGACTGACAAAAGAGAAACAGAGAAACATCCACTCCATACCTGTGGTACAGAGACGGTTCACCTCCGCGGCTGGAAGTGGCTGGACAACGACTGGGTTAATTTTGCCTGCGGGACGCTTGGGAGCTTGGTGGCCTTCACCGGAATTATCCTGCTGCTAAATACTTAAACGTGCTGAGCCAGAGCCTGGCAGGAAAACCAACTTGTCCACAACACTGAGATATCTTCTCTTCCTCCTCGGCCTATTATTAATCCTTCCCTTTCTGGGCTTGCTTGTGCTGCTTCCGCGCACGCCGGTTTCCACGGTTGGAACTATGTATCTGCTCAGTTATTTCCTCATCCTGGCAGGTATGCTGTTTTCGCCCTGGCGGCCACAGGCTTCATCCCTATTTATAGTTGTCGGCGTTGCCATTGCACTGATAACCATGACGATCCGGTTCATTTTTCCTCCAGCCGGAACACGAATGAATCTCATCACACTACCCGGACCGTCGGGACCCCGGCTTCTGACTCGCCTCATGGACGAACAGGATATCGTCCTCTTTGGCGCAAGAGTTGCCCCATATGTAGGACTTGTCTCTAGGCAGGAAGCAAATTCCCTGGACATCAGGTTCTCCCAAACAATTCAGGAAATGAAGACAGAGGGTGTCACACCTTTATCACCGTTTCTCGCGACGTATTTGAATCAGCAAAGTCCAGGAAAATTTGACGTTCTCGTATCCGAGCCCCTCTCAGGCTCGCCACCCGCCACGGGCATCGTCTATCTTCATGGATTTGGCGGCAGCTTCACACTTCAATGCTGGTTGATCGCCAGAGCCGCGGACAGTATCAATGCCATCACGGTTTGCCCTTCGACGGGTCCCGTGGGCGCCTGGTGGAACCAGACCGGTGAAGCCATCCTGCAGGAAACACTGGCATATCTTCGCCAGCGCGGCGTAGAGCGGATTTACCTCGCCGGCTTGTCCAATGGAGCAATTGGCGCCAGTCGGCTTGCAGATCGGCTCGAGCAGGATATTGTGGGATTGATCCTGATCTCGGGTGCAGATCCGTCTGCAACGATGACTGAGCTGCCTGTTCTGCTGCTCCATGGCAAAGACGATGAACGAATCCCGCCCTCGCTGATGGAGAAGTATGCGTTCGGCGGGTCGAACACAACCTATCATCTATTGGAAGGAGACCATTTTCTGCTCCTTAAACAAGCTGCTCAAATACGAAAAGTAATGGTCGACTGGTTATCTCAGCAGGAGGCAGGCTCACCCTGAAATCAAAAAGGCACAGAGACAGAAAGAGCTTCTGTCTCTGTGCCGATTACCACTGACTAGCTACAGAAAACTAATCTCCCTGCGCTTTCTCATCCACTACTTTCAGGGTCTTCCGGTTCATCCACTTCCATAGCGCCCACAAAATGAGTGCAAAGGGCAGGATAACCGGTACAATAACAACTCCCAGCCAGATCAAGAAATTTGCGATGCCCTGGTACAGGACCGTCACCGTGCCTGTCGCTTCCTCGAACGTCTGCCCGGGATTCCAGGGGATGGGTGTAGCTGTTGGCACTGCTGTCGGGGTCGGGGTGGGCGTTAGGGCCGGGAATTCCGGCTCGAAGTTGATCGTGATCGTCGAATAGGCGGCGCGGTCGTTGAGATAATTCATGCGCCCCTTGATCTGCTCGATCTGCGATTCGATATTTGCCAGTTCCTGGTTAATGCGCAGGGCTTCATCGATGGTCTTGGCATCCTGCAGGAACTCCTGGATACGAGCTCGCGTGGCTTCAAGGTTGGTTAGCTGCGATTGCAGGTCCACATATTGCTCGGTCACGTCATCGCCGGAGGCAACTTCATCCACCACGCGGACCGCCAGGTCGCGCAGCTTGACCAGGGCGCGCTCAAACTCTTCTACCGGAATGCCGATCGTAACCGTAGCATATTTCAGATTGTTGCCATAGTAATCCTGATACCAGACGCGCGAGCTGACGATGTACCCACCGGCATCCGCAATGACCTGCGTGGCGCGGTCAATCGCAATGTCGGTATCTTTCACCATCAGGCGTACATCTGCATTTTTGATAATCATACGGTTGGAGCGTTCGATCACAGTTAAATCCCCCGATTGGTTTGAAATTTCGTAGGCAGCGGCGGTAGGCATGGGCGCCATCGGTTCTTGCGCAAGAGCCGCTTGATCTTGCGGGGCCGCTTCCCCTTCCA
>DATHTH010000370.1:0-2796 GCA_035463495.1 Anaerolineales bacterium | reverse complement strand
GGCGGGCAGGCGTTGTACCCCGTTCCGCCGGGCTTGATCATCGTCTTTGAGATGACGATGCTCTTTGCCCTGCTCGCGACCTTCCTGGGAGTCTTCCTTGAAAGCGATTTCCCGAATTACCGCCGGATGGACTATGTCCCCGAGATCAGCGACGGCAAAATCGGCGTCTTCTTCCGGGTGCCGTCGGACGACCAGCAGAAGTTCACCGATGCCCTGACGGAGATGGGCGCCGAATCAGTCCAACCCACCGAGGCGCGGCCGCTATGAGATTACTTCGACAGCTCTTCTGGGTCTTCACTGTGCTGGGCATTTTGCTATCAGTGGTCCTGTTATTTACCTTCGATATTATCAAGATCGAATGGATCTCCTTCATGGAGGTCCAGCCCGCCTATCGCGAGATGGAGGACCCCCTGCCGGTGCCGGTGCGCTCGATCCCGGTCGAGGGTCCGGTCGCCATCCCGGGCATGCTCCCGCCGGAGAACCCGGTCGAGGCGGATGAAGCCTCGATCAGGCGGGGCGCGAACCTCTATGAGCTGCACTGCCAGCTGTGTCACGGCGCGACCGGCGAGGGGAATGGTCCCGTGGGCCCCTTCCTCGCCAACCGGCCCGCCAACCTCACTACGCCCGTGGTGCAGGTGAAGAGCGACGGCTCGATTTTTCTGACTATCACGCATGGGATCGACGGGAAGATGCCGCCCCTCAACGAAAACCTGACCGTCCCCGAGCGCTGGGACGTGGTGAACTTTGTGCGCACGCTGACGATAGCGGACTAGGGGAGGAGCACCGATGTATAGCGACGATACTCGTAGAATGATCTACACCACGCTGGCGCTGTTCCTGGCGTTCCTGGTAGCCTGGCTGGTGTTCGTCTATTTATCTGCCTGCGGCTTCACCCTGAACTGCATCCAGGGCGCGCCGCTGGTGGTGCGCACGCCCATCCCGACCCTGATCCCCTATGGAGAGATCGAGCCGCAGACCGGCATGACAGGTGGCGAGACCGGCCAGTGCCGCGCCCGCGCCGCGGACCTGATCGGCGCCTGGGTGCAAGCCGGGCATACCGAAGCGGAGGCGTTCCCCTTTACCGACATGGATGGGCAGGAGTGTGAGGCGACCTTTGCCGATATCCAGCCGCTGTTCGTCGAGAACAGCATCTGGTTCCCCGGCTCGCAGGGATGTATCTCGTGCCACAACTCCGACCTGGGCGAGCGCAGCGGCGGGCTGGACCTGACCTCGTTTGAAGGGATCTCCCTGGGCAGCGGACGCGAGGCGGGCTCCGGTTCCACATCGGCAGGCGCCGATATTTTCGGAGACGGGAGCTGGGAGGGCTCCCGCCTGCAGGGATTCCTGGTGGAGCACTTGCTGGAAGTGCAGGGTTATCCCGAGGATACCGAGCCGCCCCAGACGATCCTCTATGCTGGCCAGGTCGTGGCGGACCCGGAGGCTGAAGGCACCGGCACACCCGCAGCAACCCCGACCCCGTAAACAAGAGAACTCCCGGATTTCCGGGAGTTCTGTTTTAGTCTGTCACTGCGAGGGCTGGTGGTCGAGTACCCTTGAGCGCTTGTGGCGAAAGGTGTATCGAGACCCAGCCCGAAGCAACACTTCTAACCATCCAACGGGCTCTTCACCGCCAGCCCGCCGCGCTGAAGCACGTGGGTATAGATCATAGTCGTGCGGACATCCTTGTGGCCAAGTAATTCCTGCACAGTTCTGATATCGTAACCACTTTGAAGGAGATGGGTAGCAAAGCAATGACGGAATGTATGCGGGCTGACGGGCTTGTCCACCCCTGCCCGGCGAGCCGCCTGCCGGACCGCCTTCTGAAGGTTGCTCGGATGCAGGTGATGGCGGAATTTCTCCCCGGTGCGGGGCTCGCTGGAATATGCGGAAGCCGGGAATAGATACTGCCACGGCCATTCGCGGCTTGCGTTCGGATATTTGCGGGCCAGTGCCGGTGAGGGCATTGATACGCCAGGAAGCTGAGCTTTTCTATCTCTTTCATAAATTCTTCTGACCCGTTCCAGCTGCGCTTTAAGCAGGGGAATGAGGCTTTCGGGCAGGACCGTGACCCGATCCTTTTCACCCTTGCCATCAAAGATGGTGACTGTCTTATAGTCAAAATCGATGTCTTTAATCCTGAGACGCAAGCACTCCGTAACGCGCAGACCGCTCCCATAGAGCAGTTTTGCCATGAGTTGGTATTCACTACCCAGACAATCGATCACTTTCTGGGTTTCTTCCTTTGTAAGGACGGTCGGCAAATGCTTCGGGCGGGATGCACCTAGGGATTTGTAGTCGACTCTCAATTCCTTGTTCAATACATGCCTATACAGAAACAGGAGCGCACTGAACGCCTGGTTCTGTGTGGAGGCAGCAACCTGCTCTTTTTCTGCCAGGTGGATCAAAAATGCACGGATTTCCTCATCGCCCATTTCGCCCGGGTGGCGCTTTTGATGGAAAAGGATATAGCGTTTGATCCAATGGATGTACGTTTCTTCTGTGCGATAGGAATAATGTTTCAGGCGTAGTTGTTCACGGACCCTGTCGAGGAGTTTGACGGCTGCCATGTATGCCTCTTGCTGTGACGAAGATTTTGTTTTATAGTCCAGGCAAACGAATCGTTGTGGAGGACGATGCGTGATATTATAGAAAATTTTCCTCCTAAGATGCTTAACAGATGTGATAGGAGGAAGATTTGTTCCTCCTAAGAACGGAAAATGCGTAAAAAGAGGAAGTTCTTCCTCCCATAAGCAGATAAGAGGAAGTTGTTCCTCTTACGCAATAGTTAGCCCGCTC
>DATHTH010000369.1:0-6447 GCA_035463495.1 Anaerolineales bacterium | reverse complement strand
GTTGCCATTGGCGACATTCTCAGCCAGCCAGGTGGCGCCTTCGATCATTCCCGCGCTGTCCACGCCCAGATCCTGGGGATTCCAGTTGCCTGCCGCATCCTGACCAAAAATAAAGCCGCCGAAGGAGGTAAAGAGCGGATACACGTCGTACGTTGTGCCGGTGATGGCCATGATGTAGTCAACTTCACCAGCAGCCTTGAGTTCCTCACCGACTGCAACGACCTCATCCCAAGTTGTCGGCGGGGTTTCGACCAGCTCGGTGTTGTAGAAGAAAGCCAGGTTCTCGGTGGCATAGGGGAGACAGTACAGCACGCCGTCAAAAGTACAGGCTTGCAGAGCCTGCGGGGCAAACTCAGCTTCCTTTTCGCCCAGGTCCACTGGCGCCAGCAAACCGTTGGCGACCAGCGTACCGGCCTGGTCATGGGCGATCACGATGATATCGGGTCCCTCACCCAGCGGAGCAGCGACCTGGAAGTCATCGCGAATTGAGGCCTTCAATTCGACGACAAGCTCGAGATTGTAGGCGGCAAGGACTTCATCGGCCAGATCCTGAAGGATCGGGGCGCGGGTATCATCTGCCCAGATGCGCAGTGTACCTGCCGGCTCGGCAGCCGGTTCCTGGGTTGCTGCGGGCTCCTCGGTCGCGGCGGGTTCTTCGGTCGCCGGCGGCTGAGTGGCCGGTTCTTCGGGTGGCGGGGCCTGTGTTGCAGCGGCGCCACCACAGGCAGCAAGGATCATGCTGGCGATGATGAGCACACTGAACAGCAGCGAAAATTTGGTTTTCATATTTCTCTTCTCCTAGATTAGGATAATAGTAGGTTTTGTATTCTTCGATTTCGGCAAATAGGACTATAGACTCTTCCTGTCAATAAGACATCACCTCCTTTTCACGTAATGCTTGATTCTGTGACCGGTTCAATGTGTGCAGCCGGGACGAGATGCTTCGGCAGGTGGTTCCGATGCTCGATCAGCTCATGAATGGCGATATTGATCGCTTGAACCAGCGCTCCCAATAAGGATGAACGCCTGCCGAGCATGGCGGTCGTGATTCGGACACTGTGCTCCGAGGCACGCAGCGACCGCTCCCGCACAGCCTGTCGGATCGGCGCCGTTAGCAAATCGCCAACTTGCGCCACGCCTCCTCCAATGATAACGGTACTTGGATTAAACAGGTTAATTAAACCGGCAATCGCAATTCCCACAAACGTGCCGGAGCGTTTCATGATTTCCTGTGCCGGCAGATCGCCCCGACGGGCTGCCTCTGCGACATCGCGCGCCGTGATCGAGTCCAGATTGTGCTCGGAGAGCAAGGTGCGCCTGCCGGAGCCCACCACCTTACGGGCTTGCGCGGCGATCGCTTGCCCGCCCGCAAATGCCTCCAGGCAGCCGCGATTTCCACAGGCGCACAAGGGACCATTCTCGTCCACAGTCAGGTGTCCTATTTCACCGGCTGAACCCGTAGTGCCGCCGTAAATTTGTTGATTAATGATTAAGCCTGCGCCAATTCCACTCCCCACCTTGATAAATGCCAGATTTCGTTCTCCTCGTCCGGCGCCATGGGCCCATTCACCCAGTGCACCCAGCTCAGCATCGTTATTTAATGTGACGATGGTGCCCCACTTTTGTTCGAGTGTGCTGCGGATCGGGAAGCGGTCCCAGCCCGGCATGATGGGAGGCGCCATCACCATTCCTTTTTCCGCGATCACCGGGCCCGGGACGCCGACGCCGATCGCTGCCAGATCGGTGGTTCTGAGCCCGCGCCTGTGCAGCAATTCCCGGAGGACCTGGTCGGCTTGCTCAAGGCAGTGCTCCGGACCCTTGTCGACGTAGAAGGGCACTTCGGTCTCTTCGAGGATACGGGCGGAGAAGTCCCCGAGCGCCACACTCAGGTGCATGGCTCCCATATCCACAGCCGCCACGACGCCCTGTTCCGGATTGATCTCGAGCACCACAGGCGGACGGCCCGCGGCTGTGGAACGGCTTTCGGTATTTAGAATAATGCCATTGGAAATCAGGTCATTGATGATGACGGTCACCGCCGCCCGCGTTAGCCCCATTCGGTCTGCCAGATCTGCTCTCGAAATACCCCGCTCCGCGAAGCGGATCAGGTCCACCGCCGCGTGTTTGTTAAAACTTCTAACATTTTGATAGACGGGAAGCCAGTAGAACGCGGACAGAGTGCACCTCTGATGGTATAGTGTTGAAGACGCCAGCGCTTCGATGATAGCAATAAAGCCAAATATTATCAAGAGTTCTAACAAAGTAAATTCGCAACGTTCATAAATCAAAAAACAGGCATGACCGAAGGGTCATGCCTGTGTCGGTTAAATCAAATGCAGCTTATCGGATGGCTTCTTCGGTCGCCGCATCGAAAATATGAATGGAGTCCATATCGAAGGCGACATCTGCCTGCTGTCCGACGCGCAATTTAGAGCGTGGGTCCACGCGGGAGACAAAGGTGTTCTTGCCACTCACCAGATACAGGAAGATCTCGTTGCCCATGAGCTCGGTCACATCCACTTTTACAGCAACCTTCTCGACATCGATGTTCGGGGGAATAAAATCCGCATCGTGGATGTTCTCGGGGCGAATGCCAAAGATAATATCCTTGCCGGCATGGGCTTCATAGGGCTTGGCAAATTTGGCAGGGATCGCTACGGAGAAATCGCCCGTATCTACAATGAGCTTGCCGTTGTCCCTTCTCAGCTTGCCCGGGAAGAAGTTCATAGCCGGGGAACCAATGAAACCGGCGACGAACAGGTTGTTCGGGCGGTCATACAGATTCTGCGGCGTATCCAGCTGCTGCAAAAGGCCCTTATTGATGACTGCGATGCGGGTCGCCATGGTCATGGCTTCGATCTGGTCATGGGTCACATAAATGAAGGTCGTCGCCAGGCGCTGGTGCAGCTTGCTGATCTCGGCGCGCATTGCCACGCGCAGCTTGGCATCCAGGTTGGAGAGCGGCTCGTCGAACAGGAAGACTTTGGGCTCACGCACGATGGCGCGCCCTACCGCCACGCGCTGGCGCTGACCGCCCGAGAGCTGGCGCGGCTTGCGTTCGAGCAGGTCGCGAATGCCGAGAATATCGGCCGCCTCATTGACCCGGCGCCTGATCTCGTCTTTCGGCACCTTGCGCAGCTTCAAGCCGAATGCCATGTTGTCATACACAGACAGGTGGGGATAGAGGGCGTACGATTGAAAGACCATGGCAATATCACGGTCTTTGGGTGCGACATCGTTCACCACCCGTTCGCCGATCCGGATGACTCCATCCGAGATTTCCTCCAGCCCGGCGAGACAGCGCAAGGCCGTGGTCTTACCGCAGCCGGATGGACCGACCAGAACCAGGAATTCTTTGTCAGCAACATCGATATTGAGGTTGTTGACAGCGACCACGTCGCCATAGCGCTTGACGACATTTTCGAATGCTACTCTTGCCATGGTACTTTCCTCCGTTTCGTGGGAATATGGTGATTCCATTATACTCCCACTCAATCAGAAATGACATGAGATTCCGCATGAATTTTCAGGGATTTAAGTAGCAGATGGAGAGGCAGGCTTTCTTCATAAGACAGTTGTGATGGCGGCAGCTCCTGAAGTGCCTCCCTGGTGGAACAGATCAGAATTATGCCTCCTTCCTGTAGCGATCTAGGACGAAGCAGTCTCTTCCACGACCTGGGCCCGCGGACCAGGTCGGTTGACCAACCAGACACCAATAAGGATAGTTATGCCCCCGATCAGCGTTGCGAGCAATATCTCCTCCCTAATCAAAAGGGAAGCAACAATGACCGTAATAATCGGCTCCAGATAGAGAAACGCTCCCGTTTGGGCAACCGGGAGCACTTGCAGGGCGTCATACCAGAAGATATAGGCAATGCCTGAGCAAAAAATTCCGAGGAAAGAAATGGCAATCCAGCCGTCCCATGGGATTGTGGCAATTTCACTTGTTCCAGAGCCTGCAAAGAAGAGAATGGACGTGAAAAGCCAACCGAAGGTCATGACGTAAAACATCATGAGAGCTGCCGGATGCTTTTTGAGTCCCGAGCGGGAAAGCGTCGAAAAAACCGCCCAGTTGACCGCGCTGATGAGAACCAAAAAATCCCCAGGGGTGGAAAAGCCGGCTGAGAGTGCCGTCAGGTTGCCTTTGGTAACAATCAATAATACCCCTACGGCAGCCAACACGATTCCTGAGGTTTGATACCAGGTGAGACGCTCCCTTAGAATAAAAAAGCCCAACAGTGCGATGAATATAGGCGTGCTGGTCACAATCCATGCCGTTGTTGTTGCCTGCGCTGTGAGAAGCCCTGTCGATTGCAGCCACTGATGGAATGTGATACCCAGAAAACCAAGAATTGCGAAATAACCCCAGTCAGATCCTTTCGGGATGGAGAATTGTCTGTAGAGTGCAACTGCTACACCAAGAATAATCACGCCCATTGTGAAACGCAGCCAAACAATTGTATTGGGCGCCACATACTCCAGGGAGATTTTGGTCGCAACGAACGAGGCACCCCAAACAGTAACTGCAAAAAGAGCTTTAAGGATTGCCTTAAGCTTCATGTGCGGTTATGAGTGTAGTCAAGAGTTCACGAATAGGAATGCGCATTCTGTTGGCAAATGTACAGAAGATGAGGAGAAGATCGTTTTTAAGATGCCCAGAAGCACATTTGGCTGAAAGGTCTACTAACAATTCGGTGAATGAGCATCCTCATACTCGCTTTCCTACACTCGCAGGAGAACAGCTGCGCCATAAGGTTCGAGAGCCAGCGTAGCCACTATCTGTCCACTCAGATGATTATGTGCTTGCCAGGGGAGCGATACTATTTGCGGCGCGCCACGATGATTGATCAGGATAAACACCTCGCGCCCATCCGTACCGACCCGTAAGCAGGCTTCCACCCCCGGTGGTGTCTCCAACACCGGTTGGAGATCCGCTTCGTGCAGAATAGTATCGAATAAGGCATCCTGCGCGGTGTCATCGAGATAGGCACCCACAAAGTAGACTTTGCCCGTGCCGTAGTTATTAACTGTCACCGCAGGCTGACCTTCGAGCCAACCCTGTCCCGCGCCATAACGCGCCAGAACGTGGGTGCTCTCGAAATCGAGAACGTTGAGCCGCTCACTCCAGATCTGTGCATGGCCATCCCAGCTTTCCGCATGCACGAGGACCGGCTCCAGAAGCGCGTAGTAATCTTCCACCTCCACGCCAGCCGCCTCCCGCAGCCAGCCCGGCTGGCGCATGGGAAGTAAAGCATTGGCATCATCTTTCATGCCGGTACGCACGGTTAGCACCACATGCCCACCTGCCCGGGCAAACTCGCATAGTGCATGAGCCTGCGATTCGGTTAAGACATTCAATGAGGGGGCGACGACAAGTTTGTACCCATCCAGTGGTGCATCTGGCGAGATCACTGCGGCAGAGATATTGCGGATCGCCAGGGGTCGATAATAGTGAACAAAGTGCTTCACATAATCGAAATCTCGATGGTGTCGCTGGTTTTGTAACGCCCAGCGGCTGTCGAAGGAATAAAGCAAAGCTGCCTGGGCTGCAGGGATGGTATCCATCAGGATGGGGGAGGCCGCTGCAAAATCTGCAGCGAGGGCTCTCACGTCGTTATAAAATGGGCGGGGCTGGCCGGACTGGTCGACCAACGTTCCATGATATTGTTCCTGCCCGCCGTAGGCCGCGCGCCACTGCCAGTAGAGCCAGGCATCTGCCCCATGACCGACGGCATGCCAAGCCAGGGCGCGCGTCTCACCGGGTTCCAGGCTATTGTTGGCGCTTGCCCAGTTGACCTGATTGGGCTGGGTTTCCATCACCCAGAAGTTACGGTTTTTATATCCGTGCACGATGGCATGCATGGCTCCCGAGATGGCATAGTCGTTGCGTCCCATTCCAATGTACCAATCCCAGGTCGCCATGTCCAGATCCTGGCTCAAATCATAGTGGTCGAAACCATCGAACCAACCCATAAAGTTATGCGTGATCCAGACTCCCGGCGCAAGCTGGGGACGCATAGCGTCAATCTGTGCTTTTTGAAAGCGAATATAACTGTGGGTCATAAAGCGTTTGTGTTCCAGCATCAGTCCGGGATTATGGTTGCCTCGGGGCAACGGGATCTGCTCCCAGTCAAAATAAGTCTGGCTCCAATAGGCAGTTGACCAGCGCCGGTTGAGGGTCTCCAGATCCCCATAGCGGTTTTGCAGAAATCGCTGGAACTCGGCCTCGCAAATTTCGCAATAACACGGACGCCAAAACTCATTGTCGATCTGCCAGCCAATGACATGGGGATTTTTACCGAAACGTTCAGCCATCGCGCCCGCTATTCGCCGGGCAGCGGCGTGATAGATCGGTGAGTTTACGCAATAGTGGCAACGGTTGCCATGCTGGACACGCCGTCCACTTTCGTCAATAGCCAGAGTTTGTGGGTGCGCCTGGGTCAGCCA
>DATHTH010000368.1:0-4339 GCA_035463495.1 Anaerolineales bacterium | reverse complement strand
GGATGTTTTCGGCGTTCAGTGCGAAATCGGAACGAGCTGCGCGGGCACGCTCGGCAAACAACACCAGAGCCGGAAACTCCGAAATAGTCTCTATTTCAACGATGGAATGCTCTTTCGGCAGTTCCAGTGCCGGTACCGAATAAAGCCATTCACCAGCGATCCCTAGCGCTTCGCGGCTGGTGATGATGATTTTTAAGTGAGGGCAGGAGGAAAGGAGGGCAGAGGCAAGCTGAGCTACATCTTCAACCAGGTGCTCGCAGTTATCCAGCACAACTAGTATTCGTTTATTTGCGATGCCTTCCATGAGACGTTGCTCGGGAGACAGGTTATTTTTTTCAACATACCCAAGCGCCTGTGCAATGGCAGAAGGGAGCAGGGATGGTTGATCCAGCGGAGCCAGCGCGACAAAGAAAACACCATCGGAGAACTCGTCCAATGACTCCCTCGCCGACTCGATGCTCAGGCGTGTTTTGCCGATTCCCGGCGGGCCGATCAAGGTGACCAGGCGGATCTCTGGATTGGTCAAATAGGCCTGGACAGCCGCAATATCCTGATCCCGCCCAATTAACGAAGTGAAGGTTGCCGGTATATTCGAATGGGGTTGTTGAAGTAGCGCTGGTGTTGAGACGCGCCAGGGGGACTCCTCGTCGCTCTGGGTGAAGGCTGATCTCCAGTCGCCGCGCGCAAATCGTAAAAAGGCTGTCCGTTCATTGGTGGGGATGTCGAAGATTTCAGCCAGCAGCTCAGCAATCTGCGCGGAGGGATGCCGTTCTTCATCTTCCAGCTTGCGAATGGTTGACACAGAACACCCGACGCGGTCAGCCAGCGCTTCGCGAGTGAGGTCGAGCGCCTTTCTCTTGAGCCTGAGCCAGTAGCCAAAAGAGTGCTGTTCTTGCATCAATTTCGAGATAAAGGTTATCGCTTCAGATTACGAGTAAGTGACACTTTTTGTGACATTTTGAGTGACATTTCCTGTCACCAAACCGGAACGACGATTTGCTACAGTATGGGCAGAGTAGAGACCAGCTCAGGTTTCTGAAAATATTATAACTGGTTGAACCAGAAAGGAGATCAAAATGTATACCAATCGTTTCTTTAGCCTGCTCGTTACCATCTTCCTGTTAGCGGTCACTGTTCTGGTGGTCCAGAGAGCTAACGCTACCGCATTCCTCGGCGACAATGTCGACTCTGCCACCCGTTCTTACACAGCCTACGCCGCGTGGGCTAAGGCTAAGGCAGCCGAAGCGGAAGCCAGCACAGTGGATTCGGCTACCCGCTCCTATATCGCACAAGCGAAAGCGGTGGCCTGTGGTATGGAAGCTTTCTACGGACTTGACCTTGACTCCGCGACCCGGTCTTACATCGCCTGGGGATTCGCATTGCAGGCGAAGAATGATCTTGGAGCCTTGTGCCGTTAGCTGCCCACCGTTTTGCTCATCGGGACGTGCTGGCTCGCTCCTTTCTTCTCCTCCACGAACACACGTCGACAGCCCTGCACTGGCTCATTACCAGTGCAGGGCTTGAAAAAACAACAAGCTCGGCTTGGGTCTTTGCGTAGCATCCTGCAAAAGGTCGCCGCCGAGATAGTGGTATCATCGCCCCATGACCACCGCCACAGCCCAAGCCTTAGCGAATATCGCGTTCATCAAATACTGGGGCAATCGCAATAACACACTGCGCCTCCCCTCCAACGGTTCCATCTCCGTGAACCTGGATGGATTGTTCACTCGCACAACGGTCAGTTTTCAGTCATCGCTGCCGTTGGATAAGCTGGCGATCAACGGGCGCGAGATCACTGGACCCGGGCGGGACCGCATCTCGTATATCCTCGATATCATCCGCGGCATGGCGAACATCCACGAGCGGGCTGAGGTGGTAAGTGAGAACAACTTCCCTTCGGGGGCGGGGATCGCCTCGTCCGCTTCGGCGTTTGCGGCGCTGGCTCTGGCGGGGAGCAAAGCCGCGGGGTTGAACCTCAGCCTACCCGAGCTCTCACGCCTGGCGCGGCGCGGATCGGGTTCGGCGGCGCGCTCGATCCCGGGTGGCTTCGTCGAGTGGCAGGCTGGCACGAGTGATGAAGATTCGTTTGCGTTTTCGATTGCTCCACCGGAGCACTGGAAGCTGGTGGACTGCGTTGCTGTCGTCAGCGCGGCGCAGAAGAAGATCGGTTCCACGGAGGGTCACAGCGTTGCCGGGACCAGTCCATTGCAGCCGGCGAGGGTGGCAGATACATCCCGCCGGCTGAATATTTGCCGCAAAGCGATCCTCGAGCGCAACTTCAACGCTTTTGCCTCTATTGTTGAGCTGGACTCGGATATGATGCATGCTGTCATGATGACCTCCACGCCTGCGTTACATTATTGGAAGCCGGCTTCGCTCGAGGTGATGCAGTGTGTCCGCCAGTGGCGGGTGGACGGACTGCCAGTTTGCTATACCGTGGATGCAGGACCGAATGTCCATGTGATGTGCCCCGAGAGTGAAGCGCAGATCGTCGAACAGAAGCTGCGTGAGATCAAGGGTGTGGAGCAAGTGCTGGTTGCCCGCCCCGGCGGACCGGCGGAGATCGTGGGGAACGGAAGTTAATCAGCCCTAACCCTGCCCTCTCTCGCGGGGAGAGGGTTCGAGAGCGGCTCAATGGGGACGGAACGCAAGTCTATTTCAATTGCAGACAGGAGGAATTGAATCCCCAGCAGCACCGAGAGAGTCGGCAGCATCACTGTTCCCGTGGGTGCAGGGACGCCGATGCTGGCATACTGGATCCACCTGGTGATGCCGAAGACGAGTCCGAACATCAAAAGGGGAAGTCCCACGAGAAGATAAATGCTTGCCATCGAGAAATCATAAATGAAATTTTTCAGCACCAGACGGCGGATGAGGGTGGTCAGGAGCTTAAGCGGAAACTCTAAGAGAACTCGTTGGATCGACAGGCTCGATACCTCGTCCCGGTAGCGCGCCGGCATGGGCACGTCCTTTACCACCGCGCCGGTCAGATACAAATTTGCCAGTATGGAGATCTCGAAGAAATACGAGCGGTCGATCTGGTCGAGCGGCAGCTGCGCAAGGACTTCTGAACGGATGGCGACGAATCCGTTGGTGGCATCGAATAGATTCCAATAGCCTGTGGCAGACTTGGCAAGAAAGCCCAGCGCCAGGTTGCCAATGCGTCGGACCAGCGGCATCCTCTGCAATGACTTGAAATCCCGGAAGCGGTTGCCCTTGGTGTAATCCGCCGTGCCCTCGATCAGCGGGGCAAGCAGGCTGGGCAGGTGAGCCATATCCATCTGCCCATCGCCGTCGATCTTGACGACGATCTGCGCCCCGAGCTCGAGCGCTTTGCGATAGCCCGTGACCATCGCCCCGCCCACCCCCTGGTTCGACGGGTGGCGGATCAGAAGAATGCGCTCATCCTCTTCCATAGACGCAGCCACGAGGTCTGCGGTAGCGTCAGGCGAAGCATCGTCTACGACGATGATATGTTTTACAAAACCGGGAATATTTCGAAGAACAGACTGGACTTCCCTCTCCACCCGATAGCAGGGAATCACGGCTGCAATGCCGTATCTGCGATATTCAGTGACACTCGCCACTATCCGTGTGATAGGAGCTATAGGTGAGGGTGTCACTCAACCGAAATGATGAACTGGTAGTGCGGCTGCCCCCCCTCCTGCACTTCGACTTCTTGCCCCGAATACCTGTTCCGGATGGCGTCTGCTATGCGGTTGGCTTCGGCGTGAGAGATCTCCTGGCCGTAAAAGAGGGTGATCAGCTCATGCTCGCCGGCGCTGGCTTTCTCCAGAAACTCAAAGCAGCCCTCCTCCACCGAGCCCGCGGCCGCGACCAGCTTGCCATCCAGCAGCGCGATCACCTGGCCGGTCTCCACTTTCACGCCATCGATCTCGACAGAGCGGGTTGCCGTGGTGATTTCTCCCGTGCGCACGTGCTCCAGGGCCTTGTTCATCTTCTCGGCGACGGTTTGCAGGTCCTCATCGGGCTGCAGGGCGAGCATGGCAGCCAGTCCCTGTGGGATGTTGCGACTGGGCACAACTGCCACCTGCTTGACGGTCACTTCCTTCGCCTGGTTCGCCGCCAGCACGATGTTCTTGTTGTTGGGCAGGATGATGATCTTGTCGGTGGGCAGGTTTTCGAAGGAGTTCAAAATATCCTGGGTGGATGGGTTCATGGTCTGCCCGCCCTCCACGACGGCGGCTGCGCCCAGGCTGGCAAAGATACGGCTCAAGCCTGCGCCGGGAGAGACTGCCACGACCGCGATCTGCCCGGGCTCCACGCTGGTAAAGGGGACGTGGCTGGCTTTGTTCTTCTGGATGTCGTCCATTTGCGC
>DATHTH010000367.1:0-21932 GCA_035463495.1 Anaerolineales bacterium | reverse complement strand
GGCAAATTCAAGAAGAACCTGAATTTAAATCGAGTGCGCGAGGGAGAAAACGGCTGGGAGTATGTCATTGCCTGGGCGGGGGAAACTTCGATCAGCAGAGATATCCCTATGACCCAGCAGGATGTGCGACAGATTCAGCTTGCCAAGGCAGCCCTGTTTACCGCCGCGCGCACGCTCCTCAAACGCAGCGGGCTGCAATCTCCAGATAAAATTATCCTGGCTGGCGGTTTTGGAAGCTATATTGATAAAGAGAAAGCCATGCTCATCGGCTTGATCCCCGATTGCGAACTGGACAGGGTCTATGCTGTGGGCAATGCGGCTGGAGACGGCGCCCGGATTGCGCTGCTCAACGTCGAGAAGCGCAATGAGATCGATGCAGTCACGCGCAGGGTGGAACGATTCGAACTGCCAACCGACCCGGAATTTCAGAACCAGTTCATGCTCGCCACCAGCTTCCCGCACATGAGCGAGCCCTTTGAGCATATCGCCCACCTTATCCCGAATCGCCAACCGGATCCGATGGCGAAGAACTTTATGAAGTGAGTTTGGTTTACCACAAAGAACACAAAGGAGCACAAAGGAAAAGAAAACCTTCGTGTACCTTCGTGACCCCTGGTGGTGATACACGGAGAATCAATGAACAAATTTCTCGAACGACTCAACGCCGGCGAAATCCTGGTTGCAGATGGAGCGACCGGTTCCAATCTACAGAAGATGGGACTCAAACCTGGACGCCCGCCGGAGGATCTCATCATCGACAACCCGGACATACTCCTGAAACTTGCCAGCTCGTTCGTGGAGGCAGGCTCGGATATCGTTCTCACCTGCACCTTCGGCGGGACACGCATGCGTATGAAGGACTCGAAGTATCAGGACCGTACCCCGGAAGTGAACATCCGCGCCGCCGAAATTGCACGGCAGGCTGCCTCCACGCGTGAGGGTGTTCTGGTCGCCGGCTCGATGGGACCGGTCGGGGCATTGATCAAGCCCTATGGTCCACTCGAAGCAGAGGAAGTCAAAGCGACCTTTGCCGAGCAAGCCAGAGCCCTCGCCGAAGGCGGCGTAGACTTGCTCCTGATCGAAACCATGTTTGCCCTGGAAGAGACGACGGCTGCCTTCGAAGGGGCGCGCTCCGCCACCGACCTGCCCATTGTGGTCTCCTTCAGCTATGATCGCGGCACGCGCTCCATGATGGGCGTGAAACCGAAAGATGTGATTAAAAAGTATAGCGAGATGGGTGCAGCCATGGTCGGCGCGAATTGCGGGACCACGCTCGAGAATATGGAAGCTGTCGTAAAGGAATACGCGGCGACCGTCCCCGGAGTTCCCATATGGGTGAAGCCGAATGCGGGCGTCCCGCGCATGGACATCGAGACCGAACAAGGGATATATGACATGAGTCCTGAGGATATGGCATCGTTTTCCTTGAAGTATATCGAGCTGGGCGCCAGGGTTGTCGGCGGGTGCTGTGGAAACACTCCCGAGCATGTGACAGCTATTGTGAAAGCAGTCAAAAAGCAATCTGTGATGAGTGGATAATCGGGGATCCGTGACGAGCCGTCAGACAATCCTTGATCTACTTTCTGGCAAAACGATCGACTCTCAGCCCGCGTTCAGCGGGCTGATCCATGTCACGGCAGAGGGATTGCGAAGCGAAGGGATCAGCCTGCCGGAAGCACACACCGACGCGACGAAGATGGCCAGAGCCTCAGCCAGCACCTTCAAGTTGAGCGGCTTGCCATCAGCCGTCGCGCCACTGGACATGTGCGTGGAGGCCGAGGCTATTGGCGCATCCATCGATTTCCGTCACAATGGCGACTCCGCTTTCCCCCGGGTGACAAAACCGCTGTTCCCTTCGGTAAAGTTCATCACCTCGGAAATCGGGGATAGCTTTGAGATTCTCAATCGAGGCAGGATCAGGCTGGTTTGTGAGGCGTTGGAGTTAATAAAAGACGATATCGGCAGTGATGCGGTCATCGGTGGGATGATCCCCGGACCGTTCACACTGCTGCTATTTCTCATCGAGCCGGGTGGGCTATTTGCGGACATGAAACGAGATCCGGGAACGATCCGGGAGGCGCTATTTCATCTTTCCTCTTTCCTCTCTCGTGTCGCACAGGTCTACCGCAATGCCGGCGCGGACTTCATCACGATTCACGATATGGGCGGGTCACCGGGCTTCATCGGCCCGGCGAAATACGAAAGCTTTGTTTTTCCTGCCGAAAAGCACTTGATCGAGCAACTACAAAAACCGTGTGTGCTGTCCATCTGTGGAAATACGAATAAGTCTCTCCATTTGCTCGCCCAAACGGGTGCAGGCGCGATCTCCGTCGACCAGTTGAATGACCTCGCTGAAACCCGTCAGGTGTTGACCAGCACGCGGCTATTTGGGAACATTGATCCTGTCGCGACCTTATGGCAGGGAGATCAAGCTGCAATCGCTCAAGCTGTACGCGTTGCGAAACAGGCGGGAGTGGATGCCGTCTGGCCCGGCTGTGATCTGGTTCCACAAACGCCCCCTGCGAATATCCGGATTCTCATGGAGAGTAACTAACGTCGGTGTGCCGGGTTGCTGCTATACGAACTTGTGTCCACAAAGTTGAAGACATCAAGGCTTAGGTGATGAGAGCGAAAGAAGATGCTGTTTCAGGGATCCAGAGCTTTCTTGCGGACATTCCTTTGTTTGCAAGTTTAAGTGAGACGGCATTGTTGTCGCTGGCACAGGAATGTTCGTTCCGACACCTGGAAAAGGGAGATATTCTTTTCTTGCAGAGTGATCCTGCAGAAGCGGCATATATTGTCCGTCATGGAAGCATATCGATTATTCTTAACAGCCAGGACGGCCGTGAAATGGCGATCAGCGAGATGCGCAGTGGCGATTTACTGGGTGAGCTCGGCATTCTTACACGGAAATCTCATTCCACCAGTGCCATCGCGCGTACGATGAGCGAAGTGCTGATCATCCCCAGCCGTACGTTCCGAAAAGTAGTGGAAAGTGACCATAAAGTAACCCTTCGGCTGCTGGAGATCACTGCCGAACGACTGCAAATGAGCGGAAAACGGGAGAGTGCATTAGCGTTCATGGATGCCCAGGCGCGCCTGGCAAGACTTTTACTGGAACTGGAGGCACAGGAACAGGAAAAAGGATATGTTACGATCTCGCAGGATGAGCTGGCTCATCGCGCCGGGCTGATCCGCCAGACAGTGGCGAAAGCCCTTGGCAAATGGCGACGGGCTGGCTGGCTGATCACGGGCCGGGGGCGCATCCTGGTTCTGAACAGAAAGGCGCTTGAAGAACTGGAAAATAGTTTATTGTTTTAGTCGTTATGTCGCTCAGGTGACATACAAATGCCCATAGAATGGTTATAGTGGGATGAACGACCAGATTATGTTCAAAAGGAGATCGATATGAAAACCACTCAGGAGCAAGCCACCAAGCGACTGCTCAAGAAGCTGTCCGCCCTGCGCGCTACTCTCCCCAATGAGGAGCGTGAAATTCTCGATAGTTTTGTCACCACCGAGGAAGTCAGCGCCCACAGGTTGAGTCTCGCCAAAAACACGGCGAAAAGCACCGCCAAGAACACCGCCAAAGCCACCGAAGTCAGCGCGCACAAGCTCAATCTCGGCAAGGCGACAGCCAAAAGCACTGCCAAGAATACCGCGAAGGCTACCGAGGTCAACGCTCATAAGCTCAATCTCGGCAAGGCAACAGCCAAGAACACTGCCAAGAATACCGCTAAGGCTACAGAGGTCAGCGCCCATAAGCTAAACCTCGCCAAAAACACGGCGAAAAGCTCTGCCAAGAACACTGCCAAAGCCACTGAAGTCAGCGCTCATAAGCTCAATCTTAGCAAGGCGACAGCCAAGAACACTGCCAAGAATACCGCTAAGGCTACAGAGGTCAACGCCCACAGGTTGAGCCTCGCGAAAAGTACGGGGAAAAGCACTGCCAAGAATACTTCCAAATCGACCAAACAACAGTTCCGCTTCAACCCGGAGATCGACGAATACCAACAGATTGAAAATTAATCCAATCTTCAGCTGAAGGAAGGTGGATTTTCCGCGAGAGAAAACATTGCGGAAAATCCACCTTTTACTATATACTCCTCACACCATCTTTAACAGGCGCGGCTTAATCCCTGAGATATATTGCACTGGAAGGCACAGAAAACGCGCAACGCCACTTTTTAGATGAGAGGCAAAAGAACATGAATCCAGAGCAAGCGAGTTATGAAGAGAACCTCTCCAGGCAATTGCAGCAGCTTTTGGAATCCATCAGAGCCGCAGGTCGGGCAGCGTTGCCAAACTCAAACGATGAACTATTAAGTTCTATTGTAGAGACGGCTGCCCACATTTTCGGAGCGGCAGCGGCATCCATACTCCTGGTGAATGAAGAAGAGGAGGCCTTGGAATTTAAGGTCGCATTTGGTCCCTCGGAACGTGACCTCGTTGGGACGAAGTTCCCTTATGATAAAGGCATCGCAGGCTATGTGTTCATGACCGGGCAGCCGATTGCTACATCCAATGTGCGGCAAGATAAGCGCTTCAACCAGGATTTCGCCAAGAGCACCGGCTATATCCCGAACTCGATCCTGGCGACACCTCTCATCTCCGCAAACGATCGTATTATCGGCGTCATGGAAGTGCTCGACAAGATCGACGCCACCACCTTCGACATGCAGGACATGGAATTGATGGGGATGTTCGCCCACCAGGCTGCGCTTGCCATCGAGCAATCTCAGCACATTGAGAATATCACCGAAATCATGATTCAAAGCTTGGGCCGATTAGCAGAAGAGCAAGGAGACTCCTCTGAGTTGGTGGCAGCGATTCAAAACTCCATGGGGGAGTCGGATGAACTTGCAGAGCTTTCAGAACTGGCAGACTTGTTCAATCGCATTAGTGCTCTGGGCAGGGCAGAGCGCAAAGCGTGTCTGCAGATTCTACGAACATTCGCCGAGTATGGCCGCGCCGTAGTGCGCAGGGGTCGTGATGTCCGATGAAGAAATCCGGCCCGCCTGGTCCCAACAGTTTACCAAAGAAGCCATTCAGGAATTAGCCGCCGAAGGTCCACTGGCCGGGATCACCCGCGAATGGGCCTGGGGCGGCAGCAGGGGGAAGGGTGTGCGGGTGGCTATTGTGGATAGCGGCGTGGAGCACGATCATCCTGCGCTGGGAGAGGCTGTCCGCGGCGGCGTGCTGGTCGAATACGACACGCGAGCGGACAACAATTACCGTATCAAGCCTGACGATAAGCCCTCCGACCTGGCAGGACATGGAACAGCCTGCGCGGGAATTATCCATTCGATCGCGCCGGATGCCGAAATTTATAGCGTGCGGGTGCTGGGACGTAATATGGGCGGTCGTGCCATTCAATTCGCCGCCGGGTTGGACTGGGCGATTGAGAATGATATGCAGGTAATCAACCTCAGCTTGAGCACCTCCCTGGAAGAGTACTTCGGTCTTTTTCATGATCTGGCCGACCAGGCCTATTTCAAAAATAGCGTACTGGTCTCTGCGGTGAACAACATCTCGGGGCCCAGTTATCCGTCTCAATATTCATCTGTGATTTCTGTGGCTGCGAATGAAGAGAACGATCCGTTCACCTATTATTACAATCCTAACCCGCCGGTGGAGTTTGGCGCCCCTGGCATAGACGTAGAAGTAGCCTGGAACCGAAAGCAATATATCACTGCCACCGGCAACAGTTTTGCTGCACCGCATATCGCAGCACTCACAGCATTGATCCGTTCCAAGCACCCGCATTTGACGCCCTTCCAGGTCAAAACAGTTCTAGTGGCGTGTGCCTCCAACCCGCGGCAAAAAAAGAGGTCGCAGTAGGCGCGCTGCTGTCTGCCGCTAGGATTTCGATCACCAAGGAGTGATTTAATGGAACAACCCGCACGTTGGTCGTTGAGCGACCTGATGCAGGAACCGGTCAGCCAGTCTCTGGAAAATCATTTCTCTGCACTGGAGCAAGCGCTGCAGCACTTGGAGAAAAGGCGTGAGGGGCTCACAGAGTCGATCTCGGTGCAGGAGTTTCAGGAAATTCTCGAAATTCTTGAAGAGATCAACACGCAATCAAGCCGGCTCGAAGCCTACGCCGAATTGCTGCTCTCCGAAGACTCACAAAACCCTGCTGCGCTGGACTTGCGCGATCGGGTCGAGCAGACTCTGGCGGACTCGAGCAACCGCGGCCTCTTCTTTGACCTGTGGTTCAAAGATCTCCCCGATGAGACAGCAAAGAGGCTGATCAGCCAGAGCGGCGATCTGCGCTATTTCCTCGAGGCCATGCGGCAGTTCAAGCCATTCACATTGAGCGAGCTCGAGGAACGGATGATCAATGTCAAGGATGTGAACGGCGTCGATGCCCTGGTCAATCTGTATGATCTGATCGTTAATAAATTTACGTTCGCTCTCGAAGTAGATGGGGAGAAAAAAATCCTGACCAGCGATCAGATCGGGGGCTACTTCCGCCACCCCTCCGCGGCGATCCGCGAGGTTGCATATCAGGAGCTATATCGTGTCATCGAGGAAAACTCATCAGTCCTCGCCCAGATCTACCTGCACCGGGTGCGCGATTGGAATGCGGAAGCCGTGGATTTACGCGGCTACGCTTCGCCGATTAGCGCACGCAATCTCGGAAATGATCTGCCCGATGCGGTCGTGGATACCCTGTTAGAGGTCTGCCGCAACAATGTCGGCATTTTTCAACGGTACTTTGCGCTGAAGGCGCGCTGGGTGGGTCTCGATAAATTGCGCCGCTATGATATTTATGCACCACTCGTGCAATCGGATAAGAAATTCGAATATGCCGCTGCGAAGAAAATGGTGCTGGAGAGCTTCCAGGACTTTTCGCCACGCCTTGCCGGGCTGGCGCAACGAGTCTTCGATGAAGGGCATGTCGATTCAGAGTCGCGCCAGAGGAAGGCAGGCGGTGCGTTTTGTTATGCGGCGCTGCCCACACTCACGCCCTGGATCCTGGTGAATTATGAGGGACGGGCGCGTGACGTTGCCACCCTGGCGCATGAGTTCGGTCACGCCATCCATAATATGCTGGCGGACTCCCATTCGGTGATGACGTATCATCCCTCGCTCCCCCTTGCCGAGACAGCCTCAGTCTTTGCCGAGATGCAGTTGACCGATCGTCTCCTGGCTCAGGAGACGGACGCGGCCACGCGTCGTGACCTGCTGGCATACGTTATTGACGATGCCTATGTGACCATCATTCGTCAGGCATATTTGACGCTCTTTGAACGCGATGCCTATCGCCTGGTCGCAGAGGGTGGATCGGTGCAAGACCTCACCAGGCTTTACCTGGAGAATCTGCATGAGCAATTTGGGAGCGCGGTCGATGTGGCGGATGAGTTCAAATGGGAGTGGACCTTTGTCCCGCACATCTACCATGTCCCCTTTTACACCTATGCTTATAGCTTCGGTCAGCTGCTTGTGCTGGCGCTGTACCAGCAATACAGGCAGGAGGGGGAGGAATTTGTCCCGCGCTTTTTGAAGATACTTTCCTATGGCGGCTCGGAGTCGCCGCCCAGGATCCTCACCGAGGCCGGGCTGGATATTACCTCACAGGACTTCTGGCAGGGCGGCTTCGACTTGATCCAAAGGATGATCGCAGAGCTCGAGCAGCTTTCCTGAGGGCAACTGAATTGAACAAATCCACCTCCCCATTTGCTATATTTCGCAACCGAAATTTCTCCCTGCTCTGGACAGGCCAGTTGGTCGAAACAATTGGTATCTCCCTGACATCGCTGGCTGCATCCATCTACGTCTACCGCCTGACCGGTTCCGCGTTGAGTGTAGGATTAATGCTCATGGCAACCGCCGCGCCCAGCCTGCTGGTGGGATTGTTCGCCGGTGTTTTTGTCGACCGTTATGACCGCAAGCGAATCATGATCAGCGCCGATGTTTTGCGCGGGCTGCTGATCCTGCTGGTCCCGGTTCTGGTTCCGCTGAACGTGATCTGGTTGTATGTGATCGTGGCGCTCATCAGTGCCGTCAGCCAGTTCTTCGACCCGGCTCATGAGAGCGTCCTGCCGGAGGTGGCTACCGACGAGGAGCTGGCAGCCGCCAATTCCCTGATCGCGATCAGCTCGTTCGGATCCACAGCGGTGGGCTTTGCCGCGGCGGGTCTGATCGCCTCGGCAGCAAGCATCAATTGGGCGTTCTACGTAAACGCGCTCACCTACTTTTTCTCCGCAGTCTGCATCTTACTGATCCGGATCAAGCCCATCGAGGTGGAGGAAGAGACCAGTGCCGCACTGGTTATCCAAAACCTGCGCGCCGGAGTGCATCAACTGGTGAGCACGCCGGTGCTGCGCTCCCTTTTCTCGGTATTGACCGTCGTGTTGATCTCCTTCGGTCTTTCCAACACGTTGCTCCTGCCGTTCGCTTTAACGGCGTTGGATGCGACTGAGTTCGAATATGGTCTGCAGGAGGGCCTGACCTCGGTTGGCTTTGTGGTGGGAAGCTTATGGATGGCTAAGCTATTCGACCGGTTGCAGCCGGGCGCGTGGCTGGCGATCAGCTTTCTCGGCATGGGGCTGACCGGTGTGGTGTATGCCTACCTGGAGTCGGTGCCCCTGGCGATCGTGTTGATCACGATCTCGGGCATCTTTAACGCGCCGCTGGCCATCGGACGGCGCGTGATCGTACAGCGCAACACACCGGCGGAGATGCGCGGACGGGTGAGCAGCGCCTTTTTTGTCGCCCGCGATGTGCTCTTCCTGGCTGGCATGGGCGCCGCGGGCCTCGCAGATTACATGGATATTCGGGTCTTATATCTCATCAGCGCGTTGATGCTGGTGGCGGCAGGGATCGCGATTCTATTCATGCCCGGCTTAAGCCAGTCACGCGCCGAATGGAAACGGACCATTGACCTCTTGCGGGGCATCGAAGCCGCGCCTCGTCTTGGCGCGGGCCGCCCCGCGACACTATCCGAGATCGAGACATTTATCAGCCGGATGCCAGGACTGGCAGAGATGAGCGCCAAGGAGCGCGCCGGGTTGGCTGCCAACTCACTCGTAGCAGAAGCGCCCGGCGGAAAGATGGTGGTTTATCGTGGTGAAGCCAGTGACGCGGCGTATTTCATCTTACAGGGCAGTGTAGGTGTGGGATATATCAAAGATGATGACTACATCATCCTCAATTATTTGCGGGAAGGCGATTTCTTCGGCGAGATGGCGGCACTGACAGGTGTTGCGCGCACGGCGAACATTATTACGGAAGAAGATAGCAAGTTTCTCATTTTGCCTTCCAGGGTGATGAGGGAACTGGCAAACAAGTACTCAGGTCTCAAGGTGATGCTGCATACGCTGATCGGCGAGCGTCTCAACCAGACGGAATTGCCGCGCGGCACGGGCTTCGATCAGCAGCTGCTCAAGGAGCTGCGTACGAGCGCGCCGGATGCAGGGTCGGAACCGGCGCCGGCGTGATGGTGCAGTATGATTGGATGTAAAAATCGCCACCGACCACAAGATAGAGGAGTCCGGTTATGGCAAGATCGTCATTACCTGTAAATAAAGCGAAAAAGCGGGAGAAAAGCCGGAAAGTTAGCAATCACCGACCAGTCAGGAGCGCCGAGATTATTTCCCGCGTCCGTGAGCTGGCCTGGGCAGGACAGCACACCAAGGCAATAGAGCTCGCCACAGAAGAATTAAGTAGGTCGGACGTGAAGGCCGATGCTCAAATGGACTTGCTTGATTTACGATCAGAGTCTTACCTGGCCCAATTGAAATATGAGGTGGCTGAAAGAGATGTCAGGCAAATGGAGCGACTCGCAAAAAAGGGGAATAAACCGGCATTGAAAGCGCAGGCTCTAAATCAGATGGCACATCTCCGAGCCTGGCAGGATAGGGAAGAAGAGACCCGGCAAACAGCAACCTCTGCCTTGAAGTTCGCCCGCCAAAGCAAGCAAAAATATCTAGAAGCAGAAGCATTGTTCTGGCTGGCATGGTATAGCCCAAATGATATATCCATAAGACTCGCGCAGCAAGCGGCCGATCTGTTTCTTTCAGTGGATCATCCTTCCCATGCCGGCTTGGCGCTTAATCTGGTTGCCAGCAGTTATGTCAGTTTGGGACGAAATGAAGAGGCCCATCATATTATACAAACGGCGCTAAGGTTATGTGAACAGACAGGTGACAACGTCGGCAAAGGCTGGTCCCTGACTATTTTGAGCATGATTGAGACAGATCTGAGTGTAGCGATCAAGCTCTTAAGACAGGCGCATCAGGCATATGAGGCGGCAGGTCACGTGGTCGGGATCACTGTGGTTGCCAATGCTCTTGGCTATAAATACTCCCAGCTTGGGTTGTATGGGCGAGCGATGCGATTTTGCCGTAGAAGTTTTGAAAATAATAGAACTTGGGCTGTTCCGATCAACAATATTATACATATCGAGATCGAGCTGCATGACTTAGAGCATGCCCATCAACACGTGGAAGAGATGCGTTCCATCACCAAAATTAGATCGCATATGGCACTTGTCGAGGATCTCGCTGGGCGAATTGCGCTTCTGGAGGGAAAAAGCAAAATTGCCATTCGACATTTCAAGGACGCGATTAAGATTTCCCATGATGCTGTACCTGCAAGGGAGATTGGTCAACTAACATTGCTTGGGATGGCATATTCGGCGCAGGGAAAGCACATTGCTGCGTTGAAAGCTACCTCAAAGGCTGTCAAGATGCATCGCGACCTCAACTTTCCGGTCGTAGACGATCTTCCCTCTCAAAGCATCTGGTGGCGCCACATGCTTGCGCTACAAGCAAATGGAAAAAGGGCGGAAGCATATGACGCGCTCAAAGTGGCTTATGATTTTTTGCTGCAGGGGATTGCCAGTTTGCAAGATGTGGGACTGCGACGTAACTATCTAAACAAAGTTGAGATCAACCGAGAGATCATACAATTGTGGGTCAAAGATGGAAAAAAACATAGACTGCCAAAAGAGCGCCTGTTAGCTCATCTGAACATCGAATCGAACCCGCGCGAGCCCTTCAAGCGCCTGGCAGAGTCCAGCTTGAGACTGAATGCACTTAGATCCCTTGATGAGCTTCAAACCTTTCTCGTCGAAGAAGCCACCGAGCTGAGCGGCGGTGAGCGGGTGATTCTAATTCGGGAGCAGGATGGAAACCTAAAAGTGGCAGAATCTTTCCTGCCGCGCGGGGAGAAACCGGAGAAAGTCTTTGCTTCCATCAAGAGGCACATCGGCTCTGCACGCACTTCACGGGCCGTACAACTCATCACTCCGAAAAAATCAGGGTTGAGTCGCATCATCGCGCCTCTTATCGCCCAGAATCAAATTCTCGGCTACCTCTACGTGGACATGGACTCCCTCTACGGCATATTCGACGAGACCGACCGCGACATGCTGGGGATGCTGGCGAATCAAGCCGCGATTGCCTTAGAAAATGCCGGGCTGCTTGAAAGCTTGGAGCAAAAGGTCAAGGAACGGACGGAAGAACTCAATGCCCGGGTAGATGAGCTCGCCATCCTTAACAGCGTGGGCGAAGCGATGGCGAAGACACTGGATGTCAAGACAGTAGCCAGGATCGTCGGAGATAAGATCCAGACTATCTTTGCTGCCGAAGGGGTGACGGTCCGGCTCTATGACCACACCACCAATCTCATCCAACGCGCCTACGATTACGACCTTGGTTATCAAGACCTAACAGGATCTTTCTTCCCCCTGGGACAGGGACTAACATCCAAGATCATCGAAACTAGATTGCCATTGCGATTTGGGACCCTTCATGAACAAGATGCTGCGGGCGCACTTAAAATCCCCACCCGGAATGCTCCTCAAGATGAGACCCAATCCTATATGGGCGTACCGATCATTACAGGGGATCAGGTAGTTGGCACGGTCGCGGTGCATAGCTACAAAGAACACGCTTATGACGAAAATAATGTACGGCTTCTGCAGACGCTTGCATCGAACATGGGCGTTGCCATTCAGAATGCACGCCTCTTTGAAGCCGAGCAGGAACGTATTGCCGAATTACAGATCATCAATTCTATCCAGCAGGGCCTTGCTTCGAAGCTTGATTTCGCATCCATCATTGATCTGGTGGGAGAACAAGTCCGCGCGACGACAAACGCTGAGAGCATCTTTATTGCCCTCTACGACAAGTCATCGGGATTGGTTTCATGGCCGTACTGGGTCACTAATGAGGAACGCGTCCCGAATGTCGTCGAGCCGCTGAGCAAAAATATTACCCGCCGTGTGTTATTTGCCACCGCTCCGATCAACCTTGGAACAGAGCAGGACATTCTAGCCCACGACGCGATTGCTCCGGAGGGCTATACCGTTGGCAAATCATTCTTAGGTGTCCCTTTTAAGGTTGGGGATGCCATACTGGGCGCCCTCAGCATCCATGCCACGGAGCAAGAGCATGCTTTTAACGAGTCGGATGTCCGCCTGCTCCAGACCATTGCCAATGCCATGAGTGTTGCCCTCGAGAACGCACGTCTCTTCGACGAAACCCAGCGCTTATTCAAAGCCGAGCAGGAGCGTGTTGCGGAGCTGCAGATCATCAACTCCATCCAGCAGGGTCTGGCGGCCGAGCTGGACTTCCAGGCTATCGTGGACCTGGTTGGCGATAAATTGCGTGAAGTGTTCAACACGCCTGATCTTGTCATCGGCTGGTATGACGAAAAGGCAAATCTGATTCACTATCTGTATTTTTATGAACATGGCAAGAGAATGTCGTCTTCGCCCAGTACGCCACAACCTCTCGGACTTTTCGAGACTCACAGGACGACACGACAACCCATTGTTTTGAACTCGCTGGCAGATTATGAAAAATACAATGCCACGGTGATTGAAGGCACAGACCAAGCCAAATCTTATGCATCTGTACCCATCATTAGCAGTGACCGTGTGCTGGGTGCAATTGGGCTCGCAAATTTCGAGCGTGAGAACGCCTTCGGCGAATCGGAACTTCGCCTGCTGACCACCATCGCCGCCTCGCTGGGCACCGCCCTCGAAAACGCCCGCCTCTTCGACGAAACCCAGCGTCTTTTTAAGGCTGAGCAGGAACGTGTTACCGAACTCGCGGTCATCAACAGCGTGCAGGAAGGGCTGGCGTCCAGACTGGACATACAAGGCATCTATGACCTTGTGGGCGACAAACTATATGAGATTTTCAAGCCTGACATCCTCTATATTGCCGTATATCATCCTGAGAAAAACAGCACTTCCTTCCCGTATGGGATTGTACGTGGCAAGAAAGATATCACTCTGCCCGAGATGGAAATCGGCGGCTTCTCGGGGAAAGCGATTCTCGAGCGACAAACAATAATAATTAATGAAGATATTGAGCAACGCAGCGCGGAGGTCAATTCCTACACGATGGCGGGCGACGAAGACCCGCAGTCGATGCTGTACGTTCCAATCATTGCCGGTGAAAATGTACTGGGGGTCGTCTCTTTGCAATCGTATGACCGCGGATACGTCTTTCCCCAATCAGATGTGCGTTTATTGGAAACGTTGACCAATAGTATGAGTGTCGCGATGCAAAACGCACAGTCCTTCCACGCCGAGCAGGAACGCGTCGCGGAATTACAGATTATCAACTCCATCCAGCAGGGACTCGCCGCTGAATTGGACTTTCAAGCGATTGTCAATTTAGTTGGTGATAAGTTACGCCAGATATTCAACACAGGTGATCTTAGCATCAATTGGTATAACGAAAAAACGCAGCGGGTCCATTATCTGTATGCATATGAGCACGGTCAGCGGTTGGATGTCCCGCCGATGCCTCCCACACCGGGTGGGCAACTCGAAACCATGCGTCAAACACGCCAGCCCATTGTTGCAAATAATCCGGCTGATTTCCAAAGACTACATATACCCGTTGTGCCCGGCACAGATAGCAGCAAGTCCTTGATAACGGTCCCTGTCATTAGCAGTGATCGTGTGCTTGGAGGAATTCAAATTGAGAATTACGAGCGGGAGAACGCCTTTGGCGAATCTGAACTGCGCCTGCTGACAACAATTGCGGCGTCATTAGGTACGGCACTCGAAAACGCTCGCCTCTTCGACGAAACCCAGCGCCTGCTGAAGGAGACCGAGCAGCGCAATGCCGAGCTGGCGATCATCAACAGCGTTCAGCAAGGACTAGCATCCAAGCTGGATATGCAAGGTATCTATGAGCTCGTCGGCGATAAGATCAGCGAGATCACCGGTTCCGAGATCGTGATCATCAACACCTGGAACAAGGAACGAGAAACGGCTCGTTACGAATACATACGCGAGAAGGGTGAGCGGCTGGGTGTCATCGAGAGACCTTTCACAGCGTTGAACAGGGAAATCATACCCGTGCTGGAAAGCGGAACAACCATCATCTGGAACAGCGGTATGGCAGAACGGCTGCGGACGTTAAATCACAGCCTGCCGGCGGGCGAGATGCCGCTATCGGTGATCTCTGTCCCTCTGAAGACGGGTAATCAGATCAACACGTCGATATCCCTCCAAGATACTCGGCGCGAATATGCTTTCAGTGAAGCGACCATTCGTTTGATCGAAACTCTCGCAGGTAGCACGGGCATTGCCCTGGAAAACGCGCGCCTCTTCGACGAGACCCAGCGCCTGCTGAAAGAGACCGAACAGCGCGCCGCCGAATTGACCATCATCAACAGTGTCCAACAAGGACTGGCAGCCAAGCTCGATTTTCAAGGCATCATTGAGCTGGTAGGCGACAAAATTCGCGATATTTTTGATGCGCAGGCAATCAATATCACGCAATATGACCCCATCAACGACCTGTTCTCCTCCCTCTACACGGTGGAGCGCGGCATCCGTCGTTCGTTTACACCAATGTCTCCGGGGCCGATCTTCCGCCGCATCATCCATACCCGCGAATCACTGCGTTTTAACTCTCTCGAAGAATTAAATGCCATTGGGGCGATCAACGTCCCCGGGACCGAAGCCTCTCAATCGGGCATTTACGTCCCTCTGATCCAGGGCAGGGACCTCCTGGGCGTTATTGCACTTGAAAATCTCGACCATGAACACGCCTTTGCAGAGTCGGACTTACGCCTGTTGACGACTCTCGCGAATTCGATGAGCGTTGCCCTTGAGAACGCCCGTCTCTTCGACGAGACCCAGCGTCTGCTCAAAGAGAGCGAGCAGCGAGCCCGGGAGCTTTCTGCCATCAGCACGGTGAGTCAGGCGCTGGTCGCAGAAACCGAGCTCGATAACATGATCCAGCTCATCGGGAACCAGATGCAACAGATCTTTGATGCAGATATTGTCTACGTAGCGCTGCTCGACCGGCAGACAAACCTCGTCCACTTTCCCTATCAATTTGGCGAGGAATTTACGGCTCTCGAATCGGGGGATGGACTCACCGGTAAGATTATCCAAACAGGTGAGCCGCTGCTGATCAACAAGGATATCCAGGAGCGCCGCAAGGACCTGGGCGCAACTCTTATCGGAAAAGAGGCGCTCTCCTTTCTTGGTGTGCCGGTCAGGGCAGGCAGGGAGACGATCGGGGTATTGAGCGTGCAAAGCACTCTCAGGGAAGGTATGTTCAATCAGGACGATCTGCGCCTGCTACTTACAATTGCCGCAAATGCCGGGTCGGCGATTCAGACAGCTCGCCTGCACGCCGAGACACAGCGCCGGGCGCGCGAAATGGCCACCCTGGCAGAGATCGGCCGCGATCTTTCTGCCAGTCTCGAAGCGGGCACCGTGCTGCAAAGCATCGCCACTCATGCCAGGAATCTACTGGATGGCAGCCTCAGCGCCCTGTTCCTGCCGGAAGGCGACGGCACGGCTTTCAGGGCAATCGCTGCAGTCGGGAATGAAGCCGAGAACGTTCTTAACGATACCATCACCCTGGGAACAGGAATCCTGGGCAGTATTGCGAAAAGCAGAATTGGCGAGATCGTCAACGATGTTTTCCACGATCCGCGCACGGTTGCCATTGCCGGTACAGAGATTGCTCCCGATGAGCACTTGCTGGCTGTTCCGCTCCTGGCAAACGATGAGCTAAAGGGTCTGATGGCTGTCTGGCGTACCGGCAAAGACAAAGAATTTGTCGACGAGGAGCTGGATTTCCTGAACAACCTGGCACGCCAGGCAGTGATTGCCGTTCAGAATTCGCAGCTTTTCACCGAAGTCAAAGAGACCCTTGAGCAACAGACCGCGACCAGCGAGATTCTTTCAATCATTGCCGAAAACCCTACGGATATCCAGCCGGTTCTGGACGCGGTGGCTGAACAGGCTGCCAGCGTATGTAATTCGTATGACGCGGTCATTACTCGGATCGAGGGCGACACCTATCGAATTGTGTCTCACTGGGGGCCTGTGCCGCTCCCTGCCGAGAATGTGCTGCATGGAATACCGCTTGACCGCCATTCGGTGACGGGTCGCGCGATGTTGGATCGAACAACCATTCATATCCACGATCTGCTGGCAGAACCACCGGATAAGTATCCCCGGAGCCTGCAGTTTTATGAGACCAGCGAACAGCGCACGATGCTCGTCACCCCTCTTCTACGGGAAAATGAAGTGATTGGATCGATCATGATCCGTCGGCAGGAGGTCAATCCGTTTACTGAAAAACAGATTGCGCTACTCAAGGTGTTTGCGGACCAGGCAGCGATTGCGATCGAAAATGTGCGTCTCTTCAATGAGACAAAGCGCCTGCTCAAGGAGACGGAACAACGCGCCGCCGAATTGCAGCTCATCAACAGTGTGCAACAAGGGCTTGCTTCCAAGCTGGATATGCAGTCTATTTATGATCTGGTCGGCGATACCCTTCTTGGGATATTCGATTCAAGTGATATTGGCATTCATATCTATGATGAAGGCATGGATTCGATTTCCTCACCTTATATGAGCTATCTGGGCGAGCACTTTACTTCGCCTTCAGCAGGTTGGAGACCGCTCTCCAAAGCGCCTCTCCGACAATACCTTATCCAGCTGGGCAAGCCACTGATGATTAATTTCGACTTTGAACAGTGGGCATCAAAATTTCAGACCTATCCTCCAGAGGGCATGGAATGGCCCAAATCATGTGCAAGTACACCGATCATCATCGATAACAGACTCACAGGCATCATATTGCTAAACAAATACGACGCTGACAATGGATATACTGAGTCGGATCTACAATTACTTTCGACACTGGCATCAAGTATGGGTGTTGCCCTCGAAAACGCCCGTCTCTTTAACGAAACCCAACGCCTGCTCAGAGAGACAGAACAACGCGCTGCCGAGCTTGCGATCATCAACAGTGTACAGGAGGGACTGGCTTCGAAGCTTGAGATACGAGCCATATACGAATTGATCGGCGAAAAGATTCGTGAGATCTTTCATGCGGACACAACATATATCAATACATATGACCCTGCAAAGCAGGCAGTATACTCGCAATATTATGCCGATAAAGGCCAACGCATTATCAGGACGGAGCCTCTGCCACTTGGGGAGGGACTCTATACAAAAGTCATTCAGACGCGTCAGCCTGTCATTACGGGAACAAGAGACCAACAACTACGGCTGGGTGTCACTCC
The DNA here is from genome assembly GCA_035463495.1 of Anaerolineales bacterium. Classification (GTDB taxonomy): domain Bacteria; phylum Chloroflexota; class Anaerolineae; order Anaerolineales; family Villigracilaceae; genus Defluviilinea. Next base: position 4,397 of record DATHTH010000367.1, on the reverse strand, counting down.
GGCATCTTCGCCGAAGAACGAACAAGACCTAAACCAGAGTTATCTCGGCGTCCCCATCCTGCTTGGGAATCAGGTCACGGGCGTGGTCAGCGTCCAGAGTTATCAGCAAAACGCATATAGCGAATCGGATATACGCCTTCTACAAACTCTTGCCAACTCGATGAGCGTCGCGCTGGAGAACGCCCGACTCTTCAATGAAACCCAGCGTTTGTTCAAGGAAGCGCAGGAAGCCCGTGCAGCTGCAGAACAGGCGAATGAAGCCAAGAGTTCCTTCCTTGCCACGATGAGCCACGAAATCCGCACGCCGATGAATGCGGTCATCGGTATGAGCGGCTTGCTGATGGATACCGAGCTGAATAAAGAACAACGTGACTATGCCGAGACCATTCGCAGCTCAGGCGATGCCCTGCTCGCTATCATCAATGACATTCTCGATTTCAGCAAAATCGAAGCCGGCAAAATGGATGTCGAGTTCCAGCCTTTTGATCTGCGGGAATGCATCGAATCGGCACTCGACCTGACGGCGCCGCGCGCGATCGAAAAAGGGCTCGACATTGCCTACATCATCGAGGATGACGTACCCGCCGGCATCAAGAGCGATGTCACTCGCTTGAGACAAATTCTGATCAACCTGTTGAGCAATGCCATCAAGTTCACCGAGAAAGGCGAGGTGGTTCTGGCGGTGAAAAAGGGTAAGGCTCAAAACGAATTCATCTTTGCAGTGCGGGATACAGGTGTTGGCATACCGGAGAGCCATATGCAGCGGCTCTTCCAATCCTTTTCGCAAGCCGATTCATCCACCACGCGCAAGTTTGGCGGCACCGGGTTGGGGCTTGCTATTAGCAAACGCCTCGCAGAGATGCTGGGGGGCGAAATGCATGCCCGCAGTGAGGGCATCGGCAAAGGCTCTACGTTCACCTTTAGCATCAACGCGCAAGAGGCAAAAGTCGCCGCGCGCAAGACCGCCCGCGATATCAAAGGTATTCAATCTATGCTGGAGAGCAAGCGCGTTCTAATTGTGGACGATAATGCCACCAACCGCCGCATCCTCCGGCTTCAAACCGAAAAATGGGGTATGACGCCGCGCGAAACTGGACATCCCCGCGAAGCTCTCGAATGGATCCAGAGTGAACAGTTTGATCTGGCGATCCTCGATCTCCAAATGCCCGAAATGGATGGCATTATGCTAACCCGCGCCATACGTGAGCTCTGCGACGAAGCATCGCTCCCGATCATTCTCCTGACGTCCCTCGGGCGGCGTGAGATCGGTGCAAACGATCTGGAGTTTGCCGCCTACCTGACCAAACCTCTCAAGCCCTCCGCTCTGTACGACGCCCTGGCTGGGATCTTTGCCAAAAACGCGATCTCCACGAAAACGGAGTCTGCCAGGCCGGTCATCGACGCGCAAATGGGGAAACATCATCCACTGCGAATATTGCTCGCCGAAGATAATGCCGTGAATCAAAAGCTTGCCCTGCGCATCCTCGAGCAGATGGGCTACCGCGCCGATATTGCATCCAATGGCATCGAAGCAGTAGAATCCATTGAACGCCAGACCTATGATGTGATTTTGATGGATGTGCAGATGCCCGAGATGGATGGGCTGGACGCCACGCGCTCCATTCGCGGGTTGGCAAACGTCCCACAGCCGCACATCATCGCCATGACCGCCAACGCCCTGGAGGGTGACCGCGAAGCGTGCCTCGCCGCCGGTATGAACGATTACATCAGCAAGCCGGTTCGTGTGCATGAGCTGGTGGAGGCGCTGCTAAAGGCAGAAAGAAGGTAAATCAGCATGCCGGTCATTGATAAGACAGCCTTCGAGGAGCTCAAACAGATATCCGGTGACGACTTCATCGACGAGCTGATCGACGCGTTCCTGGACGATGCGCCCAAGATGATTAAAGAAATGGAGATCGCTCTGGCTGCCAGAGATCCGGAGTCCTTTCGCAGGAATGCGCATTCCCTCAAGTCGAACGCCGACACCTTCGGCGCGACCGAGCTGGCCGGGCTGGCAAAGGAGCTGGAAATGATGGCACGAGAAAACAACCTCGAGGTCGGCGACAGGCTGGAGAACCTGAGAGCTGCCCTGCAAAAAGCTGCAGCCGAGCTGGAGGCGATGCGCACGTGATACCGAGAGCGGAGCCGGGTCATTTGCTTGTCGTTGACGATAACAGGGTCAATCGCATTCTGCTCTCGCGCGGTCTCGAAGCGCATGGCCACAGGGTCGAGACAGCCGAGAACGGGAGAGACGCCCTCGAAAGGCTGCGCAGGGACTCGTTCGATCTCGTCCTGCTCGATATCGAGATGCCCGAGATGAATGGCTACCAGGTGCTCGAAACCTGCCTGCAGGATCCAGACTTGCGTGATATCCCTATCATCATGACATCCTCGCTCGACGAGTTGGACAGCGTTGTCAGATGTATAGAGCTTGGTGCCGAGGATTATCTCAACAAGCCAGTCAACCCCATCCTGCTGCGCGCTCGGGTCAATGCCAGTCTCGAAAAGAAGCGTCTGCGCGATCAACAGCGGAAATTGCTGCACACCTTTGCCACCAAGGAAGTCGCCGATGAATTATTAAAGACTGGCTTCTCCCTGGGAGGCAAATACGTGGATGCCAGCATCATGTTTGCCGATATTCGTTCCTATACCTCCTATGCAGAGAAGGAGGATCCGGCTGAGATCATCGAGCTGCTCAACGATTATTTCGCCTTGATGTTCGAGGCGATTGCCGGTTATCACGGCATGGTAAACCAGATGGCAGGCGATGGATTCATGGCAGTCTTCGGCGCCCCCATACATCGCGACGATCATCGCGAACAGGCGGTGCGCGCCGCTCTGGAAATGATTGAGCTGCTGGAAGGTTTCAACGTCGAGCAGGCTGCACGTAACAAAGTCCAGATCAGGATTGGAATTGGCATCGCCTCAGGGCGGGTGATTGCAGGCTACACCGGGACGCAGCACCGCGCCACGTATACCTGCGTGGGCGACACAGTCAACCTGGCTGCCCGGATAGAGAACCATACCAAGGAAGTCCACTATCCCGTTCTGATCGACCAGTACACACAGGAAGTCTTGCCAGCCGATATTAAGGTCGAAGCGCTGGGACCGGTTATTTTCAAGGGGAAACAACAGCCGATCAACATCTTCGCCGTGAAAGTATGAAGGCATTACGAGTGGCTTTTCTTTTATAATCTGTGCCATGAGAGCGAAACAATTCTCGGAGCGGAGTATTCCGCTCTTATTTTTGATTGTCACCATTGTCGCCTACGGTTTTTTACTCCCTCTCACAGGATTCTACTGGGATGACTGGCCCTTCGCCTGGATCGCGGAATTTCTGGGCCCCTGGGAATTCATTCCAGCCTTCGCCCAGGTCCGCCCGTTTTTAGGACCGATCTTTTTCGTGACAACCAGCCTGATCCCGCCGGTGCCGCTCTACTGGCAGATCTTTGCCCTTATCATTCGCTTTCTCTCCGTGCTTGCTGCCTGGTTTGCGCTGAACCAGGTCTGGCCCCACCACAGACGACAGGCTCTGATCGCTTCTTTACTATTCCTTGTCTTTCCGGGCTACAGCCAGCACTGGGTCGCCTTCACCCACATCAACCAGGAATGGATTCCCTTTATTTTTTATCTGCTCTCCTTCGGCTTCACCGCGCGGGCCTTGAGAAGCAATTCCATCCGGGACACGATCATCGCCATCCTCCTCTTGATCCCCGGCGTCTTCCCCACCGAATACTTCGTCAGTATCGAACCGATGCGCTTCTTGTTCATCTGGGTCATCATCTCAGAACAAGTGACTGGAGTCCGAAGCAGACTCGTTGAAGCTCTAAAACGCTGGCTGCCTTACCTTCTGATCTGGCTGGCAAATGGCCTCTGGCTGGCATACTTCTATACCATCGGCGGCTATCAGTCGTATGATGTGGAAGTCGTCAACCAGCCGGTATCCATTCTGAGCATAGTCTTTACCATGGGAGAAGCCATCTGGAAAGCGGGATTCTACGTCTGGGTCCAAGTCCTTGCCTTGACTTCAAAAGCAATCACGGCTCCAACCACTCTTGCGACCTTCGGACTGCTTGCGGTGAGCTTTATTCTTATTGGCTTTTATCTGAGGAACAGCAGCCTGACAGACGGCGCCATCAAATCATTTGCCGTCCCTGCACTTCTCATCGGGCTGGCTGGAATTTTGCTCGGTCGCATCCCTTCTTTTGCAGCCGGATTACCTCTCACGCTCCAGTCCAGCTTCGACCGTCTCATGATCTCGATGATGCTGGGCGCCAGTCTTTTTGTAAGTGGGTTGGTCGAGCTACTGTTCGGGAACGTACGGCTCAAAAGCTACCTATATGCGCTGCTTATCGCCCTTGGCATTGGACAGCACTTCTTCAACGCCAATATCTTTC
>DATHTH010000366.1:0-10546 GCA_035463495.1 Anaerolineales bacterium | reverse complement strand
GTCTGTTCCGTTTCCCCAAAAGGCCGCTCATCCTTGCGCACGGCGATCAGCATACCGATCACTTCTTTTTGCACCTTGATCGGCACCGCACAGGCGGACCTGCCGAGATGTGCCACCCGGAATTTCTGCAAGGGCTCCCCTGAAATGGACAAGGTCTCACCGGAAAGCGCGACTAACCCACTGATGCCATCGTCGAGAGGCATATTTATCTTTCTCGACCAGACCTCTGGAAGACCCCGGTGAGAGGTCAGGAGAAAAGACTTGCTCTCCTCTTCCCGCAGAAGCAGCCAGACGATATCGGCATCGCCGACCTGGGCAGCCCCCTCCACGATCTTCTGGAACAGGCGCCGGTGGTCCGTAATAGAGACCACAGCCTTGCCGATATCGATGAGAGTCGAAATCTCACGCACCTTGCGCTGAAGCTCGTGGCTCGTTTCGCTGAGCTTCATATCCAGCCGCTGGCGGTCGCGGATCTCGTGCACGCGGCGGAGCACTCGCTCCACCGCCGAGAGGACTTCGGCGTCCCGCGCGGGCCACAGCAGGTAGTCTGCCGCGCCCAGCCGGAAAGCCTGGATGATATCGTGCTCCTGGCCCTTGTTGGCAATGACCAACAGAGGCATATTCATTCCCTGCGATGACAGGGCGATGAGCAGATCTTTGGCGCTCAAGCCTGGGAGGTTGAGATCGGCGATCACCAGGTCGGGGGGTGCCTGGAGCGCCTGTTTGATGGCAGCCGCGGAGTCAGCCGCCACGTCGACAGAATACCCCACTGACGCGAGGACCTGTCGAGCGATCAGATCACTGATTTCAGGATCGTTTTCAACGAGTAGGATACGGTCCCCGGTGGAAGCCATCAGTCACTCTCTTTAGAAATTTTCTCTATGAAACGCTGTCCTTCCGTTTTTCATTGTAACACTCTTTATTTTAACTGGACTGCGCCACGGCTCTATCATGCTATACTACCGGATTAAGGAATTTCTCATTTTTAAGGTTCAGTAGAAGAAGTCGCTATGAACATCAAAGAGCTCAAGGATCAGTTCGAGCCCAGGCTTTTATTGCCCAGCCTGATAGCGGGGCTGATTGCGGCGATCATTACCATCAGCCTTGTAATTTCACTCGCGGCGCTCATATTCTCGGGCGACCTTAGCCAATTCCTTGGGGGAGGCATCGGCTTGATGTTATTCGGCGCGTTCATCATGGGTATCGTGATCTCGCTCACCTCTTCCCTGCCCGGCACGGTGGGATTGCCGCAGGACACGCCCGCGGCGATCCTGGCGTTGGTGGCGGCAGGAATTGGCAGCAGCATGAGCGGCGCCGCGCCGCAAGCCGTTTATGCGACAATCACGGCAGCGATTTTAATCACCTCTATTCTGACGGGTATCTTTCTTTTGCTGCTCGGCCGGTTTAAGGCGAGCGGCTTCGTACGCTATATTCCCTATCCGGTCATCGGCGGCTTCCTGGCAGGCACAGGCTGGTTAATAGCACTTGGCGGCTTGAGCGTAATGACGGACCTGCCCCTGAATTTTGCGAACTTGCCTATGTTCTTCCGTATGGACCTGATGATCATCTGGGTGCCCGGTCTGATCTTTGGAATCGCATTGCTCCTTGTGCTCAGGCGATCCAGCCATTTTCTGATCACGCCGGGAGCCGTCATCCTGGCTACGTTGCTCTTCTATGCATTCATGTGGATTGCCGGGATTTCGACTCCTGAAGCGTCGGCACGTGGCTGGCTGCTGGGGCCTTTTCCTTCCGGCGGCTTATATCAACCTCTTACTCCCTCTGCTCTGGGGCTGGTGCACTGGCAGGTGATTCTGCAAAACGTCGATAAGATCGCCACGATCCTGGTGCTCACCGTGATTGCGATGCTGTTGAATGCCAGCGCGCTGGAAGTTACAGTAAAGCAGGATATCGATCTCAACCGGGAGCTGCAAAGCGCGGGCTGGGCAAACCTTGCCGCCGGGCTGGGAGGCAGCCCGGTCGGATACCAGGCGCTTGGGATGTCTGCACTGGCGCACCGCATCGGAGCGAAGAGCCGGTTGGTCAACCTGATTTCCGGGCTGGTCTGCGGCGCGGCATTGTTCTTCGGGGCTTCACTGATCTCTTACTTCCCGAAGCCCGTCCTGGGAGGCTTGCTCTTCTATCTCGGCCTGGCATTCCTGGTGGAATGGCTGGTGGATGCGCGCAAATCCCTGCCGCTGCTGGACTATCTATTGGTCTGGGTGATCCTGGTCATCATTGCGGCTGTCGGTTTTTTGGAAGGCATCATTGCCGGGATCTTTATCGCAGCCATCCTGTTTGTGATCAGCTACAGCCGCATTAATGCCATCAAGAATGTCTTGAACGGTTCGATCTATCGGAGCAAAGTGGACCGTCCCAAGCTCCACCGCGACATCTTGACCACCAAAGGGACTGAGATCTACATCTTGCGCTTGCAAGGGTACATCTTTTTTGGGACGGTCCAGAGCATTCTGGAGAAGGTGCGATTGCGGCTCGGCGATCCCGCCCAGGAGCCGCTTAAGTTCTTAATCATTGACTTTCACCGCGTGCCCCGCCTGGACTCCTCGGCGGTGTTCGGGATCACACGCCTCAAACAATTAACCCATGCAAATAAAATCCTCATGGTGTGGACAGAGGTCTCTGCGGATATCATTAACCAACTGGAGCGGGGCGGTCACATCGACAGAACCGATGACAGTTTCATCATTATGCCATCGCTGGATGAAGGCGTGGAATGGTGCGAGAATAAGATCCTTGCCGACGAGGGGATGGCAGATTTGACAGGTTTTATCGAACGCGTCGAAACGCAATTAAAGCGACTTATGCCGGGAATGGAGGGTGTCGAGCGTCTGATGAAATATCTGGAGCGCCGCGAAGTGCAGGTCGGCGAATACCTGATGAAACAGAACGAAGCTTCCGATGAGATGTACTTCGTCGAGTCGGGCATGGTTAGCGTGGAGATCGAGATGCCCAATCAGAAGCGCCTGCGCGTGCGCACCATCCGCGGCGGCGCCACCGTGGGCGAGATGGGCATCTACCTGGGAGGCTTGCGAACCGCTTCGGTGGTGGCATCCCGGCGCAGCGTGGTGTACCGGCTTTCCCTGCAGGCGCTGAAGGAAATGCGCGAAAATGACCCTGAGATCGCGGCGTTCTTCCACGAGTGGATCGCACGCCTGCTCGCGGAGCGTGTGGCAGATAACAACCGGATGTTCGAAGCGCTGATGGACTAGGAAAACCGCTGAAGTTGGAAAACAGGCCGCGCCTGCCCGGTGAGGATCCCGCGGTGATTCTTCACAGCCTTGACGGGTCCGAAGGCAGACAGAGCTTGCCGCTGTTCCAGCGAAAGCGTTCCCAGCTGGCACAGGATCTCGAGCGTGACTGCCGGGCGAACGCGTGTACTGTGGGAGAGATCCAGCGCCGTCCGGGATGGATCCCCGTCAGAGACCTTGAGGGCGATGCCCATCCCGGGGGAATCCGCCTCTAACACGCCGGGTAAGAGACCGACGATCTGGTAACCCTCCGCGCCGCGCTTACAGACGATCCTGCCATTCCCCACGCGCATCAGCTGCTCGTCGAATTCCCCGTATGCGCTGACCATTTCCGGATGCATCGTCATCGCGGAAGTAACCTTGCGGCAGGCAGAGGCACGTGTCTCGGAGAGCGAGCGCGTGTCGCACAGGCGCGCCATTCCCAGCGCCGCGTTGTACAGAGGGACGGCAAAGTTTGGCGCCGAGCAACCATCCGTGCCGAGCTCGATCTCTTCGACCTGAAGCAGGCACATCTCGGAAAACGTGGACAGGATCTCCTGCTGGATAGGGTGCTCTAGATCGAGATAATTCTCCAACGGCCGGTCACGCATCCTGGCGTACGCCAGCATCGCCGTATGTTTGCCGGAGCAGTTATTTTGATTGGGAGTCGGATGCTGGTTATTTGCGATGAGAGATTTGAACGAGTTGATATCCCCCGGCATATGGACCCCGCACTGCAAATGTCTCTCTTCCACGCCCACTTTTCGTTGCAGACCCGCAACAGTCTCCACATGCAGGGCGCTGCCTTCATGAGAGGCGCAGGCGATGGAAAGCTCGCGCGGCGTGAGGCCAAAGTGCTCCACCCCGCCATGTTCCACAAATGGCAGCACCTGGAACGGCTTGGCGCTCGAGCGCAAAAAAGCGACCTCGTGCGGGTCGCCATAGCCTGCGATTAATTTTCCGTTCGAATCCACGACAGCGATCGAACCATAATGCACCGATTCGACGATGTTCCCCCGCGTGACCTCAAAGAGAGGTTGTATGGTGCTCACTGCTCATCCAGCATATGGCGTGAAGAAGACTGGTAATGGCGCGCATAGTAATGATTCAAGCCATAGCGCAGACGATGAGCATACTGTTTTTGACGTGCCGCGGGCGCCTTGAAATCCTTCAGGAGCTGCTCGGCAAGCTTGTCGATGGCAGCCGAGGGCGATTTCTTCGTGCCCAGCTTTTCCACCTTATCGTGCAGGCGCTTGAGAATATCCGCCTGGCTGCGGACGAGCTGCGGTGTAACCACGCCGCCTCGGCTGCTCACGATGGTATAGCCCCTGTATTCAGGCTCCAACAAGATCTTCAAGGATTCAATCCATTCCGGAAGGCTGGCATGAGCCAGGAAAGGCGGCTGGCTCCTGGTCACCGCATCGCCGACAAAGATGACTTTCTCCTCGGGGAGGATCACCCAGATCGCGCCTGAGGCAGGTCCGGGACGGCTTTCCAAGAGGATAGGTGTATCGCCCCAGTGCAGGATCATCTTCTCCATAAAGGAAATCTCCGGCGGCGCCCAGCGGACGCTTCCCAGCCCGGGGATGGCTTCCCAGTTTGCACCCGTTTCATCTCCCTGCGCCTTGAAGGTATTTGGACGATTGCGAAAGGCTTGCGCCGTTTTCTCATGCGCGATCACCGTACAGTCCATGGCACGCGCCCCCAGTGTGCGGTCAGGGTGGGCATCCAGATTGATGAGCACGCGCTCGGGGCCCCCACCCATGCCCATCAGGGAGGCGCGCCAGGTGCGGCTGTCCTCCGGGGAGGGCGGTGCGTCGATCTGGATCAAGCCGCGCGGCTGTACGATGACCCCCAGGGTCACGCCCAGATATCTTTCCTCAATGAAAACATTGTTCGCAATCGAATCCATCAATCAGCACTCCTGTTTGCTCCTGGAGGAATAGGAGCGTCCGTTGACTCAGTATCTGCCGGTGGCTGCCCGGGAGCAGCTACCGGCAGAGTAAAGTGGAAGGTCGAGCCTCGACCGGGCTCACTTTCGACCCAGATCCGGCCGCCGTGCCCAAGCACCGCCAGGCGGCAAAATGCCAGGCCAATGCCCAGCCCGGTTTGTTTCTGGGTTCCGTGTAAGCGCGTAAACTTATCGAAAATCCGTTCCTGATCTGCCATAGGAATCCCCGGACCATTATCCCTGACCCACATATGAATCCAGTCTCCTTCTTGACGGGCGCCGGTTTCGAGCTTCCCATCGAGCGGGGTGAACTTGGCTGCGTTCTCCATCAAGTTGATCAACACGCGTCTTGCCATATCCTCATCAACCCAGATGGAGGATAGATGCTCAGGCAGATCTGCAATAACGATTTGTCGCCGGCCTTTTGCCACCGGCTCCACATCTGCGATGGCGCGCTGGACGAGCGGAACCGTCTCGACGACCTTGAGATTCGCCACGGGCTGCCCCGACTCAAGCCGGTTCACATCCAGCAGGGAGCTAACCAGGCGCTGGATGCGATCGGTTGAGTTCTCCGCGATCTTCAGGATGGTCAGCACCGTTTCCTTGTCATTTTCAGGCGCCAACCCGTATAACACATCCAGGCTGGAGACGATGTTCGCCAGCGGAGAACGCAAGTCATGATAGATCATGGCCGTCAGGTCTTCACGCAGGCGATCGAGCTCCTTGCGCTCGGTAATGTCACGCAGGATCCACTGGATCGAATCGGCTTCTTCGAACTCCACGCGCCGGGCATGCACCTCAAGAGGTGTACGGGCGGCATCCTGTCCCTGCATGGACGACTCATAGGAGCAGGTGCGGTTCTCGCGCAGTATCTCGAAGCCCTGCCCCACCCGACTCCACTTCACATCATGGAGCTGGTCGATTCGCAACGTTTGCAGCGCTTCGCGCGTATGCCCGCTGAGCAGGATTGCCTGACGATTGGCTTCCACGATCCGACCCTCCCAGTCGGTGATCAGCATGGCGTCGATGCTGTCTTCAAAGAGCTCCTGATAGCGCTGGTGGGCAGCCTGCAGCCGCTCGAACAGTTGCGCGTTCTGGATAGTGGAGCCTGCCAGTCCTCCAATCCCGGTCATGACCAGGAGGGCGTCCGGATCAAAGGAGCGCGCAATGGGGTTGATCGCTTCGATCACGCCGATCACGCGTCCCTGCGACTGGATCGGTGCGACGATCACCGCGCGCGCCTGAATCCCGCCGAATGTATCATGCTCGCCGTAATTCTTATCCTGGCTAATATCGGGAACGATGATCCCATGTCCCTCCAGGACAGCGGCGCCGGCAATTCCCTTGCCGAGGGGAATCGTCCGCCCGAGGATATTGCCTGCGTTATGTCCCGTTGCGGCGCGACAGACAAGCTGTTCTCCTTCCAGCATAGCAAGCACAGCCGTTTCCACCTGCAATGCCTGCATGGTCTGGATCAGGATGCGCTGATGGACATCCTCCATGCGCAGGGAGGCATTCATGGCAGCTGCGCCCTCCGCCAGCGCGGTCATCACCCGCGCCTGGCGCTGGCTCTCTGTGTACAAGCGCGCGTTCAGCACGGCAATTCCCGCTTGATCCGCAATCGCCTGCATCAAGTCTAACTGTTCGGGGGTAAATGCATTTGGAGCCGGGTGGACGAGAGTCAGGACCCCCACTAATTTTTCGCGCGCCAGCAGTGGCACACAGATCGCCGACTTGGCTCCAGAGCGGTCCACGGCATCGTCCGGGCGCATGAGCCAACGCTCGTCCTTGCTGGTATCGAGGATGAGGGCGCCTTTACGGTTGCGGATGACCCAGCCCGCCAGGCCGCGCTCCATCGTATCCCTCATCTGTTGGGTAGTGTGCTCGTGGACTTGCTTCCCGTAGACGATGGTCGCATCCACGGCTTTGCCCGCGTCGTCCATCACAACGATGCTGCAACGCTCACCTCCCACGTTTTGCATCGCTTCATATAAGACCCGCTGGAGCACAGTGCGCAAGTCAAGCGCCGTGGCGACCTCACGGCTGACATGATAGAGGAGCTCTAGTAAGGCTTTGGTGCGATCTTGTTCTTTCGGCAGTGACATAAATTCAACCGGCTTAATTGCTGATACGTACAAACAACATACCCTCTGCTAAAGTATAGCACACCCCCGAAGCTGTCCTGTGGATTCAACTACGGTAAAATTGCGCGCATGCCCCTTGACATGTCCCGGATAAAAGCACTGTGTTTCGACGTGGATGGCACCTTGAGTGACACGGATGATTATTACGCGCACAAAATTGCAGCGTTTTTGCCTGGTTCCCTGGTTCACGATCCCGTACATACCGCCCGGAGAATGGTGATGTGGGTCGAGTCGCCCGGGAACGCCCTTCTGGGTTTCGCCGACCGGATCGGCATCGATGATGAGATGGTGGCGGTCATCGACTGGATGAACCGCCACCGCAAGAGCCCGCTGAAGAAATATTTGATCGTCCCTGGCGTGGAAGAAATGCTCAAGCGCCTGTATGGTCGCTTCCCCATGTCGGTAGTGAGCGCGCGGGATGAGAAGAGCACCCTGCGCTTCCTGACCCAGTTCGATCTAAGCAAATACTTCGACCCGATCGTGACGGGCCTCTCGGCGGCGCACACAAAACCCTATCCGGACCCGATCCTGCTGGCTGCCGAAAAGATGGGGGTGAAGGCGGAAGAGTGCCTGATGATCGGGGATACGACCGTGGATATCCGCGCTGGAAAGGCAGCCGGCGCGCAGACTGTCGGCGTGTTATGCGGCTTCGGTGAAGAATCTGAGTTGAGGCAACTGGGGGCAGACCTGATCCTGGAGAGCACTGCAAACGTCACCCATCTGTTCAGCCAGGAAAACCCGCTAATCTGAGTTACTTCGAGTCGTATTGCTGCGTCGCCCCCAAGCGAAAGGCAATGACCTCACTCCAGGTGAGAATTGCCAGCAGAAAGATGTAAAACGCCACGCCTTTGAGCCAAAATGTGGGGATCACAAGTGCCAGGGTCCCCCAGCTATAGAGCGACAAATTTTTCCAGTATTTGTGCTTTTGAAACACGCGTCCGAGCAGAAACATGCCCGGCATGAGGCTGAGCCCCAGCACCGCAAAAAACGCGTCGTGCAGGAAGCCATGCCAGGTGTACTGAGTGCGTCCAATCGTCGGGTCAGAGGGGAAGACCAGCGCCATCATCGCGAAACCGGCAATCATCAATAGCGTGGTCGCAAGCCTGTCCTCAAGCGCCAGCTTTAACCCGTAGGCAAAGAGGGCCATTAACGCCCCGCAGATGAAAAATGTGACGATCATGATCCAGCCATACGGACCGAGCGCCAGCCCGCTGGGCCAATCGATGACCGGACCGGTCGGGTTCCAGCCAAGGGTGCGCATGAAATCTGCCTGGGCGATGCTGAGTCCCGTCACGACGGCGGCAAATAACAGGGGGCCAATCATGCCAGATAGTGCGGCGAGTTTTATTACAGGTGATCTATTCATATTTTTATCTGTTATCAGTATAAGCGGGATAGGAGAAACACATTCAACTTTGGGCAATTAAGCGAATTTCCCGGGGATTGTCATGGTATTCGTATGATCGTCGACCTCATGGAAGTGATATACAATCATAGTACAGGGTTCTTTCCTGCCCGGAGCATTTTGTTTTTGCATTAACAGTGCGCTGACAGCCGGATAGGGATATGGAGGGTTAGCATGGAAACGGCCAAATCAATCTTACCCATACGATGGACACAAACCCTGTGCGTCCTAGCAGGTTTGTATGCCATCCTTGTGACTGCATATATATGCAGCGGCACGGGTAGTCCGACGGGCGGGCGTGATTTTCACACTTTCTGGTATGCGGGGAACTTCATACGCCAGGGGCATGACCCCTATGCGGCATACTTTACCGGGGCACAACCGGCGCTCCCCATCTATTACCTGGATGGCGTTAGACGGGATCAATATCCGGTAGCACAGGCCGACCTGGCCGTCATCCCCTCGAATACGCCTGTGATGCTGCTGGTGCTGACCCCCCTTGCGTATTTTTCATGGGATGTGGCAAAGTGGATCTTCATGGCCATCAACCTGATCCTTATGCTCATTACCGGATGGTTGATCCTCTACGCCGTCCCCTTTGCGGGGGTCAAGCTTGCTCCTATCGATGAACTTCTCCTCTTTCTGATTTATTTTGATTTTTCAGCCACACGTATTGCAATCGAAAACGGTCAAACGACATTACTGACTTTTGTGCTCATGCTGGTTGCGATCGTGTATGCAGGACAATCCTGGAAGGTCGCCGGGCTGGCGTTGGGAGTGGCACTCTCGAAATATTCCCTTGCGCTGCCTGTGTTTTTGTTTTTTCTCTACAAAGCAAGGCTCAAGCTCCTGCTTCTGGCAGTTACCGTCCAGGGTCTTGGCGTAATCGGCCTCGCAGCCGTCACGGGGACTTCGCCCGTAGTGGTGGCAATGGAAAACATTCAGACGTTCTTCCTATTCGTGGGGCTGCCCGAAGGCGGGGTGCATCTCGCCAGGCGGTTCCAATTCCTGACGACAAATCCGCTTCTGACAAATATTCCTGTGCTTGTCATGACAGTGGTTGTTTTTGGTTCGCTTTTGCGCTGGCTGCGCGAACGAAAATTTACGGCGATCTCCTCCGGCGAGGTAATCGATTTCCACGTGTTGACCGTCCTTTTCATCTGGGCCATGCTGGTTGGATATCATGCCAGTTACGACACGCTGGTATTGATTCTCTTTGTCGTTCTGGTCTTTAAAGGTCTCGCATATCCCAACATTTGGGAACTTAGCCCACGCGAGCGGGTTATGCTCATGGCTTTCATGGCAGCCATACCGCTCGTCCTGATTTTGCCGGCGCGCCTGGTGGATAGAGTCTTATTTTCATGGTATTTCGGCGCGATCAGCAGCACGGTCCTCTCCGTCTTCATGATCATCATGATGATATTCTCGATGTTCCTGCTGCGGCGCTATTTGCAAACAGCTAGTGCCAAAAAGGGAACGCTAGCTCCAGCTCATCTGGATACATAGAGCAAGATCAAGCCCAGCAGGGCAGGTAATGCCTGAATATAAAGAATGGTGCGCTTCGCGGTAAAGCCACCGAAAATTCCGGCAATCAATACACACACCAGAAAAAACAATTTCACCGAGAATTGATCCGCGATCAGGCCCCAGATCAACCCGGCAGCAAGAAATCCGTTATAGAGACCCTGGTTCGCTGCCAGAGTCGCAGACGATTCGGCGACCTCTTTCGACATTCTAAATGTCTTCCTGCCAACAGGATGGTTCCAAAGGAACATTTCCAGCACGAGGAAGCCAATGTGCA
>DATHTH010000365.1:0-7679 GCA_035463495.1 Anaerolineales bacterium | reverse complement strand
ACCTCCATATCAATCTTTAGTCTGCTCGGTATTACAGGGCTCTACGCCAGACAAGTGGAAGAAACCGGTTGGCTGGGTTTGGTTGGCTATCTCCTGCTAACCATCTATTATGCAGTTCAGATGTGCATTTCATTCATCGAACCAACAATCCTGCCGCTGTTGACGACCGTAGCGCCGACGTTTGTGGAAAGCGTATTGCAGTTGTCAGGCGGGACTGGTAGCCCGACGAACCTTGGTGGACTCACAACAGCATATACCCTCGCATCGATACTATATGTACTCGGCTCCCTGCTATTGGGTATTGCTATGTTCCGCGCCCGCATCCTGCCGCGCTGGACGGCTGCCCTGCTTGCTGTATCGGGGCCGTTGGCGGGCACGATGTTTACGCTGCTGCCTCATCAGCTCGTGCAGTTGACATCGATACCGATGGGGACCGCTATGGTCTGGCTAGGGTATGCGCTCCTTACCGAACGACGCCAGCGATCTGCGGAACATGCCGCTAGCATAGCAGGCTCCAGTTCCACCAGGCTGGAATCGAGCAAGGTGATTTGATACTTTGCGTGGAGTGAGGTGTCTATCCGACCGTATCTCTCCATACCGACCTGTTCAACTCTTATTCATAAAAAGAAAGGATTTTAGAATGAAAGCAATAGTAGCAACCAGATATGGCGGACCGGAAGTGCTTCAGCTCAAAGAGGTGGACAAACCGGCGCCCAAAGATAATGAGATCCTGATCAAAGTGCACGCGACCACTGTCACCGCCGGGGACTTTCGAATGCGGAGCTTTACCGTGCCTCCCCTGTTCTGGATCCCCGCTCGCCTCACGCTGGGACTCACAAAACCAAAACAGCCCATCTACGGCATGGAGCTCGCCGGGGAAGTAGAAGAAGTCGGCAAAGACGTGACCCGGTTCACTGTCGGGGACCAGGTCTTCGCCTCGACTCTCGAGCATAACTTCGGCGCTTATGCAGAGTATAAATCTCTGCCCGAAGGGGGGATGGTGGCGATCAAACCGGCAAACATAACGTATGAGGAAGCAGCCGCTTTCCCCATCGGTGCGACCACGGCGCTACGCCTGCTCCGGAAAGGGAATCTCCAGCCAGGACAAAAAGCTCTGATCTATGGCGCTTCGGGAAGTGTGGGTACGTATGCGGTACAGCTTGCCAGATATTTCGGCGCAGACGTGACCGGAGTATGCAGCACGTCAAACCTGGAGATGGTGAAATCCCTGGGCGCCGATCATGTCGTCGATTACACCAAAGAGGACCTTTCGGCAATCCAGGAGCGCTATGACGTCATCTTCGATACGGTAGCGAAATTCCCGAAATCGAACGCCTCGAAACTCCTCGCACCGAACGGGACCTATGAAACGATCGCCCGGTTGAGCACAAAAGAACATATCGAAAATCTGCTCTCCATCAAAGAGCGGATCGAGGCAGGCCAGATCAAAGCGCTCATCGACCGCTGCTATCCACTGGAGGAGATGGTCGAGGCGCACCGCTATGTTGACGCCGGACATAAAAAGGGCAACGTCGTCATCACAGTAGGATAGAAGAATGTCAAACAAACACGGAGCAACAAGGGATGCAGATCAGCCCATGGTCTATCAAATCAGGCTCAAGGGTCACCTGAGTCAACAGTGGGTGGACTGGTTCGATGGGCTGACGATCACGCTGGAAGAAGACGGGAATACGCTGCTCACCGGCCCTGTGATCGATCAGGCTGCGCTGCATGGATTGCTAAAGAAAGTACGTGATTTAAGTATGCCCTTGCTCTACGTGAATCTTATCAACCCATCGTGTAGAGAGAAAAGCTGATGAAAACAATAAAGAAATTCTTTCGTTGGACCGTCCTTGTGATTGGAGCATTAATCTGTGGCATTGCAGGCTATGCGGTGTTGACAGCCCTACGCACGGAACGCCCCGTGGGCTTTCAGATCATCCAGACGACGGACGCAGATGGGCGACCTCTCGCTGCCGGCGTATGGTATCCAACACAGTCGCGGCCCCGGCCCACAACCTTATTGGGACTTGTGCTGATGGATGTGGCACGCGATGCCCCAGTCTCAGGGCGCGATCTGCCCCTCGTCGTGATCTCGCACGGGAACGGCGGCGGCCCCGCCAGCCACGCCGACCTGGCACTCGCGCTTGCAAACGCCGGTTATATCGCCGTCGCCCCCATGCACGCCGGCGATAACTATGCGGACCAGAGCGCCTTTGGTTCCCTCGCCTGGTTAACTGGGCGCACGCAAGAGGTTCATGCCACGCTGGACTATATGCTCAACGACTGGCAAGGTCATGACCACATCGACCCGCAGCGTATCGGCGCCTTTGGCTTCTCGGCGGGTGGCTTCACGGTATTGACCGCCGCCGGCGCGCAGCCGGATCTGAGCATTGTGGCGAAGCATTGTGCCGAGTCACCCGAGTTTGTCTGCGATCTGCTGCGTTCTGTTAACTCTCCCATACTGAATCTTGATACGCCGACGATGGGAGACGCTTTTTCACCTGACATGAGAATCAAGGCGGCGGTGGTGGCGGCGCCAGGCTTGGGGTTCACAATGACCCCGAATGGGCTCGACAAGGTACAGATCCCGATTCAGCTCTGGAGCGGCGAGAACGATATCAACGTTCCCTATGCCACCAATACGAAGCCGGTGCTCGAAGCGCTTGGTTCCAGGGCTGAGTTCCATTCTGTCCCCGGCGCCGGTCATTTCTCGTTTCTCGCGCCCTGCGGCCCTCTGGCACCCCCTGAGCTATGCTCTGACGAAGGACAATTCGATCGAAAAGCCTTTCACGTGGAGATGAATAGCCGTGTCATCGAGTTTTTTGATACGAGCTTCAAGATTCAGCAATCCGCACACAGTGAATGAAGAGGTAACTCGTGGATCACCACGCTGCGGCCTTCCTGAGCGCCATTCTGATGGGGCTTGGCGCAACCCTCGTCACGGATGTGTGCGCGTTGTTCCTGAAACGTGCCCTCAAGACGACGCCGCCCAACTACTGTCTGGTCGGGCGCTGGCTCCGGTATATGCCAGAAGGGATCTTTGTACATTCCAATATTGGCTCGGCTCCACAGAAACCCGCCGAATGCACGGTAGGGTGGGTCGCTCATTATATGACCGGAATCGTATTCGCCGTTGTCTTTGTTGCATTCGCTGGCAACGACTGGCTGCAGCATCCAGGGCTGATATCGGCAGTGGTCTTTGGACTGGTCACTGTAGCAGCACCGTTCCTGATCATGCAGCCCGCACTCGGGCTTGGACTTGCTGCGTCCAAAACTGCGAACCCGATGCAAGCCAGGCTTCGCAGTTTGATGAATCATACTGTGTTCGGCATAGGTCTTTACCTTTTCGGCTGGCTGAGTAACTGGCTACTATTGAAAGCTGCCTAGCAGACACATACACACATTCGTATTTGTCGCTGGCGGTGCATTAAGAACAAAATTGCCATGTCACTGCCCATTCCATCGCCGACCGGGCTTTATTGCCTAACACGGCTCACTGGAAATGGGTGATGCTCCATAAGTCACGCTGTTTCGCGATAGAATCACAGAGTGAACAAGGAGCAATCATATAATGAGCCAACGGATCGACATGACCTGGAAGGCGACAGCCGCATGAGCACCGCCTGGACCAAACCTACGAAATACATCGTCGGGGTCGGCTTTGTGCTCCTGGCGATCTTCGTGCTGTACTTAAGTCGTTCTGTGATTCCCCTGTTGATTGTCGCCGCGCTCATCGCCGTCATCGTGCGTCCGGCGATTGTCTGGCTGCAGCGGGCCTTTAGCTTACCACGGGGAGTTGCGATCGCAATAACGTACCTGGTCCTGCTCATCCTCGTGCCACTGGCATTTGTGCTCGTCGTCCCGATGATCGTCAACGCGCTGCAGTATGTAGTAAGCCTCGATTATGAAAGCCTCCTCCAACGTGGGACCACGTGGCTCCGTGACATGCTGACAGCGCTCAAAGCGGCGCAGCTCCCGGTGCCAGCGCTCGATGCCTATGTGGACCAGACCGCCGATACGCTGCTCGCGGGGCTTGAGAGCGCAACGCCGACCGGCGTGCCGGCGCCGCCGGTCGCTACGATCCTCCCATCGCTTGGCGCCGCGCTGACGACGACCTTTGGCGCCGCTGCCAGCTTGATCGGCAGCGTGTTCTCATCGTTCCTGTTGTTTATCTTTATCTTCCTGGCATCGATTTACCTCAGCATGAACGCGCATAGCTATCCGGAGGCGTTTGTGCGCCTGGCACCAGCCGCCTACCGGCCGGAGATGGCTGTGCTGCTCGAGCGCGTCATACGACTGTGGAATGCCTTTTTCAGAGGACAGATCACATTGATGCTGGTGATTGGCGTGACCAGCTGGCTGGGACTCTCCGTACTCGGCGTGCCCGGTGCCCTGGGTCTGGGAATTATCGCCGGCTTACTTGAGCTCATCCCAAACCTCGGCCCGATCATTGCGACCGTACCGGCCGTGATTGTGGCGCTGTTGCAAGGCTCGACCTCGCTCTCTGTGAGCCCCCTGGTCCTTGCCCTGCTGGTGATTCTCTTTTATGTGTTCCTGCAACAACTGGAAAATAGTGTGATCGTCCCGCGCGTCTTAGGGGACGCCGTCGATCTGCCGCCACTGGTCGTGATGACAGGGGTGCTGGTCGGCGGGACGGTCGCCGGCATTCTCGGCGCGCTGCTGGCAACGCCGGTGATTGGCACCGGGCGCGAAATCCTGCGCTATCTCTACCGCAAGATGCTCGGAGAAGATCCATTCCCGCCAGAGGAGCAGCTGCAGCAGGTCAAGACTCCGAGGGTGAGCCTGCTTGAACGGCTGCGCGGCTGGAAACCGCGAATCCCCACAGCCGCCATACCCCGTCCTGAAGCCTCAACTGTCTCTGAAGATGTCGCCAAGCCCCCATCCGAAGGAGAGAAGGATGGAAGCTAACTACTATTATTATCCCCTGAGCCAACACCCTCTTAGAGACTAATACACAAGCTGTTCCTTGTCCGTCTTAATCCGTTGCCGAAAAATATAATACGACCAGCTCTCGTATGCCACCACGATCGGAATAAAGATCAGGGCGACGATAGACATGACCTCGATTGCCCGGGACGAGGCCGCGGTGTTGTCAATGGTCAGGCTCCAGGCAGGGTTCAGGCTCGAGACCATCACCCGCGGGAACATCAGGCTAAAAAAGGCAACCTGCGTCAGGATGATGTTCAGCCCCGTCATGATGAACGCCCAGCCCTCCATTTTGCGATTGATAAAGTAGATCGTCACGAGCAGGACGAGGACGGACGCAATTGGCAGAATCCCGGGGTTGACCCCGATCCGGATGCCGATGTCCGTAAAGACATAAGTCGAGATTGCCAGGATCACGACCATGACGGCTGCGAAGATATACAGGACCCTGGCGGCAGTGCGGGAGCGTTCGCGCATGTGGTCATCCAGTTTCAGGGTCAGGAAGTTCGCGCCGTGTAATAAGAAGACGGAGACCATCGTGAGCCCGCCGATCAGCCCGTAAGGTGTGATCCAGCCGAACGGAGAGCCAGCATAGTTGAGGTTCTGATCGATGGGCACACCGCCGAGCAGATTCGTAAACACCATCCCGAACAGGAACGCGCTCAGGAAGGAGCCCACTGCGAGCATCCAATCGAAGCGCCCGCGCCACTGCGGACGCGCGTCCTTGGAGCGGTATTCGAACGAGATGCCACGGATCATCAAGGCGACGATGATCGCCGCCATGGCAAGATAGAACCCGCTGAACATGGTGGCATACCATACCGGGAAGACGCCGATCATGGCCGTGATGGCGACGATCAGCCACATTTCATTGGCATCCCAGACCGGCCCGATGGTGTTGATGATCGCCCGCCGCTCCACGTCCTCCCTGCCGAGGAAAGGCAATAACATGCCCACCCCAAAATCGAATCCCTCCAGGAAGAAAAACCCGATCCACAACGCCGCGATCACAGCGAACCATACAACTCGCAGAAACTCGTAATCCATTCTGGACCTCTACTTCTCTTCTGGTGACCTGATAAAGTTTAAGAGTGTCACCCTGAGCGAATGCGAAGGGTCTCCCGAACCATTGAGCCCAAAAGGCTCAATGGTTCGGGGATTCTTCACTCCCTTCGGTCGTTCACACCGTCCCGGTGTTCCTGCGGGAGAATGACATAATCCGAATGCCATTGGAAGGTAGGGATGGCAACTTGATTGACTTATGAATTTCAATCGACCTCCGGTGGTTGAAGAATGGCGCCACTGCTCAAACAGAGTATCAGGTGATTATTTTTCCTCTGAAGAACCATAGCCAGGCAGGACGTCCTCCGACTCGTGCATCGCGGCATCGGGTCCGGCGATGGCATATTTACGCGTCAGATAGATCATGGCGCTCGCAAGCCCGACGTAGACCGCGCTATAGCCAATAAGGCTGGCGAGCAGCTCGCCGGTCGTCAGATGCGGCGAGACCCCATCCTCCACTTTGAGCAGCCCCTGCACCAGCCAGGGCTGGCGACCCATTTCGGTGAGCACCCAGCCGCACAGATTGGCAACGTAGGGCAGGGCAATCAGCCACGGCGCCCAACGCAGCCATCTGGCATTTTCAATGGGTCGTCGCAGGGCATACAGCAGGAACAACGAGGCGAAGATCATCAGCAGCCCCGCGGTCATCATGATGCGGAAGCTCCAGTACGTCACCACCATCAGCGGAATATAGTTCCCCGGCCCGTAGGTCGCCTCGTATTCCCTCTGCAGATCCTCCACCCCGCGTACTTCACAATCGAAGTGGTTACAAGCCAGGAAGCTCAGGAAGTACGGAACCCGGATCGACCAGACTTCGCGCCTGCCCGTCAGATCGCCGATCGTGAGGATCGAGAAGGATGCCGGGCGCTCGGTTTCCCAGTGCGCTTCGATCGCGGCGAACTTCATGGGCTGCGTCTCATAGACGAACTGCCCCTGGGCGTGACCGGTAAAGAAGATCAGGGTGCTAGTGACCAAGCCGACAATGGCTGCCATCTGCATCGACCGCCGAAAGACCTCCACGTGCTGCCTGCGCGCCAGGTGATAGGCGCTGATCCCGAGGATAAAGAAGCTCGAGGTGGCAAACCCGGCTGTGAGCGTGTGCCAGAAGAACAGCCACCCTTTTGGATTGCTGAGCACGACGAGAAAGTCAGCCAGCTGCGCAACGCCGGTCGCTTCATTTATGGTATAGCCCACCGGGTGCTGCATCCAGCCGTTGGCGAGCAAAATCCATAACGCCGAAAAGCTTGCGCCGAGCGCCACAAACCAGATCGCGGCGATGCGAACCTTTTCCGGGATTTTTCCTTCCCCGAAGACCCAGACCCCGATGAACGTCGATTCGGCAAAGAACGCCAGCAGGGCTTCGAGAGCCAGGGGCGCGCCGAAGATATCGCCGACAAAACGTGTAAACCCCGACCAGTTCATCCCAAACTGGAATTCGTTGACGATCCCGGAGACGACACCGACCGCGATATTGATCAGGAACAGCTTCCCCCAGAACCGCGTCATCAGATGAAAGGTCTCATCCTTTGTCTGGTAGTAGCGGGTTTGCATGAACGCCACATACGCGCTGAGACCGATCGTCAGCGGGACAAACAAAAAATGAAAGATATTGGTGAGCCCAAACTGCAAGCGGGAGAGTACAACCAGATCCACGGTTCTTCCTATGG
>DATHTH010000364.1:0-3518 GCA_035463495.1 Anaerolineales bacterium | reverse complement strand
CCCGTGGATGGCAATCAGGGAGCCGCCATTTTCCTCCACGATGCGGGCGATAAGCCTGTAATTCTTGTCCCGGTCCCAGCCCAGGCGGATCTTCCCGGTGACCGGAACTCGCAACGCTGCAGTCAACTTCCGGAAGGTTCGTGCGATCTTTAAGGGTGTTGGCATCATGCCGACGCCTGCGCCGCGGTCCGCGATGCTTTTGGCAGGGCAGCCCATGTTGATATCGATGATATCCGGATTAAGCTCCTGAACCCGCAAGGCAGCCTTGAGGATTAACTCCGGGTCGTCACCATAGATTTGAAAGGTAATAGGTCGTTCGGCTTCCTCGTAGTAAAGCCTCTTTGCCGGTTCCTTCGAGCGGCTGAGGATTTTTTCTACCTTCACGAACTCGGTGTAGCTCATGGCAGACCCCAGCGCGCGGCAGAGCGAGCGGAAGGGCCAGTCGGAGTAGCCATCCATAGGCGCGAGCATCGCATCCCCATAGATGGGGATGTCGCGTACATAAAATGTGGGGGAGACTTTTAATAATGATATTTCGCGAGCAGCATTAACTTCCATAGCCCCGTGAGTATAACAGAATGTTTTCGGTGGAAATCCTGGGCTATACTTTACCAGGAAAATGGCTCTGAAGAATGAAATCGATTGCCGCCATCGCGTTCACCTGTCTTATCCTTGCAAGCAGCTGTACGGGCCCGGCCGCGAGTACCGCACCGCCTGTTGGGGTAGGCGTCCCACAAATACTATTCGATGACTTTTCTTATGGGACTCATGACGAGATGACTGCCAACGGCTGGGTGATCCGCAGCGGGGCGGGGTGGCCCGGCGTCGCGGGCGCGACGTTTCGTCCGGAAAATGTCTCGTTTGTCGATTATCCCGACCAGGCCGGCAATCGACTGCTGCGTATGACTTCCTCCACCGACGGCACAAGTGAAAATACTTTTCAGACCCAGGTCTGCCACCAGCGGAAATACCTCGAAGGGACGTATGCCGCCCGTGTGCGTTTTAGCGATTCACCTGTTTCTGGCATCGATGGCGATCAGGTAGTCCAAACCTTCTACACGATCACCCCGTATGAGCGGCCGCTGGAGCCGGGGTACAGCGAGATGGATTACGAGTATCTGCCGAATGGCGGCTGGGGCAGCGGTGACCTGACCTTCTACGTCACCACCTGGGAGACCGTACAGATCGAGCCGTGGAATGCAGATAACACCAGCACATCCGTTCAAGGCAGCCTGGATGGATGGCATACGCTGGTCACCCAGGTGACTGATAACACCGTGCGCTACTTTATCGATGGACAATTAATTGCGCAGCATGGCGGAAAATATTATCCAGATGCTCCGATGTCAATTAATTTCAATTTATGGTTTATCGATGGCGGATTGGTCCAGGCGGATGGCATACGGGAATATCAAGAAGATATTGACTGGGTGTTCCACGAGGCCGGCGTTATGCTCATGCCCGACGAGGTAACGGCGAAAGTAGACCACTTGCGAAACACCTCGGTGAAGTTTCAGGACACGGTGCAATCAGGCATCCAGGCTTCGCCGTGCGATCTTTAATTAAAAAGAGCGTCCCGAAGGTTCTTCTTTAGGCGCAATGTTGAGTTACGCCAACCTTCGGGACAGTTGATGGCATTTAGACCGGCTGCTTCTTGAGCATCTCCAGGAAGTGCTTGCGGAACTTCGACACCTTGGGTGCGACCACTGCCACGCAGTAGGGCTGGTACCGGTTCCTGGCATAGTATTCCTGGTGATAATCTTCCGCCACGTAAAATTTATCGAACTTTGTTACCTCGGTGACGATCGGGCGACCCCAGAGCTCCTGGGCGCTCAAATCCTTGATCAGCTCCTCGGCGATCTGCTTCTGCTCGTCATTGTGGTAGAAGATCGCGGAGCGATATTGCGTGCCGACATCCGCGCCCTGGCGGTTTAGCGTGGTAGGATCGTGGATCGCAAAGAACACATTCAGCAGGTCGCGGTAAGAGACCACGTTCGGGTCGAAGTGGACCTGCACGACCTCAGCATGTCCGGTCGTCCCGTTACAAACCTCACGGTAGCTGGGATTATCCACGTGGCCGCCTGCATAACCAGACTCTACCGAATGGACGCCCTTGATCTCATCATAAACAGCTTCCAGACACCAGAAGCATCCCCCGGCCAGTGTCGCAGTCTGAAGATTGGTGTTCATACGATTACTCCTTCACTCACTAAAGTTGTCTTACGTCTCCTAGACAACGTATCCTAATGAAATCTTATTAACAAAAGATTACGAAAAAAATTGTCCCGCAATTCAATTGCGGGACAATTCATTTTTCCTTACACTGCCGGTGCGGCAGCTTCTTCTTCCCTCTCACCCTCATGGTCTCGTTCGAGGATGATCTCCCCTTCGCTGTTCAGGCTGACCAGCACGGTGTCTCCGTTCTGGAATTCGCCTCCCAGCACGCGGTCTGACAGCGGGTCTTCGACTCGCTGCTGGATGACACGGCGCAGCGGGCGGGCCCCAAACTCGGCGTCATACCCCTGGTCGGCGAGTGCCGAGAGGGCTGCCGGGGTGGCGGTCAGGATCAGGTTGTGCTCTCTGAGGCGCTCGGCAACCTTATCCAGCTCGAGGGAAACGATCGTCTGGATGTCTTCCTTGTTGAGCGAGCGGAAGATGATGACCGCATCCAGGCGGTTGATGAATTCGGGGCGGAAGGCTCGCTTGAGCGATTCGCTCAGTTTCTTGCGCATATCTTCGTAGGAAAGACGTTCTTCTGTCACTTCGTCACGTTTGAGGGCGAATCCGAGACCTGATTGGCGCTTGATCATATCTGCGCCGATGTTCGAGGTCATGACGATGATCGCGTTGCGGAAGTCTACCTTGCGGCCCTTGGCATCGGAGAGGTGACCCTCCTCCATGATCTGGAGCAGCATATTGTGGACCTCAGGATGCGCCTTCTCCACTTCGTCAAATACGACGATTGAGTAGGGTCGGCGGCGCAGGGCCTCAGTCAGCTGACCGGCTTCTTCGTAGCCGATGTATCCCGGAGGAGCACCGACCAGGCGGGAAGCCGTGTGCCGTTCCATAAACTCGGACATATCCAATTGGACGGCTGCATCTTCGCTGCCAAACATGAACTTGGCAAGCGTCTTGGTCAGCTCGGTCTTGCCGCCGCCTGTCGGCCCGAGGAACATGAAGGAACCGATCGGGCGGCGCGGGTCTTTCAAGCCGGCGCGGGCACGGCGGACAGCGCGTGAGATCGCAACGATGGCGTCTTCCTGCCCGATAATGCTCTTGCGCAGCTCCTCTTCCATCTTGAGCAGGCGCTGGGACTCTTCCTCCGCCAGCTGCATGAGCGGGACGCCGGTCCACATGGACACGACTTCGGCGATGTCTTCTGCCGAGACGATGGGGCTGTTACTGCGGTCCCAACCGGTGCGCAGGCGCTCGATCTGTTCGCCGAGCTCGATCTCGCGCTCTTCCCACTCACGAACGTCTTCGCTGTTGCCTTCTTCCTGGGCAAGGGAGCGATTCTG
>DATHTH010000363.1:0-6590 GCA_035463495.1 Anaerolineales bacterium | reverse complement strand
ATCGTGAGCACCTGGCTGCCTGCTCCTACCTGTTGAGCTGCGGGTGCAAAGTGTTCCGAAGATCCTGGCCGCAGCCCAATCTTTGCGACGTTTCCTGGGAATCAAAAAGAGAGAAGCTCAAACTTCTCTCTTTTCCTTTTTATTCAGCGCTTTTCGTGTCGCTGGTGCCGGAGCTTTCTTCTTTCTTCTCCGATTTAGTTTCAGCAGGTTTCGTCCCGGCAGATTTGCTCCCGGAAGCCGATCGGTGATCGGTCGCATAAAACCCGGAACCCTTGAAAATAATGCGGGTGGGCGTAATAACTTTCTTCAACGATTTCTTGCGGCACTCCGGGCAGGTCTTCAGCGGCGCATCCTGGAACGATTGATGACGCTCGAATTGCACACCACATGAGTCGCAGCGATAGGTATAAACGGGCATTCCTGCTTTCTCCTTACTTGTTCAACCAGCAACGCATTATAGCGCGCAGGTGAGGGGAAGGCAAGGGAATGCCTCATAAGAGGTCTGTTAACGGATGCCGCTATCGTAATTTATGTTGAGTTGTGTATACCGTCCCGTCTCAACCAGAAAAGTTTGATCGCTCGCGAATGGAATTCCATCTGGTGATTCGGGATGCAAGATATATTCGCCCGGTGCAAGCGGAACTTTGAAGTTGCCCTCTGCATCTGTCTGGAACTGCATAATTTGAACCCCGGTACGGCTCTGGACCGTGAGCGTGGTCTGATAAGGCTGGTCGGGGCATTCCTGGTTCTGCTGTACGACGGGGCACATCGGTCCGATGAGCACCTGCCCTTCGATTCCACTTCCCCTCGGCGTGGGGTTGTAGACGGAGCAGGTCGCCAGCGCCAGGATCAGGACCCCGATGAGAAACTTGATATTCATCGCGGCTCTCCTTCTCTCTATCTTTTCAACTCTCCCCGAGCCGGATTTGTTCCCGTCAGCACTGCGCGACCGCGCTATGGAACAATGGTGACAGGCGGCAAATCGTACTGTTCCTCTCGCCAGGGCAAGAGCAAGGAAAATGACCTCAGGTCGTCTGTGCCCCGAACGGGCCTGCGGGACAGATAGAACAGGTTCTTACTGCCCTGCACCGTCTCGTTGCCTAATCCCATGGCAGCGATATACCCTGCGGAATGGACATTTTGAAGCGAGGTCTCGTCGTAGGCGCCAAAGGGATAGGCAAAGCTCAGCACGGGGATGCCGAGAAGGCGTTCGAGCCTCCGGCGTGATTCCACGATCTCATTCTCTTGCCGGCCGGGATGCAGGGTCAGGTCGCGGTGGCTGAGGCTATGGCTTCCGATCTCCCAGCCGGAGGCGTGCAGGCTGCGGATCTGGTCTACATTCATATGGCGGGGAATCCCGACATAATTCAGGACAACGTAGGCAGCGCCGGTAAAACCGTATCTCTGCATGATGGGCAGGGCAGTGGCATAGGTGCTCTCGCTGCCATCGTCGAAGGTCAGGATGACCGGCTTCGGCGGCAGCGACGCGCCTTCCCGTATGGCTCTCACCAGCAGCTCCACAGATATGGTCTCGTATCCCCAGTGGTAGAGCAGATTCATCTGCCGGTCAAATGCTTCGGGTGAAATGTAATAGACAGTCTCCTCTTGCAGAGAGAAGCCGATGTGATGATAGAGCAGGATTGGGACAACAACCTCGCCGGGTCCCTGAAAGACCGGCTGTGGCTCCAGGGTGAGGGTGGGAGTCCACGTCAGTGTAGGAGGAGGTGTTTCCGTAGGCGGGGTCGTGGGGCTGTGAGTTGGAAAGAGGATCGGCGTGAGGGTCGGATGCGGGGTTTCAGAAGGAAGTGGAGGGGCTGTCCAGGTGGGGGATGGGGTGGGACTAGGGTATACAATAAATCCCAGTCCTCCGCAGGAAATCAGAAAACTGACACAGGTTGATATGCCTATGAAAAAAACTCTCGCTCCTGAGAGCCATGCTCTTTGCGGCGAAGCAATCTCCCTATGAAATAACATGACTCATAATCTTTCATGAGATTGCTTCGCTCCTCGCCTTTAAGGCTCAGGGCTCGCAATGACGAAATGTCGTCACAATGGGTGATTCAAGTCCCAGAGAATGCGCAAGCCTTCGAGGGTCAGCCAGGGGGCGATGATCTGGATCACGTCCGTTTCCTGGGCGACGATGGCGGAAAGGCCTCCGGTCGCGATGACCTTCATTTCCACGCCTAGCTCTTTACGGAACCGCTCGACCATGCCCTCCACCATGCTGACGTACCCGAACAATAACCCGGATTGCATGGCATGCACTGTATTCCGCCCGATGATAGAGGGAGGACGCTGCAGATCGATGCGCGGCAGCTTGGCGGCGTGGACAAACAGTGCTTCGGTGGCAAGATTGATTCCGGCGGTGATCGCGCCGCCGAGATATTCCCCTTCCCTAGTCAGCGCATTGAAGGTGGTCGCGGTACCAAAATCGATCACACATGCCGGCCCGCCATAAAGATACATGACCGCCACCGCATCCGCGATCCGGTCGGCGCCAACTGCCCGCGGGTCCTCGTAGCGCACCTTGATCCCGGTCTTTATCCCCACGTCGACGATGAATGGCTCCTTGTCGAGATATTCGACGCACGCCTGGATGACACGCCCGGTGAGCTGCGGCACAACGGAAGCGAGACAGATCCCGGTCAGCTCTTTTTTGGTCAGGTTTGCATTTTGCAGGAGCCCCAAAAATTGCAGTCCATACTCGTCCGGCATGCGGGCATGATCGGTGGCAAGTCTCCAATGGGCGAAGAGAGTATTGCCGTTATACAGTCCCAGCGTGAGGTTGGTGTTGCCGACGTCGATTGTAAGGAGCATCTTTTAAGTATACACGTAAACAAGTTCACATGTAAACAGAAAAGCCCTGTGTACTTGTTTACGCCTTCATTTCACCCGCTCGACGATCTCCGCCGCCATGTCGAATTTGTGGAACTGCGGCATGATATAGATGCCGTTTGCCCAGCCTTTGATCTGCTCGATCAGCTCGACCGCTACCTCGACGCCGGCTCTGGCGCCATCGTTGCCCGCCTCTTCGATGCGCCGATGGATTTCATCCGGAATGAAGATGCCGGGGACTTCGTTGTGCAGGAAGCTGACATGCCTCACACTGACCAGCGGCAGGATGCCTGCCAGCACCGGCTTGTTCATCTTTCCATACCTCGCTTCATAACGCTCCAGCAGTGACGGTCCATCTCCGGCACGGTAGATGGGCTGGGTGATAAAGAAGTCCGTACCAGCCAGTACTTTGCGGTGCAAATTCTTAATCTCGCGTTCCGGGTCCGGCGGGCACAGGTTCAGCGCCGCGCCGACGAAGAAACTGGTCGGCTGCCCGATGCTCGTGCCCGAATGGTCCACGCCGGTGTTGAAGCCCTGCTTGATCAGCTTGATGAGCCCGGATGGCACGAGATCGTAATTATCCATCGCTTCGGGGTAATCGCCGATCGCGGTGGGATCGCCCATGACGACAAACACATTACGGATGCCAAGCGCATGCGCGGCGAGCAGGTCGCCCTGTACCCGGAGCAGGTTGCGCCCGCGGGTGGGGAAGTGCAGCGTGGTCTCGACGCCGACCTTGCGCTGGACGACGTCACACACCGCCCAGGCGGACATCCGCATGCGCGCCATGGGAGAGTCGGCAACGTTGATTACATCCGCGCCCGCGTCGGCGAGCAGGGAGGCGCCTGCCAGCAGCTTGTGGGTGGAGAGCCCGCGCGGCGGGTCCATCTCCACAGCCAGAGCGAAACCGCCGGAGTTTAGTTTCTGTGCAAATGGGGTCGGTACTTCCTGTGCCTCTTCCGTGATTTCGTCTTGCGGCAAAACGCTGATCTGCGGTGGCTCGCTTTGTGGGATGGTATCCAGCGCCTTCCTCATCGCGGCGATATGCTGAGGTGTTGTGCCGCAGCAGCCGCCGACGATGCAGGCGCCCATCTCGCGAAATGAGAGCGCATACTCCCCGAAATAGTCTGGGTCTGCGGGATACATAATGCGCCCGCCGACCTGTTCGGGCCAGCCTGCGTTTGGCTTGACCCAGAATTTGCCGGTGGGCACAGCCTGGGTCATCTGTTTAAGAATACGGGAGAGCTGCGCGGGACCACCGGAACAGTTGACGCCGATCACATCGACGCCCTCGTCCCTCAGAGCCCGGGCTACTTTTGCCGGGTCATCGCCGAGCACCGTACGGTCATCACGCGTGAACGTCACCGAAGCGACAATGGGCAGGGTGCACGATTCCTTTGCTGCCCGGATCGCCTCGCGGATCTCATACAGATCGCTGAACGTCTCGATCACGATCAGGTCTGCGCCCGCCTCCGCCAGGGCTTTGATCTGGTCGGCGAACGCAGCGCGTGCCTGCTCGGGCAGGACGCGTCCGAACGGCGCGATCCGCACACCCAGCGGGCCAACATCACCGGCGACCAGCACTTCCTTAAACGAGGCGGACACGACACGTCTTGCCAGATCCACGCCTGCCCTGTTGATCTCGGTCACATGATCGTCGAGTCCATGTTTGGCAAGCTTGAACCGGTTTGCTCCAAACGTGTTGGTGATCACTAACTGGGCGCCCGCCTCGATGTATGCACGGTGGATCCCGGCCACCGCGGGTGGATTGGCGAGATTGAGCTCGTCGAAGCACTTGTCAAACCCGATGCCGCGCGTATGCAGCATCGTGCCCATGGCGCCGTCGGCGAGAATGATTTCCTTGGAAAGTCGTTCTAATACGTTCATCTTGGTTCCTTCATGGTGTGCGTATAACCGCGAAGACAGCGCCTTCGCGTCCCACCGTGTAAACAATCTCTGCTTCGGGAAAAGAAGTCTTCTCCCAGTTGTAGCGTGCCAGGGTCACGACGATATCATACCGGTCGGCGCGCTCTGCTTCCTGCGGGGAATAGAGATGGAAATCGGGCCGGGCAAACCGGCTAAACAGGTGCGCGGGTCCGTCCACCCACACGTTGGCGTTCGGTGGCGCGATCCCATTGGCTGCCTGTGCTGCCTCCCGGTAGGATGTGCCCCAGTACTCCAGCTCGAATCGGTCTACGGCTCCGTCCAGACCGTCGACGAACTGGTTGTAGTAGACATATTGATAAGGGTGCAATCGGATCGAGGCGACCAGTCCTGGCAGCAGGACAAGGGCAATGAATGCAGTCTGCAACATGGGCCGCCGTACCAGATCAAACGCCAGGCCCGTCATGAGGAAGACGGGTGGGAGGATAAAGAAAGTCTGACGAAAGTTATCGTACAGGGTCGGGCGCAGGATGACAAAGGTGCTAAGCGGCAGGATGAACCAGACCAGCGTAAAGGCGAGAAGCTCAAGTTTTTCCCTGCGCTTCCTCATCGTCTCTACCACCCCTACAGCCAGACCTACGAAGAATAAGATCCAGACCGGTTCTGTTAATTGAATTCCCAGCAGCACCGGCAGATAGGAGGGTGGCAAGTCATTTGCCGGATACGTCGCGCCGTTGAACAGCACCGACCCGGGCCAGGGATGCTGTGACATAATATGCACCGTTTCCCAGAAATGTCCCACCGGATCGGGCCAGAGATAGGGCCAGGTCAGATACATCGTCATAATGGCGATCAGGACATATGCCGTGAGAACTGGCCATGTCTTCAAGCCAGACTTCCAGAGGATATAACCGGCGACCAGGACTCCCGCCCACACGCCGAAGATGCGGATGGACACGGTAAGGCCCAGGATGATTGCTGCAGGCAGGATCACCCGTAACAGGACCCATATGCTTGCAAAATAACGCCGAAACAGCCAGACCATAATCGCAGTGACAAGCAAGAAGAAAACCGCTCGCATCTGGAGAAAGAGAGTAAAAAATCTCTCCACGTAGATTTCCGGATCCACGCGCACGACGCGGGGCACGATGACCGTGATTAACGAGGGCTCACCTGCTGCGGCGAGACGGACGGCTTGCTCGATCCACCTGTTTATGAAGGGGATACCGCCAAACAACAGAATTAGCAGAACGAGCCAGACGGCGACCGCAGCCGCCAATAAACGTCGGGTGCGTCCCGGCAATTGGCTCCAGGCAGCAGACGCAGATGGAAAAACGGAATCAGCCTCGCGTCCGAAAGCCAGATGGTGCATCCGTATGCCGAGGTGAACAGATAAAAGGAGGAACGACAAGAGCGGGATATCCTTCGGGTTGATAAAGGCATGCCCCCAGAATATGGGCTGGGTCATGAAGAGCAGTGTCGCCCCGAGTGCGGCATTCCGGCTCATCCAGCGCGCGCCGAGTTGGTAAAACGCCCACATGCCGGCAAGGAAGCTGACAAAGTACATCAGATGCTGTACATCAACCTCATGGATCGAAGGGACCAACCCGCTAATCGTCTTTGAGAGGATGCGCGTCACCATCACAAAGAAAGGACCATAGTTCTCGAAGCGATCTCCGGTAAACGGAATGGTCCCCTCCTGGAACCATGTGACATACGCGGCGAGCGAGTTGTCCGCGTAGTCATAGAGCTTCATTTCATCCCAGGACTCACCGTAATCGTTGACTATGAAAATGGCTATCATGAGACCAAGCGTAAGCAGGAGGGTAAGAGCAGGATATTGTTTCATGGAAGCGGTCATTGCTGCTCAT
>DATHTH010000362.1:0-6874 GCA_035463495.1 Anaerolineales bacterium | reverse complement strand
CGGCACCGAATCACAGCGACTCGTGCGCAAGGCTATGGCTCACATCCACGAGCATTACACGGAGGAGGTAACGCGCGAGGACCTGGCGCGGCATGTCAATGCGAGCGAGGGTCATCTTGCGCGCTGCTTCCGTCAGGAGACCGGCATCACGCCGATGGCATATCTCAACCGCTACCGGGTGAACCAGGCAAAGATGATCCTTACGACAACCGACCAGAGCGTCACTGCGGTAGCCATGGCCGTCGGCTTTTCTGACAACAATTACTTCAGCCGTGTCTTCCGTCAGGAGGTTGGCTGTTCGCCGCTTGTTTACCGGCGCGAGCATCGGGTATAGGTTTTTCTGCCGCAATCGCTCGTACTTCTCACGGCAATTTACCAGGCCGCAAGGAATTCCTTGCGGCTTTTTTTGTTGCTTCATTGTGCTCACGAGATTTGTGCGGTTTTTTGTGCCAGTTCTGCGGTGATTTTTGCAGCAAAGCGGGAACCTTTCTCCAGAGAAAGCCGTCATTGCACAGTTCAAAGACTTTGGAAGGAGCTTTAGATGTTTACGTTACGTATTTTCCTATTTACCGCTCTTGCGCTGCTGCTCTTGGCCGCCTGTGCCCCTGTAGCAGCCACGCCGACCCCGATCGTTACTGAGGAACCGGGGATCCCGGTCACCAGTGTGGCGGTTGTGGAGAGCGTGGAGATCCAGATCCTGGAATCCATGCCCGTGCAGGTCCAGGCCGTCATCCGAGGTCAACTCCCTGATGCCGGCTGCACCACCATTGCCTCTGTCAACCAAGTGCGAAATGGCAACACGATCACGCTAACGCTAGTCACCACCACAGATCCGCTGGCACTGTGCGCTCAGTCGCTCACACCTTTCGAGCAGGTAGTGCGGCTGGATGTGAGCAATCTGCCGGCCGGAATGTACACTGTCGATGTCCATGGTATTGAGCAAACGTTCGAGCTGCCAGGCGGCGATGCAACACAGTTCAAACAGATGCTGGTCGATGCACTGAACGCACGGGACTTCGAGCTTCTGAGATCTTTGATGGGTGAGTCGTTCATGATCGGTTACTGGCAATCTGAGGGCACATCCAATACCCCGGAGCAGTCTATCGAACAATTACAGTTGAACCTGCTCAGTGAGTCTGCTCCAGTGGTAGCCGACCCCGAGAAGGACCTGGTTGCCCTGCTGGGTGCAGACCCGGTCACCATTTTGGGACCGGATGTGATCGAGGCAAGCCCATTGTTTACCACGGGCTGGGGACTAGAAGGCAGAGATGAGGCGATCCTCTTTGTTGCCAAACGCCCGGATGGGACTTGGTACTGGTATGGGCTGCTTTTCGCAAAGGATGGTTTTGCCGCCTCCGGCTCGATCCCGATTGAGCCCATCGATGGAGAGGCCTATCCGACCGGTGTTCAGTATGTGATGGCACAGCGGGATGTGCAGGTGTATAACGGCCCCGGAAGTGACCATGAGGTGATCGGACAGATTTTCGGCGGGCAAGTCGCCAAGGTCACCGGAACAAACGTCTACGGCAGCTGGTGGCGGATTGTATGCCCCGATGAGAGCGCCGGAAGCTGCTGGGTCTCGGGCGATCCAAGCGACACCCAGCCAACACAAGCACCAGGTGAGTCGTAGTGCTATTCAACGTTCCGCAGGCCTGCGAGCCAGCGTGCACGACAGGCCTGCGGGACGTCCTTCAAGCGATTAAGAAAAATACGCATAATGTCCCTATTTTTATTGTGTTGGAAAAAGGAAGTATTACAATGAAATCCAAATTTGCTGAAGCAACCAGAATTGTTCACGCACCGGCTGCGGGGGTTTATGAGATCATCGCAGACTATCGGACGCAGCATCCACGAATTCTGCCCAAACCCTATTTCCTCTCCCTGGACGTGGAGGAGGGCGGTTTCGGCGCAGGCACCATTGTCAATTTTAAGATGCGCCTCCTCGGGAAAACACAATCCTTCCGCTCGCTTATCACCGAGCCTGAACCGGGGAAGACTCTCCTCGAGACGGACCTCAGTTCTGGTGTTGTGACGCGATTCGATGTACTGCCTCTTGAGAATGGAGAACAGACACAGGTCACCATCACCACGGAATTGAGAAACCGCGGCGGTGTGGAATCGCTTGTGGCCAAGCTCCTGCTCCAAAAGATTTATCACCAGGAGCTGGAGCTACTCGCAAAGCTGGCAGAGGGCCCGGCCAAACTCATTCAATCTGTCACTAGCGACCGGACACGGGGATCGTAATCAATCGATCGGTTTTTCCTGACTCGCTGCGCATAAAAGAGATCGCGCCGCTCAGATGGGACTTCCGGCTTCTCTGCAAGTTGTTCTTACAGCTGCCTGACAAGCATTTGCTGGATCAGAGGATCAGGGAAATCCTTCGGAGCAACAAGCTCTATTTCGTCTAACTGTTGTGGCGAAAGCTTCGACTGCAGTTCTGCACGCAATGCGTTAGCACGGTTTTTCGACTCCTGCCAGCTGGCGGGATGGCTCGCCACCTGCGTCGCCCACCGATAGGCTTTGGCAATGTCACCTTGCTCTGCACGGAGTTGTGCGAGGCGAGCCAGGCTTCCCAAAGCAGTCGGCAGTGCACCCGCTGCACTGGCGAGACGGATAGCCTCCAGCCAATGACCTTCCGCGTCCTTTTTAGCGCCTTGAACAGCAAAGGCTTCACCCAGATAGGTGAGGTGGAAGGCGACATCGCCCATCATTCCCAGATCCGTGAAAAGGGCAATGCTGTTTTGCAACAGGGTTTGCGCAGCGCCGGGATTGCCTTGAGCTAGCTCCACAATCCCCAGGTCGCCATATGCTGTGCCCGCACTCCAGGGATCCTCGGCCGGAACGACCAGCGCCAGACTCTCCTGTAGAAATTCGCGCGCCTCCGTATAACGCGAGAGCTGCAAAGAAACGAAACCCAATGTGTTCAAGGTCACCACGATCGAGCGAATGTCCCCGAGCGTACGAAAGTATGTAAGCGCCTTCTGGGCGCTCAGGTAGGCTTCCTCGTTTCTGCCCGAGCCCGCCAGAATGCCACCCTGCATCATCAAAGCATAAGCAATATGCCATGTTTCACCGCTGGCGCGCGCAGCATCCAGGCCCTCGCTGATGTATTGCAGCGCTTTTCCAATCTCACCCAGACTCGTCATCATGGGACTGGCTAAGGAAAGTACTTCTGCTCGGATGGTGGGCTGGGGCAACGGCCGCACGAATTCCAGGGCCTGCTCAAATACCTCGTAAGCCTCGTTGAGTCTTCCGCGCCGGAACTGGAACCAGCCCAGTAGAGCAGATGCCAGTCCCTTTATTTCTTGATCTCGCTGCGATGAGACGCGGGCAGAACTCCAGTTGCGGAGCATCGCTTCCACTCGCTCAATTCCCTCCGCGTACCAGCCACGCAAATCATAGACGAGCAGGAGTGTCCGCAGGCATTGGCCTAAAGTTGCCACTTGACCTTGTGCCGCAGCCCAGTTCCACGCGGCGCGGAAGTTGTCCACATCAAGGGCCAACTTCTGCATGGACTCGCGTTGCTGGCTGCTCTTGAGCTCGCGTTCAGCGTCTCTCCACAGAGCAAGATAATACGCCGCATGTCGAGCATGTGCTGCGACTTCCTCTTGCGGATCATCATGCAGCCGGAGGGCAGCGTACTGCCGCACCAGTTCATGCTGGCCATAGCGGCCTGCATCACTCCGACGGAGGAAGGATTTGCCCATGAGAGACGATATCAGGGACAACGTTGCACCTGCCACGCGCTCTGCGGCATCGCGCGTAAAGCCGCCCTGGAATACCGAAAGAGACTTGAGCACAACCTGTTGCTCCGCGGCGAGCAAACTCCACGAGTATTGGAAAACAGCCTGGAGAGAGCGATGCCGCTCCGGCAGATCCCGCCGGGACGTGGATAGAAAGCCGAGTCCGCGTTCGATCTCCGTGGCGATCTCGCGACACGAGAGGGTTTTCACCCAGGTCGCCGCGAGCTCCAGCCCCAGAGGCAAGCCCTCCACGAGCTGGCAGATGCGCGCAATGGCGGCAAGATCCTCGTTCAACGGGCTAAAGTTCACATTGACTTGCTTGGCCCGTTGGATAAATAGCGATGCCGCGCTATTGGACGCGATCTTATCAATTTCTATCTTCGAGGGAATGGGCAAGCCCTGAATCTCAAACATCCATTCCGACCGGAGATTCAGCTGCTCGCGAGAGGTGGTCAGCACCTTTACACCGGGCGCAGCTTCCAAAAGAAGATCCAGTAGCTCAATGCCGTTCAGCAAATGCTCCAGATTGTCGAGGACCAGCAGAATCTGTTTCTCACGGAGAAAATGGAAAAACTGAGTTTTCGGTTCCACTGATCCGGAGAAAACAAGACCGAGAGCATCCGCCATGGCAGGAATGATGAAGTCAGGTGCGGTCGTGCCAGCCAGCGAGACAAAGCATGCCCCATCCTCGAAGGTCTCACGCAACTGGTGGGCAACTTCCAATGCCAGGCGGGTCTTGCCAACCCCTCCGGGTCCGGTCAGGGTCAGCAATCGGCAGGCAGGATCCTGCAGCTGCTGCACGACCATGCGCAGTTCGTGTTCACGTCCGACAAGAGACGTGAGCGGGAGCGGCAACTTGGGTTGCGGCGGCTGAGCGGGAAATGAGGGTTGAGGTGGAGAAACAGGGGCAAACCCAGACAGGCCATCTATTGCCTTTTCCTGTCTGGCCACCTTTAAGAAAAGCTCGCGTTGCTCAGGTGGGATTTCGAGATGTTGTGCGAGCAATTCAGCGATCTGGCGCGACGGGCGGCGCTCATCGGATTCAATCTTGAAGATCAAAGATATAGAACATCCCACCTTCTGAGCCAGCTGCTGCTGCGTCAGGTCAAGCGCTTTGCGCCTGCGTTTGATCCAAGTTCCAAAAGAGTGGTCCACAATCAATAAAAATTAACGTCTAAGGCCTGGGTGAATTTGCGCAATTGTACTACTGTTTGTATTTTGGATTTCATCACCGGAACAATTGAGGCGGAACGCCCGTCCTGTGTACATGATTTTTCGTCAGCGCGGGATACTGCTCCTGGCTGTCATTGCCGGGATGATGGCCTGCAATTTGCCATCTCTTACAACATCCGCACCTCCTACGCACCCACCCCCGATTCAGGAAATTGCATCTCCGGCTTCTCCCCCATCCGCGACTGCTGCCCCCCTCTCGTACCAACCGATCTTTGAACCCGCGTCGTGCGCATTTCCGGTCCCATCCGGATACAGCCCGGAGTGTGGTTACCTGGTCGTGCCCGAGAATCGCGCCCGCCCGGATACTCGATTCATCCGCCTGCATGTAGCAATCTTTCGTAACCGGTCCGGGCAGCCTGTTCCAGATCCGGTTATTCACCTCGCCGGTGGGCCTGGCTCTTCATCGCTCGAGGTCGCTCGCTACATGTTCGAGCAGGGGCTGGACTCCATCCTCGATGAGCGCGATTTCATCCTGTTCGACCAGCGCGGCACCGGGTACTCTCAACCGCGCCTGGATTGCCCGGAGCGAACATCTGTCACGGCAACGCTACTGGAAATCAGCCTATCCACCGAAGCGGCAGGACAACTGATCATTGATGCCTTTCATCGCTGCCGCGAGCGCCTTATCGCAGAAGGCATTGATCTCTCGGCGTACAACAGCGCGGCCAGCGCGGCAGATCTGAACGATTTGCGCATCGCACTCGGATATGAAAATTTGAACCTATATGCGGTTTCTTATGGAACGCGCCTGGCCTTGACGCTGATGCGCGATCATCCCGATGCTGTACGAAGCGCAGTGCTTGATTCTGTTTATCCCTTGCAGGTGAATCTCTACACAGCACTGGCGCCCAATGCACAGAGAGCATTTGATGTTTTTTTCAACCGCTGCGCGGCTGACTCCTTCTGCAACACGGCCCATCCGGACCTGCGCGGTGTGTTCTACCAACTCGTCGATCAACTGAATGCTCAGCCTGTTTCCGTCGTCATATACGCTGCCGGCGCAGAACGGACCGTGCGCCTGGATGGCGGATTATTAATTGATGTGCTGTTCGTCGGACTGTACAACCCGGTTGTGACCGCCTCTATGCCTGAGCTGATCTATGATGTTCAGCAGGGAAATTACGCCATCCTCCGCGAGCGACTGGCTCTTTACTTCGATAACTCGAGTGCGCTCGGGATGCAAATGGCCGTTCAATGCGCCGAGGAATTCCCGTTCAACCCTGTGGAGGAGGCAGATGCCGCTGCGCAGGGACTTCAGCCACAGATCGCGGCTCTCTATCCGAATAGCGTCCGGCCTCTGTTTGTGGTCTGTCGAGAATGGACGGCGGGCTCCCCCGACCCGCGCGAAAACCTGCCCGTGTTGAGTGATGTACCCGCGTTGGTGCTGGCGGGAGCACACGACCCCATCACACCACCCGACTGGGGGCGGATAGTATCCAATGACCTGTCAAACACCTATTATCATGAGTTTCCGGGCAACGGACACTGGGTGACGCGCTCATCGCGCTGTGCCCTGGAGATGTCCCTAGCGTTCTGGCGCGATCCAGGCCTGGATCCTGGATATAGCTGCCAACCATGATCTGATAGAGTCAGTCTTTCTGTTTGAAAATACCGCGCTCAATCCCTGACCTGCCAAACCTAAAATCCCACACAATTGCAATCTGGATATTGATGATTGACTTTTATATTTTAAAACTGTACAATGAAAGCGAACGTTCGGGCGAACGTTCGCTCAAAAATCAAGAGGATCCGATGGTTACGAGAAAGATCACGCTTAAAGAAGTTGCTGTGCGAGCCGGTGTGAGCTATCAGACGGTTTCCAAGGTACTCAACCGGCAAACTCGGGTTTCAAAAGAGACCGAGCAACGCATTCTGGCTGCGGTACGGGAACTGGGTTA
>DATHTH010000361.1:0-8811 GCA_035463495.1 Anaerolineales bacterium | reverse complement strand
CGGCACCGAATCACAGCGACTCGTGCGCAAGGCTATGGCTCACATCCACGAGCATTACACGGAGGAGGTAACGCGCGAGGACCTGGCGCGGCATGTCAATGCGAGCGAGGGTCATCTTGCGCGCTGCTTCCGTCAGGAGACGGGCATCACGCCCATGGCGTATCTGAACCGTTACCGCGTGAACCAGGCCAAGATGATCCTTACGACAACCGACCAGAGCGTCACTGCGGTAGCTATGGCCGTGGGATTTTCTGACAACAATTACTTCAGCCGTGTCTTCCGGCAGGAGGTTGGCTGTTCGCCGCTGGTGTACCGGCGCGAGCACCGGGTATAACGTTTGGTTGCTTCGGTCGATCAATCATGCCTATTACCCTTCTCTCGACAAAGCTTCATATTCCGCGCCCACGCGCGCATCCGGTTTCGCGACCGCGGCTGACCGAGAAACT
Organism: Anaerolineales bacterium; assembly: GCA_035463495.1. Taxonomy (GTDB): domain Bacteria; phylum Chloroflexota; class Anaerolineae; order Anaerolineales; family Villigracilaceae; genus Defluviilinea. Next base: position 8,365 of record DATHTH010000361.1, on the reverse strand, counting down.
GCTTGCTGCCTTGAGTGGAGCAGGCGGACTTGTCTTAACGTCTGCGCCAGCCGGTTTTGGTAAGACCACGCTCTTGGCCGAGTTTGCAGCTGATCTCCCACAGCAAGCTGCGTGGCTCTCTCTCGACCAGGCGGATAATGACCCGATCCGCTTCTGGACGTATTTGATTACCGCCTGCCAATCAGCTCAGCGTATGATCGGTGAGGCAGGGCTGTCACTGCTTCAGATGCCTCAGCCATTGCCTGCCGAGACCATCCCTACCCTTTTGATTAATGACCTGGTCCGCCTGGGCACAAAGCTGGCTCTGGTGCTTGATGATTATCACGCGATCCAGAACCCTGATATCCATGCCGGGTTGATCTTCTTGCTTGATCATCTGCCTGATAACTTACATGTTATATTATCTACGCGCGTCGATCCTCCCTGGCCGTTGGCTCGCCTGCGGGCCCGGGGGCAATTGACCGAGATCCGTGCAGGGGATTTACGCTTTACAACCGAAGAGGCAGCCGCTTTTCTCAGTCAAGTCATGAATTTACATCTCTCAGCACAGCACGTGGCTGCCCTCGAGTCCCGTACAGAGGGCTGGGTGGCCAGCCTACAACTGGCAGCCATCTCGATGAAGGGGCGAAGCGATGTGGAAGAGTTCGTCAACGCCTTCACAGGCAGCCATCTTTTTGTGGCAGAGTATTTGATCGAAGAGGTGTTGGAACATCAACCAGAACATGTCAGGCTTTTCCTCCTGCAGACATCCATTCTCGAGCGGTTGCATTCTGATCTCTGTAATGCAGTCAGCGGTCTTGGTGATAGCCAGCCCATGCTGAGAGATTTATATCAGGCAAACCTTTTCCTGGTTCCGCTGGACGATGAAGGTCAATGGTACCGCTATCACCGTCTGTTTGCAGATTTGCTCCAGGCGCGCCTGCACCAGGCATGTTCAGCCGAAGAGATTACAAACCTCCATCAGCGAGCCAAAAGATGGTTTGAGCAGAATGGATTTGTCGGTGAGGCAATTCATCATGCCCTGGTTGCCGGCGATTTCAAGAGCGCGGCGCACCTGGTTGAAAGGAATGCAGCGCAGCTAATCACCCGCGGCGAGTTGACTACGATCATGCTCTGGATCGAGCAATTGCCTGACGATCTGATCTTGCACCACCCGCCTATCTTGCTTGCAAAAGCTTGGGTGCTCGTGCTGGCTGGAGATGTTCGGCCTGTTGAAGCATTGCTCCAACAGGCCGAGGCCCAGATCGGAGCTCATGACACTTCGCGGGCAGCACTGGAGGTGCTGGGGAATGCCGCCGCTATCCGTGCCTTCATCACCATGATGATGGGCGAGTATTCCCGCGCGCTAGAGCTTGCGGAACGTGCGGACAGACTTCTGCCAGAGACACAGGTTCATGGTCGCTGGCTTTTGCCGTACACCATCGGCGCGGCGCATCGCGGTGCAGGGCAGTACGAAGAGGCTGCACATGCATTTGCACGCCAGGCTCAAATGGGCGAGACCTACAATAACCTGATTATTTGGGCAACGGGAATCACGGAAGTTGCCATCATGCGCCGGTTGCAAGGTCGTTTGCGTGAGGCCAGCGATACCTGCCTCCGGGCTCTACAAAAGATCGAGGAACGGGCAGCCAGCAAGTTCGGTTCCCTGGCCAAGCTGGAGGTGCCCCTGATCGAAGTCCTGCGTGAGCAAAACAAACTGGAGGAAGCCAGCCGGCGAATTACAGATGTGATCGACCGCATGCAAAACTGGCCTATGCCTACTGACCGGATATTTGCCGGTCTGGCCCAGATCCGTCTTCTGGATGCACAGGGAGACCTGGAAGGCGCGTTCAGAACTCTACAGGCTGCCAAAGAACTCAAAGCCAGGCATCCGGTTCTGATGAATCTGGCACGCTCCGTGGATTTTAGTGAAGTCCGTCTGCATCTCAAGACCGGTGAGGTTGATACTGCGGCGCGCTTACTGGACCAACTGCAACCTGGTACAAGCCGGGCCGTCTCTACACGAGAGCAGGAACTGATCTTGCTGGCACGTGTGCGTCTGGCTCAGGGCAGGCCTGAAGATGCAGAAAAAATATTGTCATCACTTGTCAGTGAGGCTGAGGCAGGAAACCGGGATGGCGCTCTGATTGAAATCCTGGCTTTCGAAGCATGTGTCCCACGCGCCGATGGTGATATGGCGACCGCATATGAGTCCTTAACCAAAGCACTGACGTTAGCCGAGCCGGAAGGGTTCGTCCGTGTCTTTGTAGATGAGGGCGAAGCGATGCAACAAATGCTGGTCGAGGTGGCACACCGGCTCAAAGTGAGTACAGATGAAGTCTCCATCCGCTTAAGGGGTTATGTTGCCAAACTCCTGGAGGCTTTTCCGAAGGGGAGGACGCCGGCGGTAGTGTACGAGCCTTCGGATAAAGCGTCTGCCTTGATCGAGCCGTTGACTCCTCGCGAGCTGGAAGTATTGCATTTGATCGCTGCCGGTCATTCCAATCAGGCGATCGCCGACCAGCTTGTTATCACATTGAGCGCCGTAAAAAAACACACCGGCAATATCTTTGGGAAGCTGAACGTGAACAGCCGCACACAGGCGGTTGCACGAGCCCGCGAGCTTGGGCTGTTCAGCTCACAGAGATAATCCCTGATCTCATAACTACTGCATCGAAGAGAGGTGTACTTTGGTACACCTCTCTCTTTTTGTCTGGTATGGAGAAAACACCACTTTGGTCCAGTGACAGTTTATGCATGAAGCTCTATATTCTGAGCAAGAAATGGAAGGAGTGAATATGAAAGCAAAGAGTAAAAACCCGCCTGAGACTGCCCTTATCACTGGCGCCAGCAGTGGGATTGGACGAGAGCTTGCCCGCTTGTTCGCCAAAGATGGATATGATCTGGTCCTGGTCGCCCGTAATGCAACAAATCTTGAACGTCTGGCCCGGGACTTACGATCTGAATATCAGGTAAAAGCGACGGTCATCGTGCAAGACCTGGGAGTTCCCTCTGCCCCGCAGGCCATCGTGAATAGCATCTCGAGTCAGGCGATCGAAATCGATGTGCTGGTCAACAATGCGGGCACGCAGGTCTATGGTGAATTTGCGGACGCCAGCCTGGAGCAGCTGTTGGCTATGGTGCAGGTCAATGCAATCGCTCTCGTCCAGCTTACTCATCTCTTGCTGCCCGGAATGATCCGCCGCGGACACGGCCGAATCCTGAATTTGGGCTCAACCGGTTCCTTCGCCCCCGGCCCGCTGAACGCTGTGTACTGTGCGAGCAAATCCTTCGTCCTCAGCTTTTCAGAGGCGATTGGCGCTGAGCTTGCCGGCACCGGCGTGACCGTGACGGCCTTGTGCCCGGGCGCTACCGATACAGCATTTATCACCCGCCATGGCATGCAGGATGTACGTATCTTCCGGAATTCTATGGCGCCCGTCGCTGTGGCCCAGATCGGCTATCGGGCCCTGCAGCACGGCCGCCCGCTGGTTGTGGCTGGTCTTGTCAACCAGCTCCAAGTGCTTTCCTTTCAGCTGATGGCGCCTTTTCTCGGCCTGACCCCTCCCGCCTGGCTGATGGCAACAGGCAGGCTTTTCATGGGCCGCAACACGAAGAGCGCACATCCCCAACAGATTTCTTGAGGAGGACAAAGTGTCGATACTGGCACACAATCAAAATGTAAGCGCAGAAAGAACGGATTCAAAACCGTTCAGTCTGTACAAAATAGGCGGTGCAGCAGCGCTACTGGCTGTACTCGTCGCGCTGATAGATATCCTGCTCACGTTCGTTCCTGCCGGGGCGGAACAACCCGGAACAATGACGGCTGTCGACTGGTTCAATTTGTTTCAAGAAAACTGGTTTTTCGGGCTGCGCAACCTTGGACTGCTCCCCAATATCATGACGCTCGTTTTATTGATCCCGCTTTTCCTGGCGCTTTACGCGGCGCACCGGCATATTGATGAGTTCTCTGCAGCCCTGGCAATGATCCTGTCCGTTGTGGGAACGGCAATCTACCTCTCCAATAACGCAGCCTTTCCGATGCTGGCTCTGAGCGCCAGGTACGCGTCCGCCGCCACAGATGCGCAGAGAGCCCTCGTAGCCGCCGCGGGGGAGGCAATTCTGGCGCGTGGCGAGGACTTTACACCCGGCGCTTTTATGGGCTTTCTGTTCGGAGAGATTGCGATCATGGCCATCTCTCTGGTGATGCTGCGCGGCGGCATTTTCAGCAAAGCCTCCGGTTATGCTGGAATTCTGGGCGGGCTATCCCTGACCATCTTTACAATCTGGTCGACCTTCATCCCGGTATGGTTTGAGGTCGCAATGCTCCTGGCCATGTTTGGCGGCATCCTGAGTATCGTATGGTATATCCTCACTGCCCGTAGACTATTTCAGCTGGGGAACGCATTTGAAGCCCAAAATTTTTCTTTGAAAACAGGAGAATCTAATGCATAACAAAATTCTTGTGACCTATGCCAGCCGCGCCGGTTCTACAGTCGAGATTGCCAGAGAGATCGCTGACACCCTGTCTCAAGGTGACATACACGTTGAACTCCTGCCCATGCAGGATGTGAAGAGCGTGACCGCCTATTCCGCAGTGGCAATCGGCAGCCCCATTCGCAAATCCCAATGGCTTCCTGAAGCAATAAAGTTCATTCAGGATCATCGAGCAGAATTGATACGCAAGCGGGTGGCAACCTTCACGGTGAGCATTACACTGGCCATGTCGAATGGTGAGCATTATCGACAGGCAGTGGCCGGCTGGATCGCGCCGGTGCGCGCCCAGCTCAAGCCCGTCAGTGAAGGACTCTTTGCCGGGAAGCTGGATTTCACAAAATTGCCCGTGACCTTTGATACCCTGAAGCTGCGCCTCGTCGTTGCCCTGGGGATTTTTCCGAAGGATGACCGCCGTGATTGGAAGGCAATTCACGCCTGGGCAGACAGCCTCCCACCTCTACTTCTACACTGATTTTGCCGATATGGATAAACCCTATGCCTACGAGATTCGCGTGGAAGGCCAGCTCACAAATCGCTGGTCTGCGTGGTTTGAAGGTCTCACGATCTGCAATACTCTCAATGGTGAAACCATCCTCACTGGAGAATTGGCAGATCAGGCGGCTCTGTACGGTGTACTCAACAAGATCCATGACCTTAATATCAGCCTGATATCGGTCACCAGATGCCACAATCGCGAACCTGTTTCGTAAATAAGGCCCATGGTCAATTTTCAATAAGATAAAGAACTGGGGTATCGTGCTCGAAAGATCTTGAAAAATGTGGAAGAAGAGTGGGAACCTTTACCGGTTAAAGGCCGTCATTGCACAGTTCAAAGACTTTGGAAAGGAGCTTTAGATGTTTACGTCACGTATTTTCCTGTTTACCGCTCTTGCGCTGCTCATGGCCGCCTGTGCTCCTGTAGCAGCCACGCCGACCCCTATCGTTACGGAAGAGCCAGCCATCCCTGTCACCAGCGTGGCAGTAGTGGAGAGTGTGGAGATCCAGATTCTGGAATCTATGCCCGTGCAGGTCCAGGCCGTCATACGCGGCCAACTGCCCGATGCCGGCTGCACCACCATTGCCTCTGTCGAGCAGGTGCGGGACGGCAATGCCATCACCCTGACCCTTGTCACCACCACAGATCCGCTGGCGCTTTGCGCTCAGTCGCTCACGCCCTTCGAGCAGGTAGTCCCGCTGGACGTGAGCAACCTGCCGGCCGGAACGTACACCGTCGATGTCCATGGCATTGAGCAAACGTTCGAGCTGCCCGGCGGCGATGCGACCCAGTTCAAACAGATGCTGGTCGATGCACTGAACGCACGGGACTTCAAGCTTCTGAAATCCTTAATGGGTGAGTCCTTCATGATCGGTTACTGGCAATCCGAGGGTACATCCAATACCCCGGACCAGGCCATCGAGCAGCTGCGCTTGAACCTGCTGAGCGGATCTGCTCCGGTCGCAGCCGACCCCGAGAAAGACCTGGTGGCCCTGCTGGGCGCAGACCCCGTGACCATTGTAGGGCCGGATGTGGTCGAAGCAAGCCCATTGTTTACCACCGGCTGGGGACCCGAGGGCAGCGATGAAGCAATCCTCTTCGTTGCCAAACGTCCGGATGGGAACTGGTACTGGTATGGACTGCTCTTTGCCAGGGATGGTTTTGCGGCCTCCGGCTCGCTGCCAATCGAACCCATCGATGGTGAGGCCTATCCGACCGGTGTTCAATATGTTCTGGCGCAACGGGATGTGCAGGTGCATAGCGGCCCCGGAAGTGACCATACGGTCATCGGACAGATTTTCGGTGGTCAGGTCGCCAGGGTCACGGGAACAAACGTCTTCGGCAGCTGGTGGCGGATCGTCTGCCCAGATGAGAGCGCCGGAAGCTGCTGGGTTTCGGGCGATCCCGCTGACACACAGCCGACACAGGCCCCTGGTTCATAGTCATGTTATTCCAGGCCCCCAGATCTTCGCAAAGATTTGCGGGGCTGCGAATTTTCCCGGAACAACGCACGACAGGGTCTCGTCTTTTTCATGTATTCTCGCCACCGCTATACACTTTTTCTGATCCTCGTTGCCGGGATTCTGGCCTGCAATCTGCCATCTCTTGTTACATCCGCACCTCCCACACATCCGCCAGTTCAGGAAATAGCCTCCCCGATTTCCCCTCCAAGTTCCACGGCTACGTCCTTCTCATATCAACCGGTTTTTGAACCCGCCTCATGTGCGTTCCCGGTCCCATCCGGATACAGCCCGGAGTGCGGTTACCTGGTTGTGCCCGAGAATCGCGCCCGCCCAGATACTCGATTTATCCGCCTGCATGTGGCCATCTTCCGCAACCGGTCCGGGCAGCCTGTTCCAGATCCGGTTATTCACCTTGCCGGTGGGCCCGGTTCTTCATCGCTCGACGTCGCCAGCTACATGTTCGGGCAGGGACTGGACTCCATCCTCGATCAGCGTGACTTTATCCTGTTCGACCAGCGCGGCACGGGATATTCTCAACCGCGCCTGGATTGCCAGGAACGAACATCCATCACGGCAACGCTGCTGGAAACAGGCTTGACTACCGAGTCGGCACAACAGTTGGTCATCGAGGCATTTCGTCGCTGTCGCGACCGGCTCACCATGGAAGGCGTCGATATTTCAGCGTATAACAGCGCGGCAAGCGCGGCAGATTTGAATGATCTGCGCCTCGCACTGGGCTATGAAAAACTCAATTTGTATGCTGTGTCTTATGGAACGCGACTCGCTTTAACGCTCATGCGTGATTATCCTGGTGCTGTACGAAGCGCAGTGCTTGACTCTGTTTATCCCTTACAGGTGAATCTCTACACAGCACTGGCTCCTAATGCACAGAGAGCATTTGATGTATTTTTCAACCGCTGCGCGGCTGACTCCTTCTGCAACACGGCCTATCCGGACCTGCGCGGTGTGTTCTACCGGCTCGTCGATCAACTGAATGCTCAGCCTATTTCCGTCGTCCTATACGCGGCCGGCGCAGAACGGACCGTGCGCTTGGATGGCGGATTATTGATTGATGTGCTGTTTGTCGGACTGTACAACCCGGTTGTGACCGCCTCTATGCCCGGCATGATCTATGATATTCAGCAGGGAAATTACACCATCTTGCGCGAGCGACTCGCCCTTTATTTCGATAGCTCGAGCGCCCTGGGGATGCAAATGGCCGTTCAATGCGCCGAGGAGTTTCCGTTCAACCCTGTGGAGGAGGCCTATGCCGCTGCGCAGGGACTTCAGCCACAGATCGCGGCTTTCTATCCAAACAGCGTCCGAGCTCTGTTTGTGGTCTGCCGGGAATGGACGGGAAGCTCCCCCGACCCGCGCGAAAACCTGCCCGTTTTGAGCAACGTACCCGCGTTGGTGCTGGCGGGAGAACACGACCCCATCACCCCGCCCGACTGGGGACGGATGATATCCGACGACCTGTCACACGCCTATTATCATGAGTTTCCCGGCAACGGGCACTGGGTGACGCGCTCATCGCGCTGTGCCCTGGAGATGTCCCTAGCGTTCTGGCGCGATTCAGGCCCGGATCCTGGATATATCTGCCAACCATGATCTGATAGAGTCAATCTTTTTGTTTGAAAATACCGCGCTCAATCCCTGACCTGCCAAACCTAAAATCCCACACAATGGCAATCTGGATATTGATGATTGACTTTTATATTTTAAAACTGTACAATGAAAGCGAACGTTCGGGCGAACGTTCGCTCAAAAATCAAGAGGACCCGATGGCTACGAGAAAGATCACGCTTAAAGAAGTTGCTGTGCGAGCCGGTGTGAGCTATCAGACGGTTTCCAAGGTACTCAACCGGCAAACTCGGGTTTCAAAAGAGACCGAGCAACGCATTCTGGCTGCGGTACGGGAACTGGGTTA
>DATHTH010000360.1:0-6955 GCA_035463495.1 Anaerolineales bacterium | reverse complement strand
GGGCTTTCCTTACATGACCTCTAAGCGTATCTCGGTCGGCGAAGTCCCCTTGATCGCCTCGCGCGTCACTTATGTTGGCGAGCTGGGCTGGGAGTTTTACTGCCCGATGGAATATGGATTGCGACTGTGGGACACGCTCTGGGAGGCGGGTGCACCGGAGGGCATGGTGGCTGGAGGCTACAAAGCCATCGAGAGCCTGCGTCTCGAAAAAGGCTACCGCTACTGGAGCGCGGAGATCAGCCCCGATTACACGCCATATGAAGCTGGTCTAGGTTTTGCCGTCAAACTGAACAAGGACGATTTCATTGGCAAGGAGGCCCTTGTCAAGCAAAAAGCGGACGGGCTGACTCGCAAGCTATGCTGCCTGACTCTCTCCGACAACCGCGTCGTCGCACTCGGCAAAGAACCAATTCGCACCGAAGATGGGCGGATAGTCGGCTGGGTCTCCTCGGGCGGATACGGCTACTCGGTAGGACAAAGCATTGTCTATGCCTATCTCCCGGTGGAATGCACGAAGGAAGGCACGCGTCTTGAGATCGAATTCTTTGGCGAACAGGTGGCAGCGACGGTGGTTAAGTCCCCGCTGTGGGACCCGAAGGGCGAGCGGATCAGGGCATAATATAAGTGGCGTATGCAACTCTACCTCTGCCCGCCCGTAATCAGAGGATTTCATGGGCATAAAGAGGCACCGCTGCCCGGGCAGTGGTGCCTCTTTGTATCGAAGGGCTACTGACCCGCTGCCGTTGCGCCGAGAACGTCTTCGAGCAGATCACGCACCAGCATACTGCCAAGCTTGTAGAATTGGGGTTCATCCTCCGGGTTACCCAGGTCCGCGACGAAAAACGCCTGCGCTTCGGCGTGCTCCGCCGAGTCATAGGTGTAAAATTCCACTTTCCTCATTGTTGATTTGGACGGTCTGCCCGCGTAGCGCCAGAACATCGCTCTCCACGGGGTCAGCGAGGCTCACCGTCGCGCCGGCTGTCCGCAGCAGGCGTATCACCTCGTCAAGATCATACGGGACGCCAGCGTCGCCGGGCCCGGTCTGCGGGATCCCCGCTGATCCACCTGATTCCGCTGTGGTGGCGGAGATTGCTTATTCCCGCTACAATCAAACGGTTTTGTCCTGAGAGGGACTCTTCCTGAGGCCCTAAATAACACATGTGTATAAGTAGACGTCAGGACGCGTACCCCATATAATAGCCTGTGCCACGGACAGAAAGGTCTGAGCAGCGAGCATGTGCGGCATTACTGGAAACATATACTTGAATCCCGACCGAAACGTCGAATCAGCCCTGCTGGCTCAAATGTGCAGGACCATCACTCATCGCGGGCCTGACGAGGAGGGGTTCTATGTGCACAACAATGTCGGTCTGGCGGTAAGAAGGCTTTCCATCATTGACGTAGAGGGCGGGCACCAACCGATTTGCAACGAAGATGAGACCGTTTGGGCTGTCCAGAATGGGGAGATTTACAACTTTCAAGAGCTCACCCGGCAGCTCCTGGAGCGGGGTCATACCTTTACGACCCGCTCCGATACGGAGGTCATCGTCCATCTGTACGAGGAATACGGGCTGGATTTTGTGGGACGCCTGGAAGGTATGTTTGCCATTGCACTATGGGATGAGAGAGAAAAAAGACTGGTCCTCGCCAGGGATCGCATGGGAATAAAACCTCTCTTTTATGCGAGCCTGGAGGATCGACTGCTCTTCGGCTCCGAGATCAAAGCGATCCGGGCTGCCGGGCTGGATCTCACGCTAAACACAGATGCATTAAATTATTATCTATCGCTGCTCTATATTCCAGCCCCGCACACCATTTATAACGAGATCCATAAGCTGAAACCAGGTCATATCCTCGTGTTACAGCATGGGAAGCTGGAAAGGCACAGGTACTGGAGTCTCGCACAGGTACAACCGCTTGAGGGGTATTCCCCCCACGAGCTGCAAACACAACTGAAGCAGCTTCTGCTGGCTTCGGTGGAGCGCCAGTTGGTCTCCGATGTACCGCTGGGCTTCTTTCTAAGCGGAGGGCTCGACTCGAGCATTGTCGTTGCCTGCGCACGGGAAGTTCACAATCATCAGATAAAAACGTTCTCGGTGGGATTTGAGGATCCCTCCTATGACGAGTCCACCTATGCCGAAACCGTCGCAGCTCATCTGAAGACCGACCACACCAGCATGACTGTCAAGCCGGATTTCACAAAGGTGATCCATGAGCTCGCCGATCATTTTGAAGAACCATTCGCCGATTCCTCTGCAATCCCCACGTACTACTTAGCCGAGTTAACCCGAAAGCATGTCACCGTCGCCCTGAGTGGAGACGGCGGGGATGAATTGTTCGCCGGGTACCTTACCTATCAGGCGGATAAACTGGCACGGATTTACGGCCGAGTGCCCGACATTTTGAGCCGGAAAGCAATTCCCTGGTTCGTTCATAAATTGCCGGTATCGGATACCAAGATTAATTTCGGTTTTAAAGCACAGCGTTTTGTGGACCAGGCATTGCTCGAACCGGGTCAAAGGCACTTTGCCTGGAAAGCGTTCTTTAGTGAAGATCTGAAAGAATCCTTATTACAAAAACCTCTTCTAAAGGACATTCAGGGCAGCCTGGATGGTTACCTGCCCTACAAATATTACTTTGACGAAGCGCACCACTTTGAAGAGATTACCCGTTATCAGTATGCCGATACGATGGTCTATCTGATCGATAACAATCTGACGAAGGTAGACAGGATCAGCATGGCGCACTCCCTGGAAGTGCGAGTGCCTTTGCTCGGCACCGAGGTTGTGGAATTCGCCTTCCAGCTCCCCGACCGCTTGAAGATGCCCGGGATGAAGCTGAAGCATTTTCTGAAAGAGACCGCAAAAGACATGCTTCCGGATGAAATCATCAACCGTCCGAAGAAGGGCTTCAATGTGCCTATGCCGCGCTGGTTAAAGGAAGAGCTTAGACCGGTGCTGGATCACTATTTATCCCCGGCGATGATAGGTAAGCAAGGATATTTCAATTCTCACACAATTCAGAATCTTGTGGATTCTCACATGAGCGGAAAAGCAGACTACAGCAGGAATCTTTGGGCGCTCCTCATGTTTAATCTCTGGGTGGAAAAAGCCTCTTTCGAGCGTTAACCTGTCTGTCTGACATGACAAAATGAGGAACGTATGTTTGTAAGACTACTGCTACTGATTGTTTTCTTGCCGGCGCTGATAACTTTTATTTCTCAAAAAGTTATTTTTGTCGATGGCAATAAACGTCCCTGGACCTACCGGGTCTCTTTTCTCATAGGTTTTTGCGTAACAGCCTTCTGGATCGATGCCATATCATTTGAGCCTGTATCCGCAATCAGGCTCTTTGGCATTTTTGTGGGAGCTTTTGCCGGCGGGCTGGCTGCGACCGCCCTCGACAAAGGTCTGTGGGAAAGGAGCTTTCCGCCCTCCCCCGGGGTCGAGCGTGAGATCAGGGGCTACCACGAAAAAGTGATCGAGAACTTGAAGCCAGCAGATCATCTGAAACAACGATTCGACATCGTGCTGGCTCTGACCGGTGTAATCATCTTTGCGCCAGTGTTTATTGTCTTAAGCTTTTTGATCTGGTTTGAAGATCCGGGTCCTATCTTTTTCATTAAGTATTCAACCGGGAAAGGTGGTTTCACGTTTCCACAGGTAAAGTTTAGAAGCATGATTCAGAACGCCGAGGTCGATACTGGACCCGTCCCGGCATCGGTAAAAGACCCACGACGACTGTTAATTGGTAGATTGATTCGATTGCTGAGACTGGACGAGCTGCCTCAGCTGTTCAATATATTGCGGGGCGAAATGAGTTTTGTGGGCCCACGACCTTTACGGGCTGTGGACGTGCACAGGTTCCTCGTAGAGCTGCCCGTGTTTGCCGAAAGACACGCTGTCCTACCGGGCATCGCCGGCTTGTCGCAGGCAATTGCAGGATACTATATCAGCCCGAAAGATCGCCTGTACTATGACTTGCTCTATATCCAGAACTACTCCTTCTTACTGGATACACGGCTGCTGATCCAATCCATTCTCTCCATTCGGAGGAATTCAAACAGTATCCTGCACTCGATTGAGCTTCATAAGGACAAGTTAATCTCGATGTATGATATAGATGCAGAAGAACCGACACCTCCAGCGGCGGTTAGAGAGGCGCCCGAAAGAGATGTACATATCCGATAAAGCTCTCGAACCTCAACCTCAGCCCCGGTATTGAGTGAAAAACAAGCCGATCCTGGATGCTTCTACCCCCTGGCAGCTCTGGTACAGTGATACGTTTGACAGAGACTCTCCGGCCTCGCTCCAGGCAAGCGGTGAGGGCATCCTTCAGGGACTAACTGAGCTGTGGCGATATACATTGCAGGAAGGCATACACTATAACGGGAGCGCCTCTTTCTCCTATTTCTACCTCACCGTGGGAAACACAGCTTGGGCACGAGTAGACGTGAGCGTGCAACCATTTCACAATCCAGCCCTGATGAAACTCCGGCAGTGGGCACATCTAGCAGACCGGGATCATGCGGAAAATATAACAACTGCCCCATCTCTTCAAGCGCAAAGACTCTTCATATTCAACCGGTTGGCGCAATTGCACTATGCCTTGCTGAAGAAGAGCGACCGCTGGAGAGCAGCAGCCATTGACTGGAGTGCAGAAGCCAGAGCGTTGCTTGCCCGCGTAGAGTCCGTGACCAGCCTTAAAGAGCTCTAACACAAAGGAAAGATTCTGGAATGAATCAACCCCAACGGAAAACACCATTTGCTTTGATGGTGTTTCTTCTCATCATCGGTGGGATCGGTGCCGCGCCTGCATTCTGGTTGATCACGCACCCCCGAACGACGCCGGGGTCCGTACTCCTACTTGCAATCTCCATGGGAGTGCTCCTGCTGTCGCTTATCGGTACCTTATTGATATATTTGCGGTGGCGAGGCCAGCGGCGGAGCACGACGTCCTTAGAATCGTCCCCGCCACGGGGCGCAGCGGGAACTGTTTACGGGCTGATTGCCGGGCACCAGTATCGGGTACTGCAATCCTTCACAGACTATTATGGGAATACATTTGAGCAGGGACAGCTTCTTCATTTCAAGCAACGGCATTTCCTGCCATATGAGGGTGGGCATACGATCGTTTTCCACGAGCGCTCGCTGTATTTACAGGAGGAAGCGAACAGGGAAATTCTTGAGAAGTTTTCGGAGTATATTTCATCAGCCATGCAGTGACTTAATGAGCCTGCCACTTCGCCTATATGGGATCATCTATGCCATCGACTGGCAAAAAACAGCTACCGAACAATGGAGTGGCTGTAATTCTGGAAAGAGACTTCGCCCGGGCAAAATGCTGTAAGTTAGCTCAAAAACAGCACTCGCTGCAAATCACGTACGGCGCCAGTACGGTATAACGGAAATGTGTTTTTAAGACAAGTTCTAGAGTGAACAGGTGATAGAGATGCTCATTCGAGTCGCCCATAAAGACGATCTTCCTGTGATCGTTGAGATTTACAACCAGTCCATCCCGTCGCAGCGGTCTACGGGGGATACGGAGCCGGTGCGCGTCGAGGACAGGGTGATCTGGTTCGAGGAGCATCGTCCTGACGAGCACCCCATTTTTGTGGCGGACGTAAATGGAGAGGTCGCAGGCTGGTGCAGCCTGAGCGCCTACCGTCCGGGCCGCGCCGCGCTGCGCTTCACAAAGGAGATCAGTTATTACATTGCAGCTGCCTACCAGCGCAAGGGGATCGGCACGGCTCTGATCTCCCATGCTCTGGCGGCTTGCCCGGAACTCCAGCTCCGTCATCTCTTTGCAATTGTCCTTGAAGGCAATCAGGCAAGTCTCAGGTTATTGGAAAAGATGGGTTTTGAGCAATGGGGTTACTTGCCGAAGGTAGCAGACTTCGACGGAAAAGAGGTGGGACATCTCTACTATGGGCGTCATGTGTAAGAGGCAGATAACCGTTGGACGTATAATGCTATGAGACACGTGGACGAAGTCTTAACGAAGCTGAAACGGTCATCGTTTCGCAGCCGGTTCCGTCTCGACGGGAAGGAAGTTGAATCTCTCAGAAGAAGAGGATTGAGCGAGACACTCAAACACGCCGCTGAATTCATTGAAAAGAGACTGGCGCCGGCGTATCCGGCCAACGACGGGAGACAGACGCCCTGGCGCAATCATCCGGTCTTCGTCGCCCAACATGCAACCGCCACCTGCTGCCGCGGATGTCTTCAGAAGTGGCATCAGATTCCTAAGGGTAGAGCGCTCACAGCCGAAGAGCAGCAATACATTGTCGAAGTCATCGGCGCATGGTTATCACAGTATGAAAATGGTCTGGATGACAAGCAGACGAGCGACTCAGAACACGGGCGACAGCCATCTACTGCTTCACGAAATGTAGATGAACAGCACGATCGATGATGTGAGCGACATTGCTAATTTGACGCGGTTCTCCTCATGGGTCGTCTGTATCACCTCGTAGATCGCTTCCCTATCCTCAAGGCACGGGAATCGGTTGGCTGGCTATTTCGTTCTTGCAGCCGGGCGGTGGAGCACATACAATCGCATGCGCCCGAGACGCAGATAGGAACCGCTTTTCAGGGGATAGGCTTTGTGCGGGATGAGCCGCTCGTCATTCAGCCAGGTACCGTTGACGCTGCCAAGGTCGAGCACCTCGTACCCTTGTTTCGTCCGCCGAACGGAGGCATGCCGGCGCGATAACCCCATATGATAGCCGCCCCAGGGACCAAGATCGACCAGACTTTCTGATGTCGTACCAACTTTGCGGCCAAGGACCAATTCCCCTTTCGAATCCACATACGCAGGATCGAAGGCGCCTTCCACGTAAACAGCAAGCGCGCCGGCAGGCACGGCTGTCTCATCCATGGGCCATTGCCTGGCTCTCTCGGTCACCAGCGCTGCCATCTCGGTCGTTCTGGTTCTGCCGTCGGGGTCCATGAGC
>DATHTH010000359.1:0-10248 GCA_035463495.1 Anaerolineales bacterium | reverse complement strand
GAGTTCCCGGCGGTCACCGTACCACCTTCCTTAAAGGCGGGTTTGAGTCTGGAGAGAGCTTCCATGCTGGTGTCCTCTCTCGGCCCTTCGTCCCGCTGTACCGCAAAGTTTCTCTTGACCGGTTTTTCCTGCCCGTCCAGTTCAGTCAGTTTGACGTCGATGTGGACCAGCTCCGGATCAAAGCGCCCCGAGCTGACAGCCTGCGCGGCCTTCTGGTGACTACGTAATGAGAATTCGTCCTGGTCTTCACGGCTGATGCCGTATTTCTCTGCCAGGTTTTCGGCGGTCAAGCCCATGTTGGTGTAGTAATGCGGCAAGTCCTGAGCAAAGTGGGGATTGGGCGAGAATTTATATCCCGCCATGGGGACCATCGTCATCGACTCGGCGCCGCCGGCGATGGCAGTTTCGATCTGTCCGTTCTGGACGGCATATGCGACATGCGCGATCGACTGCACGCCCGAGGCGCAATAGCGGTTGATGGTCTCCGCTGGGACGGAATCAGGCAAGCCGGCTCGTAATGCGATCATGCGCGCCATGTTCATGCCCTGTTCGCCCTCCGGAAAAGCGCAGCCGATCACCACATCTTCGATCTGGGCAGGGTCAAGATCTGGCGTCCGCTCTAGCAGCGCCCGGATCACCTCAGCCGCCATTTCATCCGGACGGACTGTAGCAAGCCCGCCCCGTTTGGCTTTTCCGACCGGCGTCCGAGCCGCGGATACGATTACTGCATCTCTCATTACTCTCTCCTTTGTAGAAAGTGGTTTTCGGTACATCAACTACTTTCTATTCTCCACTCTTTAATTCCTCAGCGGTTTGCCCGTCTGCAAAATATTCCACATGCGCGCCTGGGTCCGTTCTTCGCCGAATAGCGAGAGGATCGCCTCGCGTTCCAGGTCGAGGATGTACTGCTCACTCACCCACTGCGGCCGGGTCAGTTCCCCGCCGCACATGACATACGCCAGCTTACCGGCAATGTGATGATCATACGGCGTGATGTAATTACCTTCCTTGAACATCCACGCGCCGATGCGAATGGCAGCCAAGGCATCTCGCCCGGCAGCATAGATAGGCTCCGGGGCAGGTGGCGCATATCCGGTCGCAATCATATGCAAAACTTCCGACTTCGCCCGGCTGAGCAGGTGTGCGCGATTCATAATAATGCGGTCTGCAGGTCCAAGGATATTCATGCTGCGGGCTTCCGCAGCGCTTGTGGCGACCTTTGCCTCACCCATTTGCAGGAACGCCCGTTGCAGGGCAGAGAGTGCCTCCGCATTTTCAATGCGCATCACGGGATTGACGATTCGCCGCAACATCTCTTTCGTACCGCCACCCGCAGGGATCACCCCCGCGCCAAGCTCTACCAGCCCGATATATGTCTCGGCAGCAGCGACCACGCGCGAGCCATGCATAGTGATCTCACAGCCGCCGCCAAGGGTCAATCCGGCGGGAGAAACCACGATTGGTTTCGGCGAGTAGCGCATACGCATGTTGAGATCCTGCAGCTTTCTTACCGCGCCCTCCAGCAGGTCCCACATGCCTTGCTGCGCGCCGACTACCATCATGAAAAGGTTAGCGCCTGCGCTGAAGTTCTCAGCCTCGTTACCGATCACCAGGCCGTCAAAATCTGACTCCAGACGATCAAAGGCTTCGAGCGCCATGGTCATAATATCATCGTCGAGGGCGTTCATCTTGGTATGGAACTCAAGACAGGCGATACCATCACCCAGGTCACGGATCGTAGCACCCGAATTTTGCGAGACAACACTCTGTTGTTTGAGCACGATCATTCCCCGTGGGCGCACAACTTTATCGTAACCCTGCCCAATTACATTGTATACGCCGATCTTTTCGCCCTTTTCGTATTGATAAAAAGTCTCAAAGCCGGCGGCAAGCATATCCCGGACCCATTGGGCCGCAGGATAACCGACAGCATCCATGCGCTCTACCGTTTCCCTCACACCCAGCATATCCCAGGTTTCAAAGGGACCAGCTTCGTGCATAAAGCCCCAGCGGACCGCATCGTCAATCGGCTTCACCGTGTCGGCAACTTCCGGGATGATGGAGCAAGCATACTGGAATCCCTGATACGTCAGTGCCTTAATTAGGTTTGCACCCTTATCCTGTGCATCCAATAAGACCTTGAGCCTGTTTCCAAGCCCCTCGACATCCTTTGCAGCCTTGACCGAGTCAAAGCGCGGCTTGGTCGGTGGGACGTGCTCGAGGGTATTGAGGTCCAGAGACCAAAACTCCCGCGAAGCGCCCTGTGAGTTCTTACCATCATCACCGCGGACTTCCTTATAGAAGCCGATATTGGTCTTATTGCCGAGCCACTTGCGCTCGAGCATGGTTGCCATCAGCCTGGCAGGCGCTTCCGCTTTGAGATATTCCTGCCCGAGCTCATCGTGAGGGATCAACGGTGCGAGGTTGCGCGCCACATGATCCCAGATGTCCAAACCGACCAGATCGATCAAACGAAATGTAGCGGTCTTGGGACGCCCAATCAGCGGACCGGTGAGCGCATCTACTTCCTCGACGGTATAGCCATTCTTCAAAATGAAGTCCATCGCGAAGGCGCCTGTGCCAAAGGCAACCCGGTTTCCGATGAAATTGGGCGTGTCCTTACAAAGCACAATTCCCTTGCCCAGCCGATATTCTCCGAACCAGGCGAAGAAATCGACCACATCGGGATCTGTGTCCTGCGTTGGGATGATCTCCAGCAGTTTTAAGTAACGCGGCGGGTTAAAAAAATGCGTGCCAAAGAAGTGTTGCCTGAATCCCTCCGAGCGCCCTTCGGCAATCGAGGAGACAGGAATGCCGGATGTATTAGTCGTCACAAGCCCGCCCGGCTTGCGCACGTGGTCGATGCGCTGCATCAAGTCCTGCTTGATCTTTAAGTTTTCGACAATCGCCTCACAAACCCAATCGGCCTCTGCCACGGCGTCGAAGTCGTCTTCGAGATTGCCCAGCCTCACGAGTGTCCTCAACTCCGAGGACATCAGATTGGCAGGTTTGGCTTTCAGGCAGCGCTCCCAGCCCTCGTTGACGATTTTGTTTCGAGCCGCTCGATCATCCGCAGGAGCATCCTTCGGAACGATATCGAGCAGCGTCACCGGCACTCCTGCATTCGCCAGGTGAGCCGCAATCGCGGCGCCCATGGTCCCGGAACCCACTACGACTGCTTTATGAATGTGATATTTCATGTAGAGCTCTCCTCAACCAGCATGTTCTTAGCGTAGTTCCTTCCCACTATATCCAAGGATCTGCCTGGCGACGACCAGACGATTGATCTGCCCGGTCCCTTCGTAAATATCGGTGATCTTGGCATCGCGGAACCATTTTTCGGCAAGGAACTCGCGGCTGTAGCCAAGTGGCCCCAGAATCTCGACGACCTTCTGAGTGATCTTCGTACATACATCCCCGGCCTTGACCTTGCTCATCGATGACTCGAGGGCATTGGGCTTTTTGTTATCTGCCATCCACACGGCTTTGATTACCATCAGCCAGGCGGATTTGAGCATGATCTCCATGTCGATCACCTCGCGCTCGATATTCGTCAGTTTTTGGCGCGGCAAGCCATAGCGGACCTGGACTCCATTTTCCGTGAGCTTCTCCTTCAGGAATTCGAGGGCGGCTCTCGCGACTCCGACGCCCGAGGCCGCGACCAGCGGACGGGTAGCATCGAAGGTTGCCATCGCGCCCTTGAAGCCGGAGCTCGTCTTCTCCACCGTCGCGCTGCCCAGGAGATGGTCGAAAGGAACCCGCGCGTCGACCAGCGAAATGGCAGCTGTATCGCTGACCCTGATGCCCATTTTATGCTCTAGCTTGGTAATCTTCACACCAGGCGTGCCTGCCTCCACCACGAAGCCGCGCAGCCCCGCGCGTCCAGCCGAAGGATCGATCGTCGCCCAGACGACAATATATCCTTTGCCCAGCTTCTGATACTCGGATAAGGACTTATCGCCACCCGTGACGAAGATTTTTTCGCCGTTGAGGACCCACTCGTTGGTCTTTTCGTCCAGAACCGCGCGCGTCCGGATAGCGGAATTATCCGAGCCTGCTCCCGCCTCGGTAATGCTCATGGCGGCGAAGGTAGGTTTCTCAGCATTGAATCGAGCCAGGAACTTCGCTTTTTGTGCCGGGGTTCCCGCCGCAAACACGGCCGCGGCACCTAAGCCACCTCCGGGGAGGCAATGATACATTCCGACATCGCCCCAACATAGTGCCTCGATTTGTGCGGCAAGCATCTGATATCCGATGGATGGACGTTTTTCATCGCCGTCCTTCGTAGTTCCGTTCCCGCGAGGAGCCAATCCACTTCCCCCGGCAGCTTTCATTGCCACGTGCATAAATTCGATGTAATCCCAGGGGATCTCGTGCTCGTGCTCGTCGTAATAACGCGAGCGCGAGCGCATCATCTCTTCCGCAACGGTCTTCAGCACGAACTGGGTCTGCTGGACCGGTTTGGGTGCTTCAAATTCAATCGGCATGGTTCCTCCAAACTCCACTTTCTATCATTGGCGCGCCGAACGTAGAAAGTGATCTCAAACAATCGCCAGCCCTGTAAACGTAGCAAATCCTCGTCCGTTCCTCATCCACATCTCCACCGGGTGCTCGCGGATGTAGCCATGCCCACCTAAAATCTGCACGGCGCGGTCGGTGACTATCATCGCCATATCGGCAGCGCCGGTGGCGGCGAGATATGCTTCCACGAAGGCGTCTTCCTTGCCTGTGTCGAGCTTCCAGGCGGCTTCCCAGGTGAGCAGGCGGCTGGCTTCGATCTCGGTCCGCATTTCGGCAAGCATAAAGGCGATCGCCTGTTTCTGGGCAATCTTGACGCCAAAGGCTTCCCGTTCCTTTGCATAATTCATGCTGTATTCGAACGCGGCATTCGCCACGCCGACAGCCATCGCCGCGGTGGCGAGGCGCATCGCCGCCAGGAGTGGCTCGAAGTCGTGCCCTACTGCCCCCCCCAACCGCTTTGACACAGGCACTTTTACATCATCCAGGTGCACTCGATAAAACGGCAGCGCGTTCAGGCTCATTAGTCTTTCGCGCTCCTGGGCGATGACTAACCCGGGCGTGTTCTTAGCCACGAGGAAGCCCTGCGTCTGTCCATCCAGATTTGCATACACCAGGATCGACTCCGCCTCCCTGGCAAATGGGACAAAGGCCTTTTCGCCCCGGAGGATAAATTCTTCGCCCTTGAAAGTTGCGGTTGTTTTCAGTGCATTGGGATCGAAATCAAAGACATATTCGATGAGCGCGGCAGTATACGGACGCCAATCGCTTTCGATCACTTTCGGCAAGTAGGCTTGCTTCTGTTCTTCATTCCCCGCCAGCAAGATGGGTGTGGCGAAGAGCGAGGGGGTTATGACAGCCAGCGCGCCCGCCAGGTCGCCATATGCCATCTCTTCAAGGGCAAGCACACCCGTCACGGCGCTGCGCTCGCCAAACCCGCCGTACGCCTCGGGGATAGATGCTTGGAGCAGGCCCAGTTCCCAGCCTTTGCTGACAAGTTTATTTGGAAGCTCTCCGCCTTCCTCGGCTGCACGCGCGGCAGCCCGCAAATCGTTGCTGGCATACTTCCCCACCGCTTCCACGAGCATTTGCTGCTCGTCTGTCGGATCAAATGAATACATGCGTCCGCTCCTTTTGGTGTAGGCTGGATACAAGCCGGTGAACAGGTGGTACTTGCTTACGTATGTACCTGAGTCACGGTATACGTACCCACTTTTCTTTCAAGCTCGGCCATCACGATATTTTCATCCCGAGACCGCCAGTACCGCCCGGGCAATCCCTGCTCCAGCTCAAGGGGGTTTGTGAGCTCAACCATCCCATGTTCATACAGATATTCGATATATGCGCCAGTTTTTTCAATGACTAGAAGCTGGTTATACCCGCTGGTCTCTCCATACACGGCGCGGCAGATCTCATCGATCGTCAGGGGAACATCCAGTGCCTGAACGGCACGTCTCATCCGACGCAAGATATTTTGCCTGGTCGATTCGATCTGCGCGGCGAGATCGGTAATGGGCTCGTCATGACCGTTCAAGATTAAACGCGCCCCCGTCGACCACTGCTGGAGGCGGGCAAGCGATTCCAGATAATGAGACAATCCATTACGGGGGCTGATCGATTCGGGTATGAGATGCGGAGTTACGCCCTCTACCACCATGTCACCGCAGAAGATCACATCCTCAAAGCGGATGGCGACATGGCCCGGACAGTGCCCAGGCAGGTGAAAAAACTCAAAGGGTTCGAGGCGCATGTCGATGGCTTCATATGTGAAATCGACGGGGATAGACTGGTAGAGCGACTTTGTCAGGCGGTAAATGCCGATAACCTGTTCGCGTACTTCGTCGGAAAGCCCGGTACCGGTGAGGAAAGAGTCAAGCCGAGCACTCACGAAATCCAGCCTCGACTCATGGTGCGCAATGGTTTGGAGGTCCAGCTCATGCACCCCTACCTTCGCGTTCGTTATCTGCCGGAGCTTGGTGAGTCCACCATAATGATCGATATGCGCATGGGTCAGCAGGATATGGGTAAGATCCGAGGGAAGGACATTTGCTCCCTGCAAGCCCTCGAGCAGGTGCTCATGGGATTGTTCAGTCCCTGACCCGGCATCGATCAGAACACAGCATGCATCTTTTTGTACAACATAGACATACGCCCAGAAATTCGGAAACACCTCGAGCGGAAGCCGGTGGATCGTGGCTCCTCGCGAGGACTCGAATACAGCCTGAGTCGCGTTTCCCGTCATTTGAGCAAGCCCTTCAAAAGCAGATTCGAATAGTGATCGGCGACCTGCTGAATCTCCAGAGGACCATCTGGGTGGTACCAGGTGATGGTCCAGTTCATGATGCCCAGGACGGCGCGGGCAGCCAGCGCAGGGTTGTCACAGCTGAACAAACCGCTGGATACGCCCTCCTCCAGGACGCCGCGCCACAGAGCTTCGAACTTATCCCGGTTAGGCACATGGCGGGCATGCTGTTTTCGTTCCAGAGAGCGATGCTCGAAGAGCAGGACTGCGGAAAGATCGGTATTCTCCGCCAGGATCTGCAGATAAGCCTGGATCATTTGTTGTAGTTTTTCATCGGCGGGAATGGGCTGGTTACAAATGAGAGAGATCCGTTCGAGAAGGAGCTCCAGGGCACGGTTGAGCAGCACCAACAGGATCTCCTGTTTAGAAGAGACATGATGGTACAGGCTCGGCTTTTGTAGGTTGACGGCTCTGGCGATGTCTTCCATCGAGGCCCCGTGAAACCCCTTTTGCCGAAAGACCTGCGCCGCAGCTTCCAGTATGTCTTCTCGAGTCATCGACTTCTCCCTACCGAACGGTCGGTTTCTAGATAATACTGGAGCCAGGGGCGCATGTCAAGGTTTGGTAGAATACTCACATCGAGGAGTGAGGAGAGCCATTTATGAAATACTTCGTCACAGGTGCCACGGGCTTCGTGGGAGGTGTGCTGGCGAGACAGTTGCGTAAGAGCGGTCATGAAGTCCATGCCTCCGTGCGGGATATGAATAAGGCATCCGATTTGCGCACACTGGGTGTACGATTATTCAAAGGCGACGTCACTGACAAAGAGTCGATGCGGGAAGCACTGCAGGACATGGACGGTGTCTTTCACGTGGCGGGCTGGTACAAGGTCGGGGTCAGAGATAAGAGCGATGGGGAGAAAGTCAACATTGAGGGCACACGCAATGTTCTGGAGCTCATGCAGGAACTGAAGATCCCAAAGGGCGTTTACACCAGTACCTGTGCCGTCAATTCAGACACACACGGCCAGGTGGTCGACGAAACGTATCGCTTCAAGGGCAAACATATCAGCGAATATGATCGTACCAAGGCGGTTGCGCATGAGATTTCAGAGGAGTTCATCGCAGCAGGGCTGCCGCTCGTCATCGTGATGCCGGCACTGATCTACGGTCCGGGAGATACTTCCTCCCTGGGCGCCAGCCTTCGAGAGCTATTGAAGGGCCAATTTTCGATGTTCCCTGCCCGGGCCGGCAACTGTTTTGCCCATGTGGAGGATATCGCCGCCGGTCATATCCTGGCAATGGAAAAAGGCAGGATTGGCGAGACCTATATGATCACGGGCGACTGCCGCAGCCTGGTAGAGGCCTTCAAGCTTGCCAGCCAGATTTCAGGCAAACGCGCCCCCATCGTCGTCCCGGCGCAAATGGTAAAAATCATGTCTATATTGGTGAGGCCCTTTGATAGATTCCTGCCTCCCTCGTACACATCGGAAGGACTGCGCGTGGTTGCAGGGGTCACCTATATGGGCGACAACAGCAAGGCCCGCCGCGAGCTTGGCTATCGGCCGCGGGCGTTCCGCGATGGATGGGAAGAAACGGTCCGACATGAAATGAAAGTGCTGGGTATTAAGTAGGGCATGCCCATTCCAGGATGGAAGAACCAACATCTTGTTCTGCGAACTCGATAGGCGGCAAGACTTCCTGGCAGGCAGTAGGGTTGTCCCCCACCATTTCAATCAGTTTCTCGGTAAAAAAAATGCTATAATAAAATTATGGTAACAAGTGAAACCACACCTGAAGTTGTTCGTAATTCCCACCCAGATGACACCTCCACGACCTCACAAACGGAAAAACGCTCAAGAAATATCGTAACCATCCTCATCATTGGGGTTGTTGTCTTTCTGCTGCTCCTGGGAGTGGCTATTTACTTCTTACTCCAACCCGGCACGCCCACCGACCGCATTCGCGATGTCTTTATCATTATTGTCGCACTTGAATCCCTGGTGATCGGTGTCGCCCTGATCGTCCTCATCGTTCAACTGGCAAGCCTGATCAACCTGCTGCAAAACGAAGTACGGCCCATCCTCTCCATGACCAGCGAGACCGTCAACACGCTGCGTGGCACGGTGGAGTTCCTGGGAGAAAATGCCGTGGAGCCGGTGATCAAGCTCAACGGTTATCTCGCAGCCATGACTCGCGTGATAGAATTATTGGGCGTTAAAAAGAAGTAAGTCGAAGTTTATTCAGCCATCTGCAAATTTTGCACCAGTCACCCTGGCGGGATGGGCTCTGCAAAGTTTGAGATCGAAATTCACGAACACAATTCCATAACGTTTGTTAACCAGAAGGAGGTTACTATGTCTGATCGTGATGAGTTCGGCGCCTTTCTCGTAGGCTTCATTGTCGGGGGACTTTCAGGGGCTGTCGTCGCCTTGTTGTTCGCCCCCCAGACGGGTGAAGAGACCCGGATGCTGATCAAGGACAAATCCATCGAGCTGCGCGACCGCGCTCAGATGACGGCTGAGGAAGCCATAGCTCGCGCGGAAGCAGTTGCCGCTGATGCCCGCGCCCGCGCCGATGACCTCGCCCGCCAGTTGCGAGAACGCGGTCATGAAGTGGCTGACACAGTCCGCGAGCGCGGCCAGACCGCCATGGACGCCGTCCGCCGGACAACCAAGAAAGCGGCTGACGAGGCCAGCGAAACTACAGCTATGTAGTTCGTATTCTAGGCAACAAGCAAGGGTTTGACGTTCTGCGTCAAACCCTTATTTTTTGTGAAACCTTTACTCCGTTTCTTTTTCCGCCTGCTTTATCATCAATTTGCCTGGACGTATGACCTTGTCGCCGCGCTGGTTTCATTCAACCGCTGGAAGGATTGGGTCCTGAATGTGATTCCCTTTCTGGAGGGATCCCGGGTCCTCGAGATCGGTCACGGGCCCGGACATCTGCAGCGGGCACTGCGGAGACAGGGCACGCTGGCAGTAGGAATCGATGCGTCTCCCCAGATGGGTCGTCTCGCAAAGCGAAATCTCCAGCGAGATCTACAACCCCAAAACACAGCCTATACGCAGATCAATCTGACGCAGGGATTGGCGCAGGCTCTCCCCTTCCGGGCTGAATGCTTCGATACCATTGTTGCAACCTTCCCCACCGAGTACTTCATGGATCCGCGGACGTTGGCCGATGTAAAACGGTGTCTGGTGCCAGGCGGAAGATTTGTTGTATTGCCCGTAGCGCTCCCCAAGAATCGCCTGCTGGACTGGTTGTTCAAGGCTACACAGCAGCGCCCAGCCGAGGCGCTGGATGTGATTCGCACCAGACTCGAAGGATCGTTCACTTCGGCAGGCTTCCAGACCGAAATTCAGGCGTTGGTCGTTCCGTCCGGTATCCTGGTGGTAGTTATCGCTGTCAAGCCAGCACTCTGAGCTAATAGGAAGGCACGTTTCGCGTCTTAACTCGAACTGCGGTGCTTTCTCTTTAGTTCCATCA
>DATHTH010000358.1:0-16507 GCA_035463495.1 Anaerolineales bacterium | reverse complement strand
TGCGCTGGAGAGGACTTGAACCTCCACGCCTTTCGGCACATGGCCCTCAACCATGCCTGTCTGCCAGTTCCAGCACCAGCGCTTAAGGCACGCCGTATTATAATCGGCTTGCCTTGCTTGTCAAGCGAATAAACTCATAGGAGACCTCATGACCAAAATTGTCGTGGACGCGATGGGCAGTGACAATTATCCAGCGCCGGATGTGCAAGGCGCGGTAATGGCGGCGCGCGAATATGGAGTGGAAGTCATCCTGACGGGAGACGCGACGAAGATCGAACCGCTGCTGGCGTCTGCAAATGGAAAGAACCTTCCCATACGCGTGATCCATGCCCCCGAAGTGCTCACCATGCACGATAAAGGCGAGGATCTGGTCATGAAGGCACGCCACAAAGAAGCGCAAAACTCCATGGCAGTCGGGTTGGACCTGGTGAAGAATGGCGAAGCAGATGCCTTCGTTACGGCTGGCAACACCGGTGCGGCGATGGTCACCTCGCTCTTCCGTCTCGGCCGGATCCGCGGTGTGGACCGTCCAGCCCTGGCAGGTCCCTTCCCCACGGCTACAGGCATCTGCAACGTCGTGGACATCGGCGCGAACCCCGATTGCAAGCCGGAAAATCTGCTGCAGTTTGGCATTATGGGGAGCGTGTACGCGGAGAAGGTCCGAGGCGTCAGGAACCCGCGAGTGGGCTTGATCTCCAACGGAGAAGAAGCCGGTAAAGGCAGTGAGCTTGTCAAGGCAGCTTATCCCCTGCTGACCGGCGCCAACCTCAACTTTGTCGGCAACGTTGAGGGCAAGGAAATCTTCAACGGTCACGTAGATGTCGCCGTTACAGATGGCTTCACCGGGAATGTCTTCCTGAAATCCACCGAAGCGGTTGCCAAACTACTGATAGAGAAGATCCGCGAGTCTATTAAGAATGGCGGTCCGCTTGCCCTGGTAGGCGGCGCGCTCATCCGTCCGGCAATGGGCAAGGTGCGGAAACTGCTCGATCCTTCCGAGGAGGGCGCGGCGCCCCTGCTTGGCGTGAACGGCCTCGTCTTCATTGGACACGGACGCTCGGACGCTCTCGCTATCAAGAGCGCCGTACGGGTTGCCAAAGGAGCCGCGGAAGCACGAGTACTCGATGCCATCAAAACGGCGATCGAGGAAAGTTTGAAGAAATAAGGTAGAACCGGTGGTCGAGTAGCCCGTTCTCCCAGAGTCCATTGATTTGAAGAACGGCGCGTAGCGAAACCGCCCTTACCAGCAAAACCCAAACCTGAATCCTGGTCTCGATACCTTCCGAGCCCTACTCCGGGCTGGAACTATTCGACCAGCGGGATAACTTCATGAAAATCATCAAAAATGAGCCACTCATCAAACGCAATGCCAGAATCGGCAGCTGGACCAGCCTGGCAGCGATCCTTGTGCTTGGCATCGGGATGTACATCTCCTTCACGCGCATGGAACTGATCTCCTACACGCTCGCCTCCCTCGTTGTCGGCTTTACCCTCACACAGGTCGGCATGTACCTTGGCAATAAATTTGGGCGCTCGCCTCGTCCGGACGAGCGCCTGGATGCGGGTCTCAAGGGCATGCCAAACGAGTACTCGATCTATCACTATACAACGCCGGTCTCGCATTTGCTGGTAGGACCCGCAGGCGTCTGGGTGCTTAAACCCTATCATCAGCGCGGGCTTGTCACGTACAGGAAAAACCGCTGGCGCATCGGCGGCGGTGGCTTTTTTCAGTCCTATATGCGGATCTTCGGCCAGGAAGGCCTGGGCCGCCCGGACATCGACACCGAAAGCGAAATTGACTCGCTCAGAAAACACCTGCTCACGCACATGGATGAATCAGAGCTGCCGGAGATCAATGCACTAATGGTGTTTACCAGCGATAACGTCGAGATCGAGGCTGAGGACACGCCTGTTCGAGCAATCAAGCTGAAGCAGCTTAAGGAATACATCAGGCAGAAGGCAAAAGAAAAGAAGATTCCTGTTGAGCGTCTCGCCCAGGTAAAGTCTGTGCTCGAATGAAGTTCTATATTTTTCGCCGACCAGCTCTGGCATGAATGCCAGCCTCGCCTCCAACATAAAGCAAGGCTCGGGCATCGGCGACATCTTCCTGCCAGTCCTGGTCTCTGTCGCCGGGACCCTCGCCGCGCTCTATCCCAGCAATCCCGGCAATATGACTCTGCCCTCTCGGGATTCGGGAGTTTTTCTCTACATGGGCTGGAGGCTCTTGAACGGCGATATCCCCTATCGGGATGTCTGGGATCATAAGCCGCCGCTGATCTATTTTGTGGATGCACTGGGATTAACCCTGACTCCGGACTCGCTCTGGGGCGTTTGGATTCTGCAATTCATCTCCATCCTTCTCACCCTTTTGCTCATCTACAGATTACTTGATCAGGAACTGGGGACTTTCGCCGCTCTGGCTGGCAGTATCCTCCTGTCATCCGGTTTCCTGACAATCCTGGAGCGCGGCAATGTAACCGAAGAGTATGCCTTGGCATTTCAGGCGTTATGCTTCTGGCTGTTTGTGGGCGCCTGGAAAAAGAATTTTCCGCTGCAGGCTTCCTTCTGGATCGGGCTGGCTGGTGGACTGGCGTTCAACTTTAAGCAGACGACCATCGGCATCTGGGTGACGTATGGACTCCTCCTCCTGGTGATCCGGCTGCTGCAGAGAAAAGCACCGCTGAGAGATCTTTTCTCACTGCTGACAGGATGGGCGGTTCCCTCTATTATATTGATCCTCTATCTGCTGAGCCAGAACGCGCTGACAGATTACTGGGAACAAGCATTTCTATATAACTTTGTCTACATAGGTAAGCACGATGGCATTCGGAGCTTGATCCCGGTATTTATCAAAGGGTTCGCCTACCTGCGGAACGGCTGGGTGTTGTATGTTGCCATCCTTGGCTGGCTGGCTGCGCTCGCTACGCTCGCCGCGGTCTGGTTCCGGCGAGAAAAAATCGCAGCGATTCACCCTTTGATTCTGATTGCCTTCATCAATCTACCCATCGAGGTGTTCTTCATCACCATATCAGGACGCTCCATCCTTCACTATTACCTGACGCCTCTGCCGGTCATGGCCATTCTCGGCGGGACGCTGGTGTACACCGTACCGTTCCTGGCTGGGAGGATTGCAGCGTTCAACTCACTAAAAATACTGAGATCGATCCCAGGTATTGTGCTGCTGGCTGTCCTGGTGGGCCAGGTTAGCCAAGTCAGGTACTATCCGGCCTATGTCCGCACGTTGAGCGACAACCCGCATACTCCTGTGATCGAATATGTTGCAAAAAACACGGATCCAGACGACAAAGTGCTTTTGATCGGCGCGGAGAGCGTGGTGAACTTTCTCGCCCGCCGGGAAGCCCCCAGCCGCTACGTATACCAGTATCCACTCGCCCTGCTGGGACGGCGACCCATGTTCGAAGAATATTTCAACGAGATTTTAAAGAATAACCCTGCGCTTATCATCGACACGCGCGGACGACCGCGGCTGGACGACAGGCTTTACACGCCTCTCCAAAAGCGGTCTCAGATCGTCAGAGATGGTGTAAAGTACCTTGGCGAACACTACCAGCCGGTCGCGCAGTTCGGAGAGTGGGCTGTGTATCGGTACACGGGTGAGTAGGTTACGTTTGAAACGTGACGGACATAAACTTCGACGACCTCGACAATAGTCGCCCCTGGGCCCGCCCTCAGGAGCCTAAATAAAATTCATGATACACTTGTTCTACTTATGCAATCTATCGTCGCTATAGATATCGAGACCACCGGGCTGAGCGAGGAACGCGACGTGATCATCGAGATCGGGGCGGTCAAATTCAAGGGCCGCCGCGTCGAAGACGAGTGGTCCACGCTTCTCAATCCTGGCAGACATATTCCCGAATTCATCACAGGGCTGACCGGCATCAGCGATGTCGAGGTCCGCAATGCGCCGCGCTTCCGCGAGGTTGCCGAAGACCTTGCCGCTTTCGTAGGCGATTCGCCTATTGTGGGACATAGCATCCGCTTTGACCTTAAGTTCCTGGCAGCGAGCGGGCTGAGTTTTCCCTACCATGCCATTATCGATACCTACGAATTAGCATCTGTCCTGATGCCGACCGCCAGCCGGTACAACCTGGGCGAGCTCGGCAAGCAGCTGGGGATCCTGTTGCCAGCCACGCATCGCGCTCTCGACGATGCGCGTGTCACGATGGCAGCCCTTAACCGTTTTCTCGAGATGGCCCGCGAGCTTCCTGTCGACGTGCTCGCGGACATCGTGCGCTTAAGTGAGCCCATCGATTGGGATGCCGCCTGGTTCTTCCAGGAAGTGCTGCGCAGCCGGACAAAAGAGGGCATCCAGGCAAAGAAGGTCAAGAAGAAGGATGCGAAGCCCGAGGTGTGGTTTGATGAGTCGAAGCATCCGCCGCTCGACAATCCGGAGCGACCCATCCAGTTAAACCCCGATGAGGTCGCCTCTGTGCTCGAGTACGGGGGACCCTTTTCGCGCTATTTCCAGACGTTCGAGCAGCGCCCGGAACAGGTGGGCATGCTACGGGCTGTGGCAAACGCCCTTTCCTATGGCAGCCACTTGATGGTCGAAGCCGGAACGGGCGTCGGAAAGAGTTTTGCATACCTCGTGCCGGCGGCCTTGTTCGCCTTGCAGAACAACACGCGCGTCGTCGTTTCCACGAACACGATCAACCTGCAGGACCAGCTCATCCAGCGCGACCTCCCAAACCTCTGCCAGGCGCTCGACCTGGACTTCCGCTTCTCAGTACTCAAGGGGCGCTCGAATTATCTTTGCCCGCGCCGACTCGAAAACCTGCGTCATTATGGTCCGCGTAGCGCCGATGAGATGCGCGTGCTGGCAAAGGTCATGGTCTGGCAGCTCAACAACCAGAGCGGGGACCGCAGCGAACTAAATCTCACCGGTCCCACGGAGCGCGAGGTCTGGGTGAGGGTCTCCGCCGAGGATGATGCCTGCACCACCGAAACATGCATCAAGCGCACAGGCGGGGCATGCCCCTTTCACCGCGCCAAGGTCATGTCACAGTCCGCACATGTGCTCGTCGTCAATCACGCGCTCCTTTTATCCGATGTCGCCACGGGCAGTAAAGTCCTGCCGGAATATTCACACCTCATCATTGACGAAGGTCACCACCTCGAAACTGCCACGACGAACGCCATGTCGTTCAAGCTTAACCAGTTCGATTTCGAGAGGATGATGAAGGAGGTGGGCGGCGTCAACGCAGGGGTGCTGGGGCGCCTTCTCGGCGAGACCCGCGAGGCACTGCGCCCCGCCGACTTCGGCTTGCTCCAGCAGCGTGTCAGTCGCGCCACCGACATGGCATTCCGCATCGAGCAGATGAACCGCTCCTTTTTCCAGATCGTCGGCGAGTTTGCGAAGCGCCAGCGCGAAGGGCAACAACAGTCCAGCTACTCCTGGCAGATGCGCGTGCTCCCCGCCACGCGGACCCTGCCCGGCTGGGACGAAGTGGAGATCGCCTGGGATGCAACCAGCGAAACGCTGCGGATGCTGATGGTCGCACTCGAAGAAATTTACAGGGCTGCCTCCGAGCTGTACTCGGAAGGCTTTGAAAACCTGGAAGACGTGATCGCGGATATCAGCAACGTCGCCCGGCGGATCACGGAAGCCGAATTGAACATCACGGGCATGATCGGCAAGCCCATGCAGGGCATGGTGTACTGGATTGAGATCCAGCCGAACGGGAACCGGCTCTCGCTCAATGCGGCACCACTCAGCGTCGCATCGCTTGTGGAAAAGTATCTCTGGCACGAGAAGCGCTCCGTCATATTGACATCTGCCACGCTCACCGCGCACGGCGAATTCCAGTACCTGCGCAACACCCTCGGCGCAGACGAAGCGGACGAAATGCAGCTTGGCTCCCCGTACGATTACGAGAGCGCCGCGCTGCTGTATATCGCGAACGATATCCCTGAGCCGAACGTCAACGGCTACCAGCAGGCACTTGACCGGGCGATCGTCGCGACCGCTAAAGCCACCGGTGGACGCATGCTGGTGCTGTTCACTTCGTATGCTGCCTTGAAGAAGACCGCGCAAGCCATTACCGGTCCGCTGGCGCGTGAAGATATCTACGTATACGAACAGGGTGACGGCGCTTCGCCGAATGCGCTGCTCGAATCCTTCAAAGCCACAGACCGCGCTGTCCTGCTTGGCACACGATCCTTCTGGGAAGGCGTGGATGTGCCAGGGGATGCACTGTCGATCGTCGTGCTCACTAAGCTGCCCTTCGACGTCCCCACAGATCCCCTCATCGCGGCGCGCTCTGAAACCTATGAAGATGCATTCCAGCAGTATTACCTGCCGGAAGCAATCTTAAAATTCCGCCAGGGCTTTGGGCGCTTGATTAGAACCGCCTCCGACAGGGGTGTGGTGGCAATTCTGGACAAGCGCGTCTTGACAAAACAGTACGGCCGGCTGTTCATTGAATCCCTGCCGCGCTGCACCGCGCGCAAGGGTCCTGCGATGAGCCTGCCGAGCCAGGCCGCGAAGTGGTTAGGCATGTAATCTATTGACGCTTGGCTCGATACCGGGTACATTCACGTCACTATGTCGAACAGGGTTGCCATAGTCACAGATAGTACTGCATATCTCCCTCAAGAATATTTGAAACAATATAATATTGCCGTGACGCCCCTTAGTTTGATCTGGGGTGATCGGGTTTATATGGACGGTGTGGATCTACCGCCCACCGAGTTCTACCAACGTCTGGCGGACTCCAGGGTGGTGCCCACCACATCCAAGGTCATGCCGGCTGCCATGCAGCTCACGTTTCAATCGCTATTGCTACAGGGGTACGATGTGCTGGGGATCTTTCTATCCTCCAGGATTTCTAGCACAGTGGAATCAGCGATCCAGGCCCGCAGCATGTTACCCTATGCTGCAGAAAATATTGTGATTCTCGATTCACTCTGGACCAGCATGGCGATGGGTTGGCCGGTGCTGGCTGCCGCACGTGCCGCACAGGCAGGCGAGGACCTCGCGGAATGCCAGAAAGTTGCGGGAACTGCCTGTGCGCAAAGCGGTGCACTATTTGTGATCGAGACGCTTGAGTTCCTGCGACGCGGCGGGCGCATTGGCGGAGCGCAGGCGTTTCTGGGGACTCTACTGAATATCAAGCCATTGCTGGAGATGCGTGAGGGGCGGATCGAGGCGGTCGAAAAGATACGCACCAGACAAAAAGCTCTGCAACGCCTGTTGGATGTGGTAACGGAACGATTAAGAGGCAAGACTCATGTCCGTCTGGCGGTAACTCATGCCAATGCCGAGAGAGAGGCTGCCATGCTCCTGGAGTCCGCCACCGCCAGGTTGAACCCCGTTGAAGCGATCTGTTGCCCGTTGAGTCCAATCCTCGGTACCCACGCAGGTCCGGGCACCGTCGCGCTGAACTTTATGAGCGGGATTGCCTAATTCTCCACCCTGGGTATGGTCGCGATCGCGTTTTATTTGCATCAACCAACCGTAGAGCGAATACTTTCCTTCAAGTAGATAATGACGAACATACTCATGATGGCGGGCATATGCCCGCTTTTTTATTCTCTTAAGGCATTGACAGTAATGAGAAAGACCATATAATGAATGTAACCGCTGTTACATTTGGAGAAAAGGAATGGCTCGCTCTCGTTTGACCGGTATGCCTGCTTTCACTATCATTTGGCTGGGTCAAGCGGTCTCCTTGATCGGGACCGCTTTGTTTTCCTTTGCGATCGGGATCTGGCTATACCAGCAGACCGGGCTGGCAACTACGATCACGACCATGATCTTCTTTTCGAACATACCGAGAATCGTGCTCAGCCCATTCGCTGGCGTGCTGGTGGATCGCTGGAATCGGAAAGTGACCATGATGATCAGCGATCTGGCAGCGGGCATCTCGACCATCATCATTCTTTTCCTGATGTGGAGTGGCTCACTGGAAATCTGGCATTTGTACGTGTTGATGGCTTTAGCGAGCGCGTTCGAAGCGTTTCAATTCCCAGCCTTTTCGTCATCGATTACGCTGCTAGTCGAAAAGAAACACTTCGCACGAACTAGCGCGATGATGTCACTTGCGGAGGAAGGATCCCGTGTGCTGGCACCCATACTGGCAGCGGCATTAATCGCGGTGGTCAAGCTGGAAGGAATTATCCTGATTGATATAATCTCTTTTATCATAGCAATTGGAACGCTGCTGCTTGTGCCAATACCCTCCCTCCCCCAGACCGAAATCGGAAAGAAAGCCGGAAACGGGATCTTGAAAGACTCAGTTTATGGCTTCCGTTATTTTCTGGCAAACCCGGGTTTGCTGGTTCTGCAGTTTAACTTCCTCATGGTCAATTTACTGGCAATGGGCGCAGTACTGCGCACTCCTATGATCCTGGCACGCACAGGGAACAATGAAAGCATCCTTGCTACGGTTGCATCGATTGCGGCCATTGGTGGTGTTGCCGGCGGCTTCGTGATGAGCATCTGGGGCGGGCCTGAGCGAAAAATACTCGGAGTGGTCGGAGGTTTAATCCTCCTTAACGTGGGCCGAGCGGGGATCGGATTGGGGCACGAAGTTGTCGCATGGTCCATTTCGGGATTCTTTGCGGTATTTTTTGTCGCGGTGTGCAATTCATCCAACCAGGCAATATGGCAGGCGAAGACACCTGTAGAGGTGCAGGGACGCGTCTTTGCGGCGCGACGATTTACAGGCCAGCTTACTGTTCCATTAGGAGCCTTGATCGCAGGACCCCTGAGCGATGGCCTGTTTGAACCTGCCATGAATGTGAATGGGAGCCTCGCTCCCATTTTTGGAGGCCTGGTAGGCACGGGTCCTGGCGCAGGGATGTCGCTTTTGATCTTGCTCGCCGCTATCATTGGCATCATTGTCCCGGCAGCAAGTTATGCCATACCCGCCTTTCGAAATGTCGAAGACATGATCCCTGATAATGATATTCTTTCCTCCGAGACATCAAGATCTACAGAAACCCTGCGCGATGGACCAAACGAGTCGATACCAAGACCCTCAACAAAATGACCAACTGGCTCCTCCTTCACTACAAACTGCCCAGCAAGCCCTCCGCCCTGCGCGTGTACATCTGGCGGAAGTTAAAACGTCTGGGTGCAATCCTTCTCCATGACGCAGTCTGGATTTTGCCTGATCAGTTGCGCACTGCAGAACAGATCCAGTGGATTGCGGCTGAAATTGAGGAGATGGGCGGGAATGCGTATTACTGGAGAGCAACCAGCCTTTTGAGCGCGCAGGAAGAAGCCGTTACACATCAGTTTCAGGAACAGGTAGACGCAATGTATTCCGAGCTCTTGAAGCGGCTCGATACGTCGAAACCTGATTTACAGGAAATCTCAGGTCTGTACCAGCAGGCACTTTCCCGGGATTTCTTCCAATCAAGACTCGGGATACTCGTCCGGGAAAAACTCACCTCAAAACGCGGAGAAGGATCATGAAATGGGTAACATGGAAAAACATCGGGGTGGACCGGATGGCATGCATCTGGCTGATTCGACGATGGATCGATCCGGCAGCCGAATTCTCCTTTATGCCCCCCGGCGAGAAGCCCCTGCCCGAGCACGGCGAGCCCTTTGATATTCCGGGCGCGCGCTATTCTCATCACGCGGGTCATTGTACATTTTACGCATTCGTATATGAGCAGAAGCTTGAAGATCCCGTTCTGAAGCGAATTGCACAGATGGTGGACGAGGTAGATGAAGTTCAGGAAGTCACCGTCGAACCGGCTGCGCTGGGACTCGATTTGATTTGCCGGGGCGTGAGACAGATCAGCAGGGATGATTTCGAGGCTCTGGAGCGTGGCAGCCTGATCTACGATGCTCTCTATGCTCAATTGAAGACTGATTTTGCACCATCCCGCATGGCTGAAAATTAAGCAGCCAGTTACAATTCTGGCGCCTGGTGGTTATTTGCATCGTCCGGCCATCCTCTTTATTTTCATAATCAGGTAGACTTGAGCCAAAATCCATTTATTCTCTTTGTGTGTGAACATGGCGCTGCCAAGAGTATCCTGGCGGCGGCATATTTCAATCGCTTTGCAGCCGAGAGGGGACTAGACGTGAGAGCTCTTGCACGGGGGACGCACCCTGATTCTGAACTTTCCCTGCCAACCCTCCAGGGCTTGGCGGCAGATGGTCTGATGCCGACCGAATCCGTCCCACAAGCATTGACGCCAGAAGAGGTTGAGTCTGCCCGCCGTATTATTACGTTCTGTGAACTTCCAGATACACAAACTGCCCCAGTCACGATTGAGCGCTGGGACGGCGTTCCGCCAGTCAGCGAGAGCTACCAGCGCGCCCGGGATGTGATCGTCGAGCGCATTCAGAATATGTTGAATCAGTAGGCTATTCCCTTGAATACAAATGGCATGAATACTGAAATCAATGTCCCCGCACAGTCCCAAGTCAGGATCTTCACCCGGTTTCTGAAATTCGGCTTTCTTGCCTGGGGTGGGCCGGTGGCTCAGATCGCAATGATCCGGCAGGAATTGGTGGAAGAGGAAAAGTGGATCAGCCGGGAACGATTCAATCGCGTCCTCTCCGTGTACCAGGTGCTGCCGGGCCCGGAAGCCCACGAGCTGTGCGTGTACTTCGGCATGGTCGCCGGGGGACGGATCGGTGCTTTTCTGGCAGGTCTCGGCTTCATGCTGCCGGGCTTTATTCTTATGCTCGCCCTCTCCTGGTTCTACGTAGCCTACGGGATCCGCTCGCCGCTCTTTCAATCCGTGTTCATGGGTATGCAGCCGGCGGTAGCTGCTTTGATCGTCCGGGCGGTGCAGCGCATTGGCAGCCATGCCCTGCATAAGAATGTCTGGTTGTGGGGCATTGCGTGTTTAGCAGGGACTGCCCAGCTGCTTGAAGTCAATTTCTTAATTACCCTCTTCATCGCAGGCTCCGTGTTTGCACTTGCACAGCGCAAGCAAATGCTGCTCGCAGTTATGGTTGCAGCCGGATTTGTGGCATGGCTGGCGTTCCTGGCAATTTCCGGGATGCCTGCCGTGGAGGAGACACCGGGCTCGACCACATCCGTGACGACATCGGTTTCCATCCCGACCTTATTCTGGTCGGGCCTTCGAACCGGGCTGCTCACTTTTGGCGGCGCGTACACAGCGATTCCCTTTTTGCAACGCGATGCAGTAGAGGTTGGCAAGTGGATGTCTAACCCGCAGTTCCTGGATGGGCTCGCCCTCTCCGGACTTCTGCCTGCGCCGCTAATCATCTT
Source organism: Anaerolineales bacterium (assembly GCA_035463495.1). GTDB lineage: Bacteria > Chloroflexota > Anaerolineae > Anaerolineales > Villigracilaceae > Defluviilinea. The sequence continues at coordinate 5,279 of DATHTH010000358.1, read as the reverse complement.
CTCCACATTTGTTGGATACATCGGCGGCGGTCTGATCGGAGCCATCATCATCACCATTGGGGTCTTCGCACCGGCATTTGCCTTCACCATGATCGGACATGATTATCTGGAGCGCTTGATCAACAACCAGGCTGCCCATGCTTTTCTTGATGGGGTCACCGCGGGCGTGGTGGGTCTGATCAGCGCGACGGCGCTGGGGATTATGAGCGGAACACTCACGGACATTCATGCCTGGATCATCTTCGGCCTGGCGCTGATAGCTCTCTTTATGTCGAAATCAAAATGGATTGTTGCCGCGGTCATCCTCGCCGCGGGTCTTTATGGAATTATGTTTCTATAATGCCTCGTGATATTGTCCTTCTGTTCACCACGCGCGTCATTCGCTTGTTTTGTTATGGATCGCTGTCCCTCGTATTGGCGCTCTATCTCTCTGCAGCTGGCTTTGCGGAGGGACAGATTGGCGTGTTATTTACCCTGACGCTTGTGGGTGACGCATGGATCTCGCTGTGGCTGACCACATCGGCAGATCGGCTTGGCAGAAGGCGCATACTGGTGTTTGGAGCAGTACTGATGGCTGGAGCGGGTATCGTCTTCCTCCTGACCCGAAATGTTGTTCTGCTCGTCATCGCCGCCATTGTGGGAGTCATCAGCCCCAGCGGGAACGAGATCGGTCCTTTTCTCTCGGTGGAGCAGGCAAGTCTGACACAATTGATTTCGAATGAAAAGCGGACCCAGTTTTTCGCCTGGTATGCCTTGGCAGGCTCCCTGGCAACAGCCACAGGCGCGCTGACGAGTGGCTGGCTGGCGGAGACTCTGCAGAACAGCGGGTGGGCTGCGTTTGAATCCTACCGCTTGATTCTCTCCGGATACGCTGTAGGCGGGTTCGTGCTTCTAGTCCTGTTCCTCAGCCTCACAAAAGCAGTGGAAGTCACGACATCACAGGCTGCGACAAAGCGTGTTCTTGGTTTGCATCGCTCCCGCGCAGTGGTGTTGAAACTAAGCTCCTTATTTGCCCTGGATGCTTTCGCCGGCGGCTTGCTGGTGCAAAGCCTGATGGCTTACTGGTTTCATGTACGTTTTGGAGTGGAGCCCGGCCTGCTGGGCAGCATCTTTTTTGCAGCAAATCTGCTGGCGGGAGTCTCTGCCTTGTTTGCAGCAAGGCTGGCTGCGAAATTTGGGCTGATTAACACCATGGTCTTTACCCATATCCCCTCGAACGTTCTGTTGATGCTGGTCCCCCTCATGCCTACGGTCACTCTGGCGATCGGGATCCTTCTGCTGCGCTTCAGCATCTCCCAGATGGATGTGCCCACCCGGCAGTCATATACCATGGCTGTGGTCGCGCCGGATGAGCGATCGGCTGCAGCGGGCGTGACCGGCATCGCCCGCTCGGTGGGCGCCTCCTTTTCCCCGGCATTGACGGGTTTGCTTTTCAGTATTCCCTCGCTTTTCAGTGCGCCATTCTTCTTGTCCGGTGGCCTGAAGATCATTTACGATCTGTTGCTCTACCGGGAATTCCGCGCTGTCAGACCGCCCGAGGAAATCTAGATCACGCTTACAGCCTGGCAGATCTCATCACACGGACAAATCCTTCATATTCAGGAATGTTTCTACTACGCGCGGGTCGAAGTGCTTGCCGGCATCGGCTTTGATCATCTGCCGGACCTTATCATGCGGGAGAGGTTCCCGGTACGGCCGGTCCGAGGTCAGCGCATCCCAGACGTCGATGATGCAGAAGATCCGCGCCGCAAGGGGAATGGCTTCCCCTTTGAGCCCGTCTGGATACCCCGTCCCATTCCACTTTTCATGATGGCGGTAAGGGATATCGATCGCAGGCCGCAGGAACTCGATAGGACTCAGCATCTCATATGCGTATACAGGATGCTTTTCCATGATGGCGCGTTCCTCCGGGGTGAGCGGGCCTCTCTTGCGCAGAATCTCGTCCGAGATCGCCATTTTGCCGATATCGTGCAGGAGAGCGCCGCGCGTATAATGCTCCAGCATCTCGCGGTCGACCCCCATTTGCTGCGCCAGCCGCTGAGTCAACACCGTCACACGCTGCGTGTGACCTTCGGTCTCCTTGTCACGGACATCGAGTGCTCGTACCCAGCCGCGCAGGGTCGCTTCGTACGCGATCCCCAGCTCGATATTAGCCGCCTCAAGTTGTAGGTTGGTCTGCTTGAGGCTTTCGAACAAGTCGGCGTTATGGATAGCAACCGCAGCCTGATCGGCAAAAGCCGTAATAAGATTGAGGTCACTGTCCTGAAACATTCCGGTCCGCACGCGGTTGTCTACATACAGGACACCGATGACCTTATCTTTGAGCTTTAGCGGTGCACAGAGAATGGACCGCAAGTTAAAGGCAATCACGCTCTCCTGAGCCACGAAACGTGGGTCGTTTTGTGCATTCGTTGTCAAAATGGGAATACCGGTATCGGCCACCTTGTGGATGATGGTCCCGCTGACTTTGAAGGCCTCTTCATCCAGGTTGATATGATCAATGCCGCGTGACGTCTCGGGCTTCAATTTTCCGTCAACCGGGTCTCGTAGGATGAGAAAACCGCGCTCCGCGCGTGTCAGGCTGATCAACGAATCCATCACCTCTTCGAGTACGCGCTTACGTCCCAGCGACGAGTTGATGACACTGCCAATCCCCATCAACGCTCCAAGCTGGTCCTGCTTGAGCACAATCTGATCTGTAATATGCTGCTCGAGCGTGGTCAGCGTTTGAGAGACATGCGTGATGTCTTGAAGCACCCGGGAAACGATCGGATTCCCGGAACGGGAAAGGCTGTCGACGATGTTCATCAACATAGCATTGACATCCTTGAACTGCCGCTGCATGGTATTGGTATTCGGTGAAGTTTTGATCATGTCAGACTTTCCTCAGCCCGAGTAGCTTTTATCCGGCCGCTATTTCCATCTACCCCTAAATCGATGCCGGCCATGGGCTACAGTCCCTCCTACAGGGATAATTGCCCATTTTTGTGCGCCAGTTATAATTCTGGACATGGATCTTCTGGCGTATCTCGCGCGCGTACACTATCTCAAGCCTCTAGAACCAGACGCTCAAACCCTGCGGGGGTTACACCTGGCACATATGCTCCACGTGCCATTTGAGAATCTGGATATTGGATTAAGACGCCCGATTCGTCTGAATCGGCGGGCTCTCTGGGAGAAACTCATTGTGGAAGGACGCGGGGGATTTTGTTATGAGCTGAACGGCATGTTTGCCTGGTTGATCGAGCAAATTGGCTTCGAAGTCACGTATTTGAACGCCCGGGTCTACAACCAGGACGGCAACCTGGGCATAGACTTCGACCATCTGGCGCTGCTTGTGCAAATTCCAGGACAGGCTGGACGGTGGCTGGTGGACGTAGGATTTGGCGATTCGTTTACTGAGCCTTTAAACGTTGAACAGCCGGGCGAACAGAGACAGGAACTGCGCGCCTACCGGCTCGAGCAAACGGTCAACGGATATGACCTCTGGCAAAAGAACTATCAGGGCGTCTGGAAACGCCAGTATCTCTTCGACCTGCAGCCGTGCCGGTTCCCCGCCGATTATGAGGCTGCCTGTACCTATCATCAGACGTCGCCCGCCTCGAGCTTCACCCGGGGCAGCATCATCAGCAGAGCCACCCCCACCGGGCGCGTTTCTCTGGAGGACGGTTGGCTGATCCTCACCGAGAACGGTCAGCGCTCGAAACGACCGCTCCGAGATCAAGATGAGTACGACGCTTTATTGAAGCAATATTTCAACATTACTCTCTCGAAGGAGTCCTCATGACGGTTGAAAATTATCTGGCAGAAGCGGGTGCCCTCGCCGGACTGGCGGGTGTGCTGGCTGGTTTTTCACTCGCCGCAGTCGTTTAACTCCTCACATCGAATAACGCGGGCAGACTGATTACAGCCGGCATCGTTGTCTTTTCGGCGGCTGCGGTAATGTTCCTGTATGCATTGATCGTAGCAGTCCTTTCCTTTTCCGCAGCCGCGGAATTGAACGAGGTACCTGTCGCGCTGGACAACCTCAATATTGGAGCGTTGTTGATTATGTTTGCCGCCATCTATGTTTTTATAGGTGGCATCGGTATGGCGGGCTGGCTGCGCTCGAGAACCGCCGGGATCCTGACGACTGTCTTTGCTCTGATCTCCGCCTGTCTGATCACGTACGCCATAGGATCGGTAATCTCCCTGTTTATGTAAGCCCAGCTCCACGCAAAAAGACGCCTCTCTAGGGAGGCGTCTTCTCGGTTGGGCAATGGGATCGATAACTATCTGATCTTGAACATCTGCATCAATTTCATGGCAAGGTTCAGGTCACCGGCCAGTTTGATCTTCCCCTGCATAAAGGCTTGCATGCCGTCCAGCTCGCCGGTGAAGATCTTGACGTAGTCCGCCGAATCGGCTGTAAGAGTCATTTTTGGAGTAGGATGTGTGCCGCGCTCCACGTTCACTGTTCCATCCTTGATCGTGGCGTTCCAGTCACCGGCTTCCGCTCCGGTGAACCGGAACTGGATAACTGCATCCACACCCTGCGCTTTTTCAGGGATGAACGCGCCGGGCATCTTCTCCATCAATTCTGCTACTGTGAGAGGCATACGTAAAACTCCTTTTGATGATCGTGTAGCGGCCACCCGCCTGAATGATCCCGAATATATCATCAGCGATCAGGTCGGGCCGCCCTCCAGGATTAATTTTGTAAATTCTCAAATATCGCCGCGGCGCCCATGCCGCCGCCAACGCACATCGTGACCATGCCATGCCTGGATTTGCGGCGACCCATCTCATAGATCAGTTGCGTGGTCAGTTGTGCGCCGGTGCAGCCGAGCGGATGACCGAGGGCGATCGCGCCGCCATTGACGTTGATCTTGCCCTCGTCCAGCTCCAGCGTGCGGATGACAGCCAGTGACTGCGCCGCAAAGGCTTCGTTCAATTCTATCAAATCGATGTCGTCGATGGTCAGCCCTGCAAGTTTCAACGCCCTGGGAATGGCGATCACGGGACCGATCCCCATCAATTCGGGCGCGACACCGCTGACCGCGAAGGAAACAAATCTCGCCAGAGGAGTGAGGCCAAGCTGAGCCGCACGCTCGGCGGACATGACGATGACCCCCGCCGCGCCGTCTGACATCTGGGACGAGTTCCCGGCGGTCACCGTACCACCTTCCTTAAAGGCGGGTTTGAGTCTGGAGAGAGCTTCCATGCTGGTGTCCTCTCTCGGCCCTTCGTCCCGCTGTACCGCAAAGTTTCTCTTGACCGGTTTTTCCTGCCCGTCCAGT
>DATHTH010000357.1:0-4363 GCA_035463495.1 Anaerolineales bacterium | reverse complement strand
AGCAGAACAGGAAAGGGTTTGCGCGTTTTTGCCTCTGTTGTGTTCTATCTGGAATAATAATAAATGTCACCCATAAAAGACTGGAACGAAGAAGAAGATAATTTTGACTTAACCCTCTCTCAACGAACAGAGGAGCTGTACCGCATCCCCAACCGCGAGCTGGACGAGGAGGGCATGATCGAAGCCGCCGTCCTGCCGCTGCGCGACTTGGTGGTCTTCCCACGCATGGTCTCGCCCATCTTTGTGGGGCGCGAGGGCTCCCTGCTCGCGGTGCAGGAGGCGCAAAACAAGGAACAGACCGTGATCGGTCTGACGCAGTATGACCCGGACCTCGATCACCCGGGCGTGGACGATTTTCTGCCGATCGGTGTCGAGATGGCGGTTGGGCGTTTGCTGCAGATGCCGGATGGCTCACACTCCGCCCTTGTGCAGGGGCGCCGCCGCGTCGAGGTGGTGGAGTTCACCCGCACGCATCCCTACCTGATGGCGCGCTGCCGCGTCGTCCTCGAGCCTCAGACAGCCGACCGCCAGACGCAAGCCCTGATGCGCTCGGTGCTGGACCTGTTCGAGCGTTGTGTGCAGCTCGACCGCTCCATTCCGGAAGAAGCGCATTTGTTCGCGCTGAACATCGCCGAGCCAGGCTGGCTGGCGGACATGATCTCGACCTCCCTGGCGCTGAATGCCGAGGCCAAGCAGAGCCTGTTAATGCTGGCAGAGCCGCGCGGCCGGTTGCAGGCGCTGAACAAGATCCTGGCGCAGGAAGTGGATGTGCTCGAGCTGGAAGATGAGATCCACTCACGGGTTCAAAGCGAGGTGGATAAGAGTCAGCGCGAGTATTATCTGCGTGAGCAGCTGCGCCAGATCCAGAACGAGCTGGGCGAAGGAGATATCTTCACCCGGGATGTCACAGAGTTAAAGAAGAAAATCGAAGCGGCGAATCTGCCAGATGAGCCAAAACTGGTCGCGTTGAAGGAGCTGGACCGCCTCAACCAGATGCCGCCGATGGCGCCTGAAGTTGGCATTATCCGCTCGTACATTGACTGGATCGCCGAGCTGCCCTGGGCAGAAACCTCGCCGGATAACCTGGACGTGAAGAACGCCGCGAAGGTCCTGGACCGCGACCACTATGGATTGAAGAAAGCCAAGGAGCGCATCCTGGAATACATCGCGGTCCGCTCGCTCAAGCCGAAGAGGGAACGGCAGCCGATCCTGTGTTTTGTGGGACCGCCCGGTGTAGGCAAAACCTCGCTGGGGCGCTCGATCGCCGAGTCACTGGGGCGCAAGTTCGTGCGTGTCTCCCTGGGAGGTGTGCGCGATGAAGCCGAGATCCGCGGACACCGCCGTACGTATATCGGGGCATTGCCCGGGCGCATCCTCCAGACCATGAAGCGCGCCGGGACCGCCAACCCGCTGTTCATGCTGGACGAGATCGACAAGCTCTATTCCGATTTCCGTGGCGACCCGGCCTCGGCAATGCTCGAAGTGCTCGACCCCGAGCAGAACTACGCCTTCAGCGATCATTATCTCGAGCTGCCGTTTGATCTTTCCAAGGTCATGTTTGTGACCACCGCCAATACCCTGAGCACCATCCCGCCGGCGTTGCTCGACCGCATGGAAGTGATCGAATTTCCCGGTTACATCGAAGAGGAAAAGCTGGAGATCGCGAACCGCTACCTCCTCCCCCGCCAGATAAACGAAAACGGCGTGGACGAGCTTGGCATAGTGTTCGAGCCGTCTGCGGTTCGGCGGATCATTCGGGAATATACTTATGAAGCCGGGGTGCGCAATTTGGAGCGCGAGATTGGGCGGGTCTGCCGCAAGATCGCGCGCATGAAAGCAGAGGGGCGCAAGTACCCGACGATCGTCACCGCAGAGTCAATTGAAAAGTTCCTGGGTCCACAGCAGGTCTTCCAGACGGAAGCCGAGCGCAACGACGAGGTCGGTGTTGTCACCAGCCTGGCATGGACGGAAAACGGCGGCGAGATCATGCCGGTGGAAGTAGCGATCCTGGAGGGGAAGGGCGCCTTGCAGATGACGGGTCAGATCGGGGAGGTCATGCAGGAATCCGGACAGGCGGCGCTGACCTACATCAAATCACGCGCCGCGTTGCTCGGCATTGACCTGGATGTGTTTGAGCGCATGGATATCCATGTGCATATGCCCGAGGGCGGCATCCCCAAGGATGGTCCATCGGCAGGGATCACGATGGCGACTGCGATCGTCTCCGCCCTTACCGGGCGTCCTGGCTTCAAGCACGTGGGAATGACCGGCGAAATCACACTGCGCGGGCGCGTTCTGCCGATTGGCGGTGTCCGCGAAAAGGTGCTGGCTGCCCATCGTGCCGGCCTGAAGACGGTCATCCTGCCGGAAAAGAACATGAAAGATCTGGTGGACATGCCGAAGACCGCCAAGTCTGAGCTGAAGATCGTGCCTGTCAGCCATATGGACGAGGTCTTGCAGATCGCACTGGCAACCAGGGCGATCATCGAACCTCCGAGACCTCGCAAACAGCCGAAGGATGATGGGCAGGACGACGAATAGAACCCCTGCAAGCACAATTGTGAAATATCCCACGCCTCATAATATAGAACGTAAAACATTGCGGCGCTTTACGTTCTTGTTCCAACTCTGAAGCTCGTCAAAGGAGAGATTATATGTATCAGTCCCGCATCGACCGGCTCAACACCTCTCTGCAGGCTGCTGACCTGGATGCTGTCATTCTGAACCCGGGTCCCAGTCTGACGCATCTCACCGGCTTGCACTTCCATTTGATGGAACGTCCGGTCGTGTTGATGGTTGCCAGGGATCAAGATCCTGCCATCGTATTGCCTGAGCTGGAATTGCAAAAGGTTGCTTCCCTTCCATACCGGTTGCAGGTTTTCGCGTACCCGGAGAATCCAGCTGAATGGGACCATGCCTTTCGAAGCGCCACGCAACTCCTTGGTCTGGATGGCAAACGGATTGGAGTCGAGCCGCGCCAGCTTCGTCTCCTGGAATTTCGCCACGTCAAGGCAGGTGCGCCGGAAGCGGACTACCCGGACGCGAGCGAGGCGTTGTCAGTCCTGCGTCTGAGGAAGGATCAAGCCGAAATTGAGAACATGCGTCGTGCGGTGAAGATCGCCCAGGACGCGCTCGAAGCTACGATCCCCCTGATCAAAAAGGGAATGACCGAGAAAGAGCTTTCTGCCGAGCTGGTGGTTCAATTGCTGCGGCAGGGATCGGAGCCGGAAATGCCTTTTTCGCCGATTGTCTCTGGCGGGCCGAACTCCGCCAACCCGCATGCTTCGCCTACCGATCGCAAGCTTCAGGCTGGTGACCTGCTGGTGATCGACTGGGGCGCGACCTATAATGGCTATATCTCTGACCTGACGCGCACATTTGCAGTTGGGGAGCTGGATCAGGAATACCAAAACATCCACCGGATCGTGCAGGAGGCGAACGCTGCCGGGCGCGCTGCCGCAAAACCCGGCGTCCCGTGTGCCAGCGTGGACCAGGCTGCGCGTGAGGTCATCGAGCAGTCTGGTTATGGACAATACTTTACCCACCGGACGGGTCACGGCATCGGGATGGAAGGGCATGAAGAGCCGTATATGCGCGGCGATAATATGCAGCTGCTTGAGCCCGGTATGGCGTTCACCGTAGAGCCGGGGATCTATCTGCCGGGCCGCAACGGTGTGCGGATCGAGGACAATGTGGTCATCACCGACAGCGGTGCAGACGTGCTCTCCGATCTGCCGCGCGAGATGCGTGTGGTCGGTTGATTATTTTCGCTGCGAAGTAGTGCGAAGGCTCTACAGCTCTGAAATGCATGATTCAAACGGTGTAACGCCTACTGAGACGCTGGAGAAGGCGGCAAGAGCGGAGACGACATCGCGCCCCAAGCGTGAGTATCGGACGCTGGCATTCCAGGTGGCGCTGTTCTCTGCCCTCGCTGCCTTTGCCGTGCTGACCCTGATGGTCACTTCCACGCCGTTCTTTGCCATTGACCTTCAAATCACAAGGGCGCTGCAGACGATTCGATCCCCTGTCTTTGCAGGCTTTATGTATCTGATCAGTTGGCCCGGCTATCCTCCCCAGGGCCTGATCCTTCCTGCGGTCATTACGCTGACCATGTACCGTCTCGGCTTTCGCTGGGAAGCCGTCACGGCCCTGCTGGCTGCCGTTTTTTCGGCGCTGGTGAATGTGCTGATCAAAGAGCTGATTGCGCGTCCGAGACCCACCCTGGACCTTGTCGATGTGTTCACGATCCTCGATAGCTATAGCTTTCCGAGCGGGCATGTGATGCTTTATCTGGGTTTCTATGGCTTTCTCTGGTTCCTGGCGTTTAGCCTGCTGAAACGTTCCTGGAAGCGTACGTTCCTCC
>DATHTH010000356.1:0-16213 GCA_035463495.1 Anaerolineales bacterium | reverse complement strand
AGAATGAGCAAAATCTTTAATGGTCGTTATACGGCAAAGACAGACCAGCCGTTTGTTGTCTTCCTGATCGGAATGCGCGTCAACAAATGGTGGCGCTTCGACAAATGGCTGCCTGTCTCTTCCGCCATGGGACCCATGCTGAAAACACTATTCACAAATCCAGACAAGGGCTTCTTGCACGGCGAGTTCTTTTGGAACCTCAATGGGCCGGTCATGATCCAATACTGGCGTTCCTTCGAAGATCTGGAGCGATTTGCCCGTCATCCCTCCGAACCACATGTTGCGGCCTGGAGAAGATTTAACCAGACCGTAGGTGTGGACGGAAGTGTGGGCATCTGGCATGAGACGTACACGGTCAACCCCGATCAATTCGAAAGCGTTTATGGCAACATGCCGCGCTTCGGTCTTGCGGCTGCCGCGGAGCATGTGGAAGCTGTCGGCCGGCGACATACGGCGCGCACGCGACTGAAGGCAAATACGGCAGGTGAACTTGCAATGCAGGCAGACTCAGGACAGATATGAAGATGCATCACGTGATACTCGGGACCGGCGCCATCGGTCGTGCCATTGCAGAGGAGCTCGTCCGGCACGGCGAATCGGTCCGCATGGTGAGCCGCTCCGGGAACATGCAGGAAATCCCCTCTGGAGTGGAGGTAGTCGCAGCAGATCTGTATAACCCGGCAAACGTTCGTCAGGTGACACGCGGGGCGAAGGTGGTTTATCAATCCGCGCAACCTCACTACCACGAATGGACGCAAAAATTCCCGTTATTACAGCAATCCATTATCGACGGTTTGACGGGCAGCGACATGAAGCTGGTTCTGGTTGAAAATGTGTATATGTACGGGGATACGGATGGCCGTCCACTGTCTGAAGATACGCCTTATCGTGCCCACACGCGCAAAGGACGAGTGCGAGCAGACATTTCCAGGGCTGCCTTCGCAGCTCATGAAGAGGGGCGGCTGCGGGTCACGGCGGGACGCGGAGGCAACTTCTTCGGGCCCTGGGGAACCGATTCCACGATGGGAGCACGCGTGTTTTATCCGCTCTTGCGTGGAAAGCCTGCGCAGCTGATCGGGCGCGAGGACCTGCCTCATACACATACCTATGTCAAAGACTTTGGCGCGGCGCTGGTTGTTTTAGGAGAACGTGATGAAGCCGATGGACAGGCCTGGCACGTGCCAAATGACCGACCCGAAATGTCACAGGGTGACATGGTCCGCATGTTTGCAGAAGAAGCAGGCGTTGAATCGAAAATCAGCACAATGGGAAAAACCATGATGGCTATCGGCGGTCTCTTCATCCGGGAAGCAAAAGAGACCGTGGAGATGATGTATGAATTCGATAAGCCCTTTGTGATCGACTCGAGCAAATTCGAAAGGATATTTGGGATGAAGGCCACACCCATGCACGAGGCAATCAAAGAAACCGCGAGATGGTTCAGAGCACATCCGGAATCGAAATAGTATTCTTACTGGTTACGCAACCTAAAACGGGCCAGCCTTGAGGCTATCCCGTTTTGGCTTAAATCATGACTTTCGTCTATTCCCATCCTGGCTGCGCACAAGTATCATGCTTGTATGCCTCATACACAGGCCGACCACCAGGATCTCATGAGAAATCGCGCCTCGCTTACGCGTTTTGCCTGGCTTTCCATCGCGGCCGCCGTGTCAACAATTGCCCTCAAGACGGGCGCCTATCTATTGACCGGTTCCGTCGGTCTGTTATCTGATGCGCTCGAATCGCTGGTCAATCTGGCTGGCGCGATCATGGCTCTGGGCATGTTAGCGATTGCGGCGCGTCCGGCTGATAAAAGCCATGTGTACGGTCATAGTAAAGCCGAGTATTTTGCCAGCGTGACCGAAGGAGTGCTGATCCTGGGCGCTGCGCTGGGCATTATGTTCACAGCGATCGAAAGACTGCTTGCCCCTCGCGCGTTGGAGCAATTAGGACTGGGGCTGGGCGTCTCCCTGACTGCCTCTGCCATCAACCTGATCGTCGCCCGTATCCTCTTGCGGGTGGGCAGGGAGCGCCAGTCGATTACCCTGGAAGCAGACGCTCACCACCTGATGTCCGATGTGTGGACATCTGCCGGCGTAATTGGCGGTGTTGCCATCGCCGGAGTCACCGGATGGCATTTTCTGGATCCGCTGGTCGCGATCGTTGTGGCTCTGAATATTATTTGGACAGGCACGCGGTTGGTCGGTCGTTCCGTCTCCGGATTGATGGATGCGGCGCTACCCGAGCCGGAGCAAAAGCTGATTCAGGACGTAATGGATAAATATCGAGAAAAAGGGGTAAGCTTCCATGCCCTGCGCACGCGCCAGGCAGCCGCGCGACGCTTCATCTCGGTGCATATCCTTGTCCCCGGCGATTGGACCGTGCATGACGCCCATCACGTTGCCGAGGATTTCGAAGCGGAGATTCGTGCCGCGCTGGGGAGCGTTGTCACGGTCTTCACCCACATCGAGCCCCTGGAAGACGAGCTCTCGATGGCGGACATGTTTTTAGATCGCTGACTACAAGTTATCTCAGAAATGTCATTCAGAGCGAAGCGAAGAATCCCTACCCCTGAAAGCAGGAGACTCTCACCGCACTGCGTTCGGCGCACGTGTCGGTCGCAGCAAACGCGGCCTCACACCGTCCCGAAGCGGTTCCCTTCGGGAGAGTGACATGGTTATTTGAGACAAGCCCCAGTTAAGTGCGGGGTTCCTGTTCCTTCCAGATCGTAAAGTTCTTGAGAATGGACCCGCCCAGGAACTCACGCACGATAGAGGTCCCCGGTACGAGGCTGATATCCAGGGGCAGGAACCACTCCAGGAAAGCCAGCAGCCGCTTCGCCTCGATGTATTCGGGCGTGCCATGCGGCACCTGTCGTAAGAGTGGTTCGGCAAACTGTTTGAGAGCTGCCAGCTCATACGCAAGGGCGGAATTGAACATCACATTGGCATTTTCCTGAAATGGAAAGATATGGCGCTTTTCGCCGCGCCGCACAGATTCCCAGCGCTCGATAGTTTGCGCTGCCGTGTAGCCGCGCTCGCGGGCGTCACGCACGATGCGCCGGATGAGCCGCGTGTCGGTAGTGGAGACCCGGTTATGCCGATCCAGGTTTAGCTGGGTCAGCGCCGAGACATAGATCCGAAAAGCCTCGCCGCTCAAGTTTGCCGGGATCAGGCGTGGGTCCATCCCATGAATTCCCTCCAGGATGATCGGCTGCCCATCCCGCAGGCGGATCAGCTCCCCTGCCTCGCGCAAGCCGGTTTTGAAGTTATAGCGCGGCAGTTGCACTTCTTCGCCTCGCGTCAAAAGCTGCAGATGATCAGCAAGCAGGGGCAGATCCAGGGCTTCTATCGATTCAAAATCTGGTTTTCCATCCTCTCCAAGAGGGGTCTTATCCCGGTCGAGAAAATAGTTATCGAGCTCGAGGGGAAAGGGAGAGACTCCCAGCGCAAGCAGCTGGACGGTGAGCCGCCGCGAGGTCGTCGTCTTGCCGGCGGAGGAGGGTCCTGCGATCAGGATGATGCGCGAGCGATCGAGCTGATCGACGACCTGGTTGGCAATACGCGCCAGATTGTTCTCGTGGAATGCCTCGGAGACCAGAACCACCTGGTCGCTGCGCCCATTCTGGATGGCGTCGTTGAGCGCGCCGACGTTTTCAATCCCCAGCTTGGCCAGCCAGTCACCATACTGCAGGAAAGTGCCGAGCAGCTTGGGGTATTCAGGCATCGGCAGCAGCTCGTTTGGCTTATGACGGCGCGGATATCGTAATGTGAAGCCTCCCTCCGTAAAGACGAGATCGAACCATTTGAGATATCGGGTCGAGGGGACCATGTACCCGTGGTGATAATCCATCCGCTCGCCCACCTGGTAGAGGGTCAGATAGGATTTCCGCCGGTAACGAAGCAACCCAACCTTATCCTCATAACCGCGCGAGTGAAAATACTCAATTGCTTCACCGATCGGAATCTCCTTACGCTCGAATGGGAGATCGGCTGCGACCAGGTCCTGCATATGCTTTTTCAGTGATTCGATCTCGGATTCGGTTAAAGGGTCTCGTCCCGTGATCTGGCAGTAGTAGCCGCCGGAGGCCACGGAATGATCTACGTAGAGCACCGCGCCGGGGAATAGATCGGTGAATGCCATCTCGAGCAGAAAGGTCAGCGAGCGGCGATAGATGCGCGCCCCATCCGGGTCGGACATGGTCACCGGGATGACGCGCGATTCGATTTCGATCCGGTATGTCAGCTCACGCAGGTCGCCGTTGATGATCGCTGCGACGATCTGCGCCTCGGCCTCTACTGCCTGCATGAACTCACCGATCTTCGCACCCCGCGGACCCGACAGCACGCGCCCATGGGGAAGCCGGATTTCGACAGAGGGACGGAGGGAGGTAAAAGTAATGTTTTCGGTCATGGGTGATTTTGAACTCGTGCCAGCAATTTTTCTGGTTTGTGTGAAAACTCGTCGAGTGGGATCTCCTGGTTTGTCAGCGCCACCAGTGTTTCTGTCAGCGCTTTATTCACCGGCGTCGCCACGTTGCATCTCTCTCCAGCGCGTACGACTTCGCCGTGTAAATATTCCACTTCGCTTTTCCCGCGCCCGGAGCGCAAGTCGATGTGGAAAGAAGGCATCTTTCCGCCGCGCCCCGCGCCGGCAGCGCGAGAGAGCAGCGGCTTTGAAAGCCATGGCGGCAGCCGGGTCGCGAAAGCTAGCGCTCGGACCGGGGTGCCGGGTAAATCCACCACCTTCAACCCCTGGGCGCCCATCACCGCCAGGCATTCGCGCAGCATTTCGATTTCCAGTCTGTACAAACGCCTGTCTGCAAAGACTTCTGCGGCTGTCATATTCAGGATCGCGGAGGTCGGGTTTGCCAGCAGGTTGGTGAGCATCTTTGACCATTTCATGCTGTTGGCGTCGTCGAAAAGCTCGGAATTAAGGAGAGCGGAATTAAAGATATTGTTCAACTTCTCGGACAGCAGGTGTCCCCGGGCAATCCCGATGCCGCGCAGACGCTCCAACACAATATCGCCGGGCCCGCGGCGGCCGATGGCGGTCGTGACCGTGCCATAGATGACCTTATCTTTTCCCACGACTCCGGCAATGGCTGCTTCGTTCGTGACGCCGTTGGAAAGACAAAGGACCGGCGGCATTTTACCTGCATGAGGACTCAATCCTTCGAGCGCGGCTCGGGTATCGAAGGATTTAAGAGCAAACAAAGCCACGTCGAAGGAACCATATCGAAGTGCATCGTCCGGCGTGGCAACAATGACAAACTTCGATGGATCGAGACGCGAGGCATCCTGCGTCTGCCGGCGCCTGTCGACAGTCAAGTCAAGACGTAAGCCGCGCTGGCGCAATTCGTCCACCGTGCCCTGCCGCTCCAGGAACACGACCGGATGTCCCGCTAGTGCGAGGCTTCCGCCGACATAGGTGCCGATCGCGCCTGCGCCAAAGACGAGCACTTTCAGTTTGCCGTTGAGATGGCGCGCCGACTCAGACAATATCATGTTCGTGCTGCACTTCTGAGTTCAGAGATTTCAAATGAGCGCGGTCATTCAGGGCATCGATGGACCAGCGGTGTTGGTACGGGAAATAGATCAGGCGGGCAAAGCCTGTGTTCTCAAAACGGAAGCGCACACCCGAAGGATCGACCTGAGGCGCGATCCCGATAATGGCGTTCATCAATTGATTCAATAACCCGCCGTGCGAGACGATCAGGTAACTACCTGGCGCGCGTCGCAGCAGACCCTGCAATGCCTGACCCGCGCGCAGGAAGAGCGCCCAATCCCCCTCGCCCGCCCCACCGATCGAATCATAGGGCGTTACGTACGGCGGCTGTGGCCTTCGACGGACCTCCTCTGCCGTAAGCCCCTCTATCTCGCCGATGTGCCGTTCCAGCCAGATGGGATCCAGCTCCAGCTTTACCTCTAAAGCAGAGGCAATGATGGTTGCCGTTTCCCTGGCTCGCACCAAAGGACTGGAAGTGATCAGATCGAATTTCACACGCTCAGACTTCCAGCGCCGGGCAAGAGCCTGCGCCTGGGCGCGCCCTTTTTCGGTCAGGGCGTAATCGGATTGTCCCTGCCAGCGCGATTCGGCGTTGCCAATCGATTCCCCATGGCGAACGAACACAAAGCTATACACAGGTTTATCGTTACGACTCACTTTTCCCTCTTCTTCAATAAATAGACAGGTCTGCGCTTAACTTCCTGAAAGATATAACCCACGTAGATCCCGATAAAGCCGAGCAGGATCATAATCATGCCGCCCACGATGAGGATGACGAACATGAGCGAGCTCCAGCCCGGTGCCAGGCTGGAGGTGCGACCCGTCACCCAGAACGAAAGCACATAGATCATCTCGAGGGCGGCGAGACAAAAGAAAAGACCGCCGGCGCTCAATCCAATATATAGCGGCATCAGCGAAAACGAAAAGATGGCATCCATAGCCAGGCGGAACATCTTCCCCAGCGAATATTTGGATCTGCCCCCCACCCGCCGCGTCTCATGATAAGGCAGGATGACGCTGCGATAGCCTACCCAGGAAATCATGCCGCGTAAGAAGCGGTGGTACTCGGGCATGGACTTGAGCGCCGCCACGACCTGGCGGCTCATCCCACGAAAATCCGCGGCACCCGGCTCCATATGCGTGCCGCTGATGCGATTGATCAGGGCATAAAAACCTGTTGAGGTCAGCCTTTTGAAGGAAACGCTTTGACCCTCCTCCACCCGCTGCGCCTGGACAATATCATATCCCTGGCGAAAAAGCTCGATCATACGCGGGATCATCTCGGGCGGGTGCTGCCCATCCGCATCCATGGTAATCACAAAATCGCCGGTCGAAGCATCCAGGCCGGCAGTCAACGCGGCCTGGTGACCAAAATTGCGAGCCAGTTCCAGAAGGACAATACGCCGGTCTCTTTCTGCCAGCGACTCAAGACAGGCTGCGGTCTTATCCTGCGAGCCGTCATCCACGTAATAAATATTGAACTCATGAGGAAGAGCGTCAATGATCTGACAGACTTCGGCGTAGGTTTGTTCAACCACTCCCGCCTCGTTGAAGACAGGAATGATAAGATCAATTGCCAGTTTACGTTCCGGGGACATTGAAAGAATTCTACCATGTTGGAAATCGTGGCTGGTTGCAGGGCCTGCCGCTCGCCTGCCACGGTTCAGAATGAGAATGTATGCAGAAGGTCGATCACCTGCTCCTGTTCATTGGCGGTCAGCGAATTGTGGAAAGGAAGACGAATGAGCCGGTCGCTGACACTCTCGGTCACCGGGCAATCGCCGGTCTTCCCCCCGAAGCGTTGACCCATGTCGGATACGTGAAGAGGCAGGTAATGAAAGACGCTGTACACGCCATGCTCACGCAAATACATGATCAGCTTTTGTCGCAGCTCCAGGTTTGGCAAAAGCATGTAAAACATGTGATAGGACTGCTCACAATGCGCAGGGATATAGGGCAATTGCACATCGTGAGCAGCTGCCCAATCTTTCAAAGTGGCGTGATATAGCTCCCAGACCCGTTTGCGGTGTAGCTGGATCTGCTCATGCTGCTCGAACTGAGCAAACAAAAATGCGGCGAGGATGTCAGATGGCAAATAAGAGGAACCGATATCCACCCATGTATATTTGTCCACCTGCCCGCGGAAGAAACGCGAGCGGTTTGTGCCCTTCTCACGGATGATCTCCGCCCGCTCGAACTGAACAGGGTCATTGATCAGTAAGGCCCCGCCTTCCCCACAGCTGAAATTCTTGGTCTCGTGAAAAGATTGGGAAGCCAGCGAACCAAACGTGCCAAGAAATTTGCCTTTGTACCTCCCGAATAATCCGTGTGCGTTATCTTCCACAACGGCGAGGTTGTGACGCCTGGCGATATCCATGATCGTGTCCATCTCGCAGGCAACTCCGGCGTAATGCACGGGGATGATGGCTCTGGTTTTCGAAGTTAGGGCAGCCTCGAGCCGGGTTTCATCGAGGTTAAGTGTATCGGGTCGAATATCGACGAAGACCGGGCGGGCGCCGCGCAGAACGAACGCGTTGACTGTAGAGACGAACGTAAAATCCGGGATGATCACCTCGTCGCCTGGCTGGATGCCGAGCAGGATGGCGGACATCTCGAGGGCATGCGTGCAGGACGTGGTCAGCAGCGCTTTCACCACCCCAAGCTGGTTCTCCAAAAACGCGTGGCATTTCTTGGTGAACGGACCATCGCCCGAGATGTGACCATTCTCAATAGCCTGTCTCATATATTCGAATTCCCGGCCCATCACCACAGGACGATTGAAATCAACTTTCAGAGGGTTCAAGCGAGACTCTCCAGAATGATTTTGCAGACACGCTCCGCCTGATCGGCGGTGAAATGATGGTCATTGAATAGATTGATGACACGATCTGCCAGATGCTCCGCATGTGGGGCTTTCCCCCCGGTCATGATGCCGGCAAGGGAGGCATAGTGTGAACTGGCAAACAAGCCCGCGGAAAAGATCCGCTCGAGAACGCGCTGCTTGTCCTTCACCCGAACATTAAAGCGCCAGGTCTGAAATCCGCGGGGCAGTTGTATTTCCGTAGGAAGCAGGCTCGCATAGATTTGGTTCAGTGCAATACGCTGCTCCAGGGATTGCATAAGCCTCTTCTCGATCCGTTCCACATAATGATCCCAGGCCGGGAGTGGCGGGCTGGTCTCCAGCCAGTCACTGTCGCGGTAAAAAAACCTGGTCCGCTGGCTGATCGAAGCCTTATACGCCTTTTCGAGCTCTTCATGATATCTGGGATGGAATGGCAGCTGCGCAGGCACATAATCGAGCTCGTCACGAAGGAATGCATAGCCTCCGCTGCTCAAATCTACGATCTTCGCGTACCCGGTGCTGTACAGCTGCACATCGGCTTGATTGAGGGGATCCGGCTCGAGAGCAGGAATACACAGACAGCGATCGTCGATAATCAAAAGCTCCGGGGAGATCCGTTTGATCGCCTCGAAAAACCCATGCGGCGTGGAGCTCTCACCGTAGGTATGAGCGTAGAGCAGCCCACCAAATTGCCTCTGCTGAATCAACGCGTTCGCCTGCTCCAGGTCCATGTGCAGGGTGTCAGGCGAGATATCCACCAGCTCGAAGGGCACCTGCGCCTTCATAAACGTCAGCGGAACGATAGGACAAATATTCGCGGGCAGCAGCCATGGATCTTTATCTGCTCGGTTTGCCAGTAAGCTGTAGAGTATGACGGAAGCCCGCGGCGCTTGAATTGTTTGCATATCTGCTGGGGTGATGTTACTCGCCACTGGAACAATCCAGCTTCGCTTCAAGTTTTTCCAGCGCCGAGTCTCTCTCAGGGCTTGCCGGTAGAGAATGCCAGTAATCGCATGAGGTGAGCCGGGAGATCGGGAAGCGGCGTCTTACATCAAGTGTCAGTTTGACTGCATCTTCCCAGCCTCCAAGTTGCACAAAGGCATCGATGAATGGCATATATTCGAAATAGGCATCCGGCGAAAACCCTTTATCGCGCGCCTGCTGCCACAATGCCGCCACCTCCTCATAATCTTCCTTTTGACGTGCCAGGTCTGCTTTCTGATAATAGGTACACCAATCATCCGGATAGTCCAGCTCGATCGCCTGGAGGAATGGACTCCCGGGACTGGCAGAGACGTCAATTCGATTCACCGCAGAAAGCTGAGAGGCTTCCCTGAGCAACGGCGGCAGCTTGCGAAAGGATGCATCTTGAGGGCGAATCACGTACAGGCATTGGCCACTCGCCGGTTCAAAGGAAACGACCAGAATATTATCGCTTCTACCGGTAAAGGTGACGTTACGATGAAATCCCTGAATATCCATGCCGTCTAGAAACGCATCCAGGGTGCCAGCAAAGTTGGATGTCATCGCAAAGAACCAGGTATCGACGTTTTCATCACTTAACGGTTCGGCATAAATAGTATTGAGCGCATACGCCGTTGGATAATCGCCCATGTAGGTTAAGATCTCCCCCTCTGCGACAACGGCGGTGCCAGCCTGTAATGCAGGGACACGCAATTTTAGTTGCCGATAGAGATTGACTTCTTTCCTCCACGCCCAGCGGAAATCGTTTGTGTAGCGCGCATGGTAACCAACCGCGAGCCCGATCAGTACGGCGATCAAAACGAGGCGGGTCCTGACCTGAGGTGAAATCAGCTCCAAAACAGCTACTGTGATCAACGCTGCCCCCGGCATGGATGCCAACCCAAAGCGGCTATTCCAAAGCGGATTCTTCTCATTGATGAAGAGTCCAGCCACATAAGGAGGGATCAGGCCCAGGACAAGAATCATCACGCCAAGCCCAAGAGCCTGATATTTCCAGATCACATCATTTTGTCGGGTTTCATCTCTCCGCTCGGTATACCGATCTAAAGCGAAGAAAATCGTCAAACCGGCAAAAATGCTGAGCAGCACAAACAAGAGATCCGTTCGGTCGGTGAGATGGAAGAAAAGTGGGTCCAGCGCCTTATACCATCCCGTCAGCATAATAGACAGACTATCCGGAAAAATATTGGCAAGAATAATGCTGAGTTCAGCCAGCGGGTCGGAAAAGAGCAGCTTTAGCCCGATTGGATCGTTCCTGTTTTCGACAGGTACCTGATAGATAAAGAATCGCCACCAGACATAAAGAGCAAAAATCACCAGGTAAGGCACCCAGCGCTTTCCAACTTCGATCCAACGCTGCCCGATGTCCAAAGGCCTATCTTGCAAAGCAAGCCAAAGGATTACCGGCCGGACAAACTCCCAACCCATGAAATATTCGAGCGTCAGGTGGGTCAAAATTCCGGCAACCAGGGACAGAATGAGATACAGCCAAAACTTCTCAGGGCGTTTCGCCGCCAAAACCATCCAGTAAATCGAAAGTCCGAGAAGGAAGTAACCGATCCAGACATGCAGGAAGGTAAACGCCAGGGGTTGCAGTGTGAAGAATGGGTAGACAGCAAACAGTAAGGCAACAAAAAAATTCTGCAAGGGATTTGCGGGCCAGAGCTGGCGCAATATCATCCAGAAAGCAACAACGGTTAACCATCGGGCAATCAGTGCAGCCATATGCCAGTACAGGGGCTTCACACCTAAGAGATTGAACAGGACAATATTCATGAAGCTAGAGAACGGCGTGCCATCCGCATTCAGAAACTCCCTCAATCCCTGTGGACCATGTACAAAGGCATTGTAGACAAAGATCCAGTCATCCTGATAAATACCCAGTGCTGAAATTACCAGTCCAAACGCTAGGATCAACATGGCGAGAATGACAATCGGAACGGCAATGTCGGGTAGGTGGAACGAGCGATAAGAAGAGCGAAGATTTAGCATAGCTTAGTGCGCTACATATCTTTGCGCACAAGAATCGTGAAATCATACAAGCCGTAATCATGCAGCAGCGCGACATTACGCGAAAACTCACGCTTGCACAGGTCGAAGAAGAACAGGGGATCGCCGTAAAACAAGTCCGGGCGCTGCGCCATGCGATCGGCATCGGAGTAGCGAGTCAGCATGTTGAAGGAAAATCCCTTTGAACACAAAGCATTCATGCGCCGGAGGGTATTCACGACAAAGTCCTGCCAGTCTTCGTAACTGGCGTCCAGCTTGATATTGAAGATTGCGCCGGCGAGCAGATAATCTGCTAACGGAAGTTCGCTTTCCTGGCTTGTGAAATGAGCGTGGGGAAGATCTTTATGAGCAGCGCGACCCGCGATTACCATTTCCTCAATGAGATCAATGCCATAGTACTCGAATTGCCAGCCCCTCTTCTGCAGAAAATCGAACATCGCCCCGTACCCGCTGCCATAATCAATGACCGTAAACGGCCGGGAAGGATCGATCACACGCACAAGCTGCTCGAAGCGACGCTCCTGGGCTTCGAGACCGTTATAGTCCACGCCTTTAGGGGTCGCGCCAAAGGCGGTCAGCTTTTCTGAAAAATATTCATTTAGTTTTTTCTGAGTCTCGTCAATCGTCATGCTGCCTCAATGTCAAAAATAATCAATCGCATTTCTGCCTGTCATGAAGAGCAGATCCAGAATGGTCATGTATGGATCGAACGGCGGATAGAGCTGAGGATAATCCGGATATTTGTATTCCATATATTCCAGTGTAATGCCGGCTTCCGCAAACTTCTCCCACTCGATATATTCACGCGCCGCAGGACCACTGATATAGTGCTTGGCGCCGACTTGTTTTAAGATCTGGATCAGGCGGTCGGTCCTGGCTCCAGTGATGCCAGGCAATTCTGAGGAGCGCAGGAAGCGCGTCGAGGGAATGCCCAGCTCGCGGCTGAGGAGGATCGTGGTCTCGATCGTGAAATCCGCCAGGCATTCGTCGCGCCGATCGTAAAAAGCCCGCAAGAGAGGCAGGTAATCTTTGAAGTGAGCAGCTTTCTGGTAGGCAAATGTCAACGCCTTGAGGTGGTTCTTTGCCCACGGCCTGGACCAGTCAATGCGTATGTCCTTGATGAGAACACCCTCCGTGGCGCCCTTGCTGTGGACAGGGATCGTCAGCCACTGCTTACCCTGGGCGGTCTTGATCTGGTTGCGGTTGCGCCAGCCGTGCTTATCATATTTCACGTCGTCGTAAAAAATAAACAAATCCGCGCGGCGGATCTGATCGAAATAGCCTCGCCAGGGAATATAGGAAGGTTGCAGGATGACGACGTTCACTGCCCTACCGTCTCGTGAATCACATAGGAAGGTTTATCCATACTGCGATCGAACATGCGCGCCAGATATTCACCGAAGATACCCAAGCCAAATAGTTGTGCGCCGCTGAACAAGGCAATGATGGAAGCCAGGAATGGGAAGCCCGGCAGACTGCCCGCCGTGAAATAGATGACGAGCACATAGATAAAGACCCCCACCCCGAAGAGGGTCATCATAAATCCGACCCAGCTCGCAAAGCGCAGCGGCAGCGTGCTATATCCGATCAGGATCAGCATCGCCGCCCGCACCAGCATCTTGAAGTTGTAGTTGGTACGCTGCGCATGACCGATGTTGACATCCACAGATGCAAAGCGGGTGGTGCCCCAGGAAAGTAATACGTCGAGAATTAACGAAGGACTCTGGAAGTTTGCAAATGCATCCCGCAGCTGGGTGCGGAACACCCGGAACGCCGAGACATTTCGCACAGCCGGCAACCCGACGACTTTCGCCAGGATCCATTTGATGCCTGCCGTCATCACGTTGCGCCACAGGCTCTGGGGAAGCTTGCGCGGCGAACCGTACACGACATCGTATCCTTCTCCCATCTTCGCCAGCAGGCGCGGGATTTCCTGTGGAGGGTGCTGCAAATCCTGGTCCATGGTCACAGTAACTTCGTAATGCGCGGCACGCACACCGCACAGCGTGGCATTGTGCTGGCCGTAATTGCGCATCATACGAATGCCGCGCACGCACGGGTATTGCTCGGATAGGCGTTGGATCACGGTCCAGCTGTCATCCGGGCTGCCATCGTTTACGAAGATGACCTCGTAATCTTCTGCAAATGAGGGAACTGTCTGGCTGATCTGTGAGACAAGTGGCTCGATGAGCGTTTCGCCCTTATACACAGGAACGACAATGGACAGGTTCATACCGGGCACATTTTACCACCCGCCTTATAGCTGGACGCCGTGGCGCTCAGAGAGGATCAACAATGTGCGCGCGATCTCAGCTGCCTTTCGTTCCTCATCCCATCCCAGGGCGTTCCCGAGGGCTTTCGCCAGCTCCTCGATCATCTCCCCGCTTACCCGTCCCAGCATTGCCAGCATCGAGCGCCGGAGCAGGAAATCGTCGAGATGGCAGATCTTTTCATGTTGCGCCAGGAAAATGATCTCTCGGAGGGAATAATCTGGCATGCTGCGGAGAATAAAATCGGTGCCGCCATTCATGTAGGTAGCAATCGCCTCGGCACGCGTTCCATAGCGGTCGAATAATGACCTTAATCGCTCCCGCCCGACGCCCGTCCAGGCGGAGAGACTCTCGATCTGGCGCCTCAGCTCGCCGGCTTCCCGCGGGTAACCGCGTCCGCCGCCGATCGGCAGGGAACGCGTGTCCTTCTTGCGCCTCAGGCGCAGGTGAGCCAGCGCCTTATCTGCTACCTGCTCCGAGAAAGCGCGGAAGGAGGTCCACTTGCCGCCCACGAGCGAATAGACAGGAAATCGCAGGTTCGTCCAGTCTCCACTGATGACTTCGATGCTGTGGTCACGTGAGATCTGGGAAGCGCTCTTCGCCGTCGAGCGCGGTAACGGGCGAACCCCTGAGAATTGAAAAACGATGTCGTTGCGGGTCAGGCTCAAGCCCGGAAAGATGCGGCGCGTCAGGCTTAGAAAATAGTCGATCTCTTCATCCGTGCACCGGGCGTCTTCGGGATGCCCCACCGGGATATCAGATGTGCCAATGAGTACACGGTCATACAGTGGAAAGATCAAGACAATCCGCCCGTCCTCATTCTCAAAAAAGAATTCATGATCCCCGATGGCTTTCCGCAGCGCATCGTGCTTCACAACGATATGGGATCCCTTGGTACCGCCGATAAAGCCGGTGGAAAGACCCATTTTTCGGTTCGTAAAGTCGATCCAGGGCCCGGCCGCATTGATGAGAAGCTTTGGGCGAACATCATAGGTTTCATCGGTGAGCTCGTCGCGCAGCATCACGCTCTCGCCATTGCCGCCGACCATGCTTACATAATTGAGAGCGCGTGCGTCCGGGTTTTCCGCTTCGGCGTCGAGCACCAGCTCGACACCCAGACGCTCTGGCTGGAGGATCGCGCCATCATAATAGACAGCGGTATTGACTACCTGAGGGTTGAGGTGTTTCCAACGGGAGAGTGATTCCTTACGGGAGTACAACGTATGGCGCGGAACGGTGCGTTGTCTGCCTGTGTACGCGTCGTATAAGATCAAGCCCAGTTTGATGACAATGGAACCACGCTCGGAAGGTTTGTCCAGAAACCCGAGGAATTTGAGGGGCGCATTGAGGAGCCCTGAGAAATGTCTGAAAATCGGGATTGTGGTAGGGAGCGGCTTGACGACATGCGGCGCATTCTGCAATAGACGATTTCGCTCGCGGACCGCTTCCCGCACCAGACGAAACTCGCCGTTCTCGAGATAGCGGATTCCGCCGTGTGCCATGTGCGAAGATGCGGAGCTTGCCCCCGAACAAAAATCCCCCTTTTCGACGAGCAGGACGTCCACGCCATTGAGCGCCAGATCACGAAACGTGCCAATGCCATTGATGCCGCCGCCCACGATCAGCACGGAAACTTCGGGATGATTCTTCAGCGCAGAGAGAGTTTCATTGCGGTTCATGTATATTTTTCGATGGAACGTTTAACAGCCTGGTGTTCTTAATGGTCGATTTTTCAGTCAAAGATAAGACAGCAGCCCCGTTCGAGCTCGAGTATAACTTCTTTGAGTATTCCCCGTCCATTGCAGGATGCTAACCTTTCTCCCTGCTCTGCTGCCAGTTACGCGCGCCAGCGAGAAAGGATGCGCCACTCATGGGCTTTTTTCCTGCAGGCTGCACTTCGTCGAGGACAAGCACTCCCTCTCTCGTGCCGACCGCGGGCTGGCCCCGGTAAATCAGTCGCTGTCCCGACTCCGCCGATGCTGCTTCGACATGACCGCGATGAATCTTTAACAGGGACCCATCGAAATCCATGAAGGCGCCGGGCCACGGATTGAACGCGCGGATGCGCCGTTCCAGCTCCTCAGCGGGGCGCGTGAAATCGAGCTGGCCCTCCTCTTTCTTGAGCATGGGTGCATAGGTCATGCCTTCTTCTGGTTGCGGGACCGGCTGGAGCTTTCCTGTCAAATAATCTGGAAGTGTCTCGATCAGCAGGTCCGCGCCGAGGTGGGAAAGCTTTTCGAGCACGGAACCCGCCGTATCGCCATGTGTGAGCGGAATGGATCGCTGGCTCAATACTGGGCCGGTATCCAGACCCACATCCATCTTCATGATGGTGACGCCGGTCTCTTCATCAGCGTGCAGGATCGCGGCATTGATCGGTGCCGCGCCGCGCCAGCGCGGCAGCAGCGAGGCGTGGACGTTCACGCAGCCGTAGCGCGGCAGCTCTAGCACACTTTTGCGCAAAATCTGCCCAAACGCGGTGACCACGATTAGGTCGGGGGCCCATTCGCGCAGCTTTTCCTGTGCCTCAGGCGCTTTCAGCCGCTCGGGCTGGATCA
Organism: Anaerolineales bacterium; assembly: GCA_035463495.1. Lineage (GTDB taxonomy): Bacteria > Chloroflexota > Anaerolineae > Anaerolineales > Villigracilaceae > Defluviilinea. Next base: position 41 of record DATHTH010000356.1, on the reverse strand, counting down.
CTTCGATGCCCAGCTCCTGGGCCAGCACTTTCACCGGCGGG
>DATHTH010000355.1:0-12450 GCA_035463495.1 Anaerolineales bacterium | reverse complement strand
GAGCCATGAGGCGTCCGTATGGTAGTTCGCCACGCCGCCAAGCAGGTTTTCGAGCGCGATCAGGTGCCTGGGATAGGACGGGTACGTGACGCGCGTCGGTACAGGCTCTGCCATGCGCGCCTCTTCCATCACTTTTAAGATGCTTTCCGCCTGCTCGGGTCTTGCCAGACCCCAGGCAATTGCCAGCAAGTTCCCATCACTGCTGAGCTGGGTGAGGCTGTCGCTGGTGACAAAGTACCCCAGGTCGGGCCGCCAGAAGCGGTTATGGATGGCACGCGAGACCTTCTCCGCCCTGACGAAATAATAGACTGCCTCCTGATGCATATTCAGGCGTGTTGCCGCCACAGCCATCTCAGACAGTGCCTTCCAATACACAACGTTCGTATACAGGACACGACCGTGGCGGGCGATGGAATCCGCCCAGTCGGCGAACGCGCCCTGGTGCAGCAGATGGTCCTCCTCGCCGCCCGTACGATAGTTCTCGAGCCACTGCATGGCAGCCCGTAATTCCGCCCAGTGGCTTTCTAGGAAGACGGTATTACCGGTCTCCTGCGCGTAGGTCAGGGCAGCGATGACAAGCAGCGCTTGCCCATCCAGGGATGGGGCGCCATGGCCGCTCACGAATTTTGGCCTGAGCAGCATTTCGTTAGGCTGCTCCCGGCCGAAGAATGAATGGAGAAATCGAGTCACAACATGAACCGAATGCAACTTTACTGGAAGCTGGCCCTCGCGAGTCTGGTGCCAGAGAAAAGCTTCCAATGTTTCTTTGACTGGGTTGTATTGCTTCAGCGCCAGGAGACCATGGGCGGCAAAGCCGAAGTCGCGCGCCCAGCTTTCGGAAAAATTGCGATACCCGGCATGCAGGACCTCCTTGCTGAGGCTATGAGTCAGACGCCGGGACTGAATACCAGACCGCAGACTTTCCGCGGCGATAAACAATCCCAGCGCTTCCTCATCCTCGAATTCCTCCTCGCCAAACAGGATTGCCTTTGAAAGCAGGCGCGGGCGGCGCAAGATGCCAAAAAGATACTGGAAGGTCAGCAGGGATGCCATCCCTGTGACGGTTCCAAACAGTGCACCGCTCCAAAATCCATGTTGGTTTTGCTGTCTGTGTGGTTTACCCATTCGGCCCGATTAGGACTAGACGACGTCTATCTCATTAATGACACTGGTCACGCCTGCCACCTCGCGAACAATTGCTTCTACCCGATCTCTGGCTTCCGCCGTGGGAACCGTACCTGTCAGTGTGATGATCCCATTGCTGTCGTGGACCTCGACTCCGTAATCGCTCACATCAGGGTCGTCCATTAGAGCGGTCTGGACCTGGTGTTGCAGATCATGCATTGCGTTCATAGTTTTTCTCCTTTTATTATATCCATGCTAAGCGAACTACGAGCATGGTCAACTGCCATAAATTGGCAATAGTACCCTAGGTGGGATGCAGAGGATAGCGCAGGATCACAGCCAGATCGCCGTCGCCGGGAAGCTGCTCACGAGGCACCGCAAATACCTGTCCTGAATTCAGGATCGTTTCCGCTGTGGCAAAATCCAGCAGATCCTCGAATTCCGCGCCGGGTTCGGAAGCCCGGATTACACGGTTTCCCTCGGCGTCATACCTGCCCCAGATTTGCACACCGAGTGGCACGAACAGTGTTTCCACCTGCCCAAAGTGAGCGGCTTTCACCGCGGTTTCCAGGTCTACGGCGGCGAGGTCGCTTTGCTGTCCGTGCAACTGCTCGAATTTCTCGTAGGCTTTCTTCTGACTTTCTTCGAAAAGGGGCCGTGCAATGTTCCAGGCTTCCTCGTGCAGCTCCTTCAGGTTTTCCCGATCCGGGTTACCGGTGATAGTATCTTCCAGGATATTCTGATAGGTGCTGGCTTCCCGGAAGATGGGCAGGAGATAGTCCACGCCCGCCAGGACCATGGGCCGGGTCTTATCTTCGATGAGATCGTTCAAGCCCTGATTGACCCCCTGGAAGAAGCGCAAAATATTCGTCTTATCATCATCACTGATATTGTGTCCATGAAAAACGGGCGCTCCGCCCCCGGTCGCGGGCATGCTCTTTTGACTTGCATGAAGGTTCAGGTACTTTTCCGGGTCATCCATCCATAAAGCTTCTTCCATGCTGGTGGGAAAGTTCAATGTGATCTCACTGATCGTATCCGGGGTTCCCTGGAACATACGGACGTTGTTCATACTGAGGGCAAGGATATAAAATGTTTCCGCCCGCCCGAGGAGCGGCAGAAGGGGCTTAATATGAAAACTGTTCGCAATCACGAGGAGTTCCTCAAACTCCGCCGGCAGCCGGTAGATCGTGGAAAAATCGTTTGACAGAAAGATCGCCAGACCATCGCTCTGGTGCTGCCAGAAGGTTCTGTTCCACAGTAGTTGTTCGGCCGGGTCCATCAATCTCTGCACCTCCGGCCTGCGAATGCCGTTTGCCAGAAGCTTTGTCTCTGCCTCTGCCAGCAGGTTTTTCAAGCGGATCGGATCCTGTTGCTGCTCGCGTCCCATACGGTGCGTCGGCATAAATAAAGAGACACACCACTTTCCCTGCTGTTCAATGAGATGTTTCAGGTCAGCTGGATTTAAGATGTCCATCTGAAGGGCTCCTTTCTAAAGCAAGAATTAACCGGTCGCCATATTGACCCTGTCTTTTTCCCACCCCTCGATGGCGGCACTCAGATGTGCGCCAAACAAGGTGATGAGAGAAATGATGTAGATCAGAAACAGAAAAGCCACGATGGCGCCCAGCGATCCGTAGATCAGTTGGTATCGTCCAAAGTTGTTTTCCAGAACCCAGGCGAAGCCTGCCGTCACTGCCTTCCAGGCCAGCGATGCGAGCAGCGCCCCCCAGAACGTCGCCTGCCATTTGACTCGCAGCGTTGGGACGTGGTGGTAAAGGGTGAAGAAGACCAGGAAGAGCAGCAGCCACGAGCCAAGTCCTGAAATGATCCTCAATAGCAGCACGTTCGCCGGTGACGCATCCTTGAAATTAACGAAGGGAAGCTTCGCCGTGATCCAGCTCAGGATCAGGGAGATGACGATCAGGGCGATCAAGCCGAGGATCATCCACAGTCCGATCAGGCGGCTCTGCAGAAAGTTGCGTCGGGATGCTAACGGCCAGGCGATATTGATGTTATATGCCAGGCTAGTAAACATGTTGGATGCCAGCCAGAGCAGCGTCAGGAAGCTCAATACACCGGCCGTGCTGCGCTTTTCCAGGATCTCCTGCAGATTCTCGTTGATGACCGCTTTGGAAATTGGCAGCGCTTGCTGAATAAACTGCGTGACCGTGTTGAAGACCTGGTTTCTGTCCAGGAAGTAACTACCTGCTGCCACAAAGACCAGCAGAAGAGGAAAGATCGAGAAAAGAGTATAGTATGCCAGTCCGGCGGAAGCCTGCGATGCCTGCTTCTCGCTAAATGTCCGGGCGGCATGCCTCAGGATGTGGAGGGATTCTCCACCGAGATGATTGACTTCGTGATAGATCTCTTTGAGCGTCATGAGGCTTCCGGTGTGCTCCCTGGTTCGTCTGTCAATTATGCGGGAGGTCGCGCTCGAGGACTTCGATGAATTCACGCAGCGACAGATGAGCGAGATCCTGTTCGGCGTTCTGGGATTGGATCATGATCCGGCCGTGGTCCGCGGAAAGTACAACGAATCCCACGGACGGGTATCGCAGCAGCCAGCTATTGATCCACCCCTGTGAGTTCTGGTGCTCCGGTGAGGAAAGGATGACCCAGCCCGGCTCGAAGTGTTCGATCGCGAGACCCAGCTGCTCCGGCTGCGCAATTTCCTGAACTACTTCCAGGTGGTTAGCCTTGGCAATGACCCGCCGCAGCATTTCCCGCAACAGACGCGAATCGTTGGCGAGGATGACATGTTTTGTAACCATACAACCTTAATCGTCTCTTTTCCGTCTTGACAGTTATGTTGTAAGAGTAGCACCATCCCAGCTAAAACTCCATAGATAAGGGAACAGAACGGGGATATATATGAGGATATATTCTCTATGACCTGCAAACGGCGGAACCGGCTGTGGGCATGCTCTCCATCCGTAATATTCGCTTCCGTTATCCCGTTAATCCCAGTACCGGGGCTCGTATGCGTCTAAAAATCTCCCCATTCGAGGCGATAGCTCACGCCCGGGATCTATCCCGATCTGTTTCTCCGTATTGGACGAGAGCGTTCCCTGGTTATGTTGAGAATTCTCAGCACACCTTCTATGAGAAAGGAAGACAGAAATGGCACAGTTTGACCGAAAAGCAGGCGTTCTCTGGACCGGCGACCTCAAGACAGGTCACGGATTGATCAGCACCGAAAGCAGGGCGCTATTCGAGCTGCCATACAGCTGGCCCACCCGTTTCGCGGATGAAGTGGGCTTAAACCCGGAGGAGTTGATTGCGGCAGCTCACGCCGCCTGCTTCAGCATGTCGGTTGCCAGCCGGTTAGCGAAAAACGGATTTACACCGCTTCAGACAGAAACAACGGCGACCTGTACCCTGTCCTCGAAGGACGCCGGGGGGCATGCTATTACCAACATGAGGCTGCACGTGCGCTGTGAGGTTCCTGATATTGATGAAGACCGCTTCAATGAAATTGTGCGAGAAGCAGATGAAAATTGTCCCGTGTCGAATCTTCTGCGAAGTGGAGTCAATATCGAAATCACCACGGCGTTGATCACGCCCGCCGGCTCGGAAGGCGACGGCAAAGGCGAAGCTCAGCCCCTCGATGCCTGATCGCGTCACACAGGCGGAAAGCCAGTAACAAGGCAGGGCGGACCTTCAGGTCCGCCCTGCCTTGTCTAGCCGCCGACCAGCATCCAGGCCGGGTCTTCGATCACCTGTTTGATGTGTACGAGGAACTGCACGGCCTCGCGCCCGTCTACGATACGATGATCGTAGCTCAGGGCGACATACATCATCGGCCGGATGACGACCTGCCCGTTGAGAGCGATAGGCCTCTCCTCTATTTTGTGCAGACCCAGAATGCCGACCTGCGGGGGATTGAGGATCGGCGTACTCAGCAGAGAGCCAAACACGCCTCCATTTGTGATCGTAAAGGTCCCGCCCCGCAAATCCTCAATCGATAACTTGTTTTCCTGAGTCTTCTCAACGTAGTCCTTGATGCGCTGCTCGATTTCGGCAAACGATAGCCGGTCTGCATCGCGGACGACGGGCACGACCAGTCCCTCGGATGAGCCGACCGCCATGCCGATATCATAATAATGTTTGAAGACCAGCTCTTCGCCGTCGATCTCGGCGTTGACCTGGGGAAATGCCTTTAACGCGCTGATCGAGGCTTTGACAAAGAAAGACATGAATCCGAGCTTGATGCCGTAGCGCTTCTGGAACTCTTCATTGTGCCTCTTGCGTATATCCATTACGGCGCTCATGTCCACCTCGTTGAAGGTCGTCAGCATAGCAGTGGTCTGCGTGGCTTCCAGCAGGCGCTGCGCGATCGTGCGCCGACGGCGGGACATGCGCGTCCGCTCCTCCTGGCGATCGGAACCAGGCGCCGGTGTGGATGCGGCGGGTTGTGGACGCGGCGCCTGCTGAGTCTCCGGCGCCGTTGTGGGCTGTCGCTGTGCGGCGGGTGCAGTCTGCTGGTTCTGGAGATACTGCTCCACATCTGCTTTGGTCACACGGCCCTCGCTGCCCGTCCCGGTGATCTTGCTAATATCAAGGTTCTTATCTCGTGCCAATCGCGCTGCTACAGGACTTACCTGCGGTGCAGCCTGGCGCTCCATTTGCTGGCCGTCCTGTCGGGAGGCAGGTTCAGCGGTTTCCATTTTCGGCGCAGCCTGTTCTGCCGTGGCAGCGACCGGCTCAGGCTGCGGTTCATCCGCCGGTTGTTCCTGCGCTTTCTCCCCGGCAGCTCCATCTGTTTTTTGCGCCGAAGCGCTTTCGTCGATGGTGCCGAGAACATCGCCGACCTTTACGTCCGCGCCTTCGGCTGCAGCGATCTGCTGAAGTACTCCGGCGCCTTTTGCCCCGACTTCCAGGTTCACCTTGTCTGTCTCGAGCTCGACCAGCACATCGCCCACGTTGACGGGTTCGCCTTCCTTCTTGAGCCACCGCGCGACGGTCGCCTCGAGAACGGATTCTCCCAATTCCGGAACAGTGATCTCTATTGCCATAAGGACCTCTCTGAGTAGAGCCGTGCGAAGGCTGCCTCCCTTCGGGGGCGCTTCGCAGGGCCGGTCTTAACTAGCCTCGCTCTTTCACCACGCTCGTTGTCTGCGCCTGCTTGTCGAAGTCGAATGCCTGCTCGATCAGCGATTGCTGGTTGATGCGATATAAAGTGGTGGAGCCTTCGGCAGGACTGGAGCTCTCGGGTCTGCCCACATAATGGAGTGGAAGGCGATCTTCCGCCAGCTGCCGCAGCAGCGGGCGGACATAGTTCCAGGCGCCCATGTTGAGCGGCTCCTCCTGGACCCAGATCAATCGCTCCAGGTTGGGATATTCCGCGAGAGTATCTTGCAGCTCCTTCCTGGGGAAGGGATACAACTGCTCGACGCGCACGATGGCGTCATCCCTGTTTTCCTTGCGCAGGTCACTGGTGACCAGATCGACATAGATACGGCCGCTGCACAGGGTCAGGTTTTTCACATCTTTCTTCTGACCTGGCAGACTCTGGTCGTCTATCACGCGTTGCCAGCTGCCGCTTGTAAATTCCTGCGGGGAGGATGCGGTGAGCGGGTGCCGCAGCAGACCTTTGGGCGTAAACACGATCAGGGGCAGCGGATCCGTTCTGAGAAGAAGCGCCTGGCGCCTTAGTAGGTGAAAGTATTGCGCGGCTGTTGTAGGATAAGCGATCCTCACATTGATCTCCGCCGCCAGCCCGAGAAAGCGCTCGATGCGCCCGCTGGAATGGTCGGGACCCTGGCCCTCATTGCCGTGCGGCAGGAGCAGAACGAGCGAGGGAGTCAGTCCCCACTTTGCGCGCCCTGAGAGCAGGAATTCGTCGATCACCGATTGCGCATTGTTGACAAAATCTCCATACTGCGCCTCCCAGAGCACCAGGCGTTCCGGCGCGACGACGTTATAACCGACCTCGAACCCAATCGCAGCCGCCTCACTCAGTGGACTATTAATGATCTCAAAAGCGGCAGTGGCTTGTGGGATCTTCTGCAGCGGCGTATAAGGCTGGTTGGTCCGGGCATCGTAGAAAACGGCATGCCGCTGGCTGAACGTGCCACGGATGCTGTCCTGTCCGGTAAGGCGGATGGGCGTCCCGTCTTCCAGGATGGTAGCGAATGCCAGCTCCTCGGCAGCCGCCCAGTCGATCTTTGCATTCTCCGCCTTGTCCAGCAGAGTACTGCGGCGCTCGACTGCTTTCACGAGCTTCGGGTTGAGCAAAAAGTCATCGGGGAACTCGACCAGGGCTTTATTGAGCTCTTTCAAGCGCTTGAGCGTAACCGCCGTCTTGACCTTTTGGGCAGCGCCGCGCGGCGGGGGCGTGGGCACCGGCTCCACCAGCGCCGTATCGGGGTCCAGCTGGTCACTGGCTTCCTGTAACACTTTCAGTTCATCCTGCAAGCGCTGGTCGGCGTCTGCCTTTGTGATCGCGCCCTCTTTTTCAATGTGTTGTGCCCAGATCTGCCTTACCCGCGGGTGCTCGTCGATCTTGCGGTACATGGCAGGCTGGGTGAAGCGCGGCTCATCCCCCTCGTTGTGCCCGTAGCGTCTGTAGCCTATCAGGTTGATCATGAAGTCCTTGTGGAACTTATGGCGGTAGGCAAACGCGGTCCGCGCTGCCTCGATACAGGCGAGCGGGTCATCCGCGTTGACGTGGATCACAGGGATCTCAAACCCTTCCGCCAGATCGCTGGCATGCAAACTGCTGCGAGATTCGGCTTCGTTGGCAGTAAAGCCGAGCTGGTTATTGGCGATGATATGCACCGTCCCGCTGACGCCATACCCCGGCACACGGGAGAAGTTGAGTGTCTCCGCTACAATGCCCTGCCCGCTAAAGGACGCATCGCCATGGATCGTAATGGGCAGCGAGGCATGATGGAAGTAGACCGGTTGACCTGGCAGGTCGGCTTTTGTGTTGGAGGCCCGAGCCATGCCCGTCACCACAGGGTCGACCATTTCCAGGTGACTCGGGTTGGGCGGCATGTGGATGTGCATATCCACATGTTGGTCGCGACGCGGGGAACGGTAAGCGCCGGCATGATATTTCACATCTCCGGTCCAGCCAAGCTCGTCCCAGGTGGTCGCGCGTCCTTTCGGGTCGGCAAACTCGGCCAGGATGTGGCTATAAGGTTTCTGGAGGATATGAGCCAAGACATTCAGGCGTCCGCGGTGCGCCATGCCGATCAGCGTCACGCAGATGCTCTCCCGCGCTGCGTTGGCGATGATCTCGTCTAGCATCGGTACAATCATATCCAACCCCTCGATGGAGAAGCGCGTCTTGCCCGGATAAAGCCGGTGGAGGAAGACCTCGAAGGCTTCCACCTGTGTCAGCCGCTCGAGGAGCTGCCTGCCGTCCACCTGTTGCTGAGGCGGGCGGAAGCGACCGGTCTCGGCTGCCGCAAACAGCCACTCCCGCTCTTCAGGGATGCGGATGTGCCCGTAATCGTATCCGATCGTGCCGCAGTAGATGAGGCGCAAGGCTTCGATCGCCTCTCCGGCATTTTGCGCGGAATATCCTTCCGGCAGGTGGACGATCTCAGCGGGTAGGCTTTGCAAGTCCTCCTGCCTGACTTCATGGAATTCGGCGGTCAGCAGGGGATTGCCTGTTGGTGAGGGCGCCTCCTCGAGCGGATCGAGGTGCGCCGAGAGATAGCCATAGACACGGATCGCCTGGGCGAGGTTCGCCGCTCCGGTCAGGGAGCGCAGATCCTGTGTGGTCGTGAGCGGAGCCGCGGGCTCAGCCGGTGACCACATCTCGAAGAGCTTGCGTGTTGCTTCGTCGACAGAGCTCGGATCCCTCCGGTACTGGTCATACAGATCGAGAATGTAGGCGAGGTTGGGCCCATGAAACTCACTGGTTAAAGTCATCTCTAAGAATTCCTCAAGTCACTGACGCCACGCAGGCGCAATTTACATAATTAACGATGAAGCCTTGATGTTTGTTGTCTTTCGGTTCCCGCCCTCGGTCTGCCTGCTTGTGACGCCTGATCCATCTCCTAGAAAGCGTCACCCCGGTCTTGCACTGTCTGAATTATCAGGCAATACCGCTCTCTGTCAGGCGGCGCATATCGCTCAGGGCGTGCTCGATCTCCTCGACGCTGACCGGATCGTCGTTGTCGCGGTGCTTGAGCAAGCCCGCGCCCGCTTTTTCGATTGCCACATCGCGGATCGCCATGTCCCGTTTCAATGCCTCTTTGACCAGCTGCGCGCCCTGCGAATATCCAATGACCGGGTTGAGGGCGGTGATCACAATGGCGTTCTTTGCCAGCCAGCCCTCCGCCTTCTCGCGGTTGGCTGTGAGCCCGGTGACCGCATATTCCGTAAAGGCATGCACCGACCCGATCATCACCTGCATCATCTCGAACAGGCTGTGAGCGATGATGGGCATCATCACGTTGAGCTCGAGCTGCCCGGCTTGCGCCGCCATAGCCACTGTCGTATCCAGCCCAACGACATAGAACATCGCCATGTCCAGCATCTCCGCCAGCACGGGGTTGACCTTTCCGGGCATGATACTCGAGCCCGGCTGGACGGCGGGCAGACGGATCTCGTCCAATCCCGTAGAGGGACCGGAGGCCAGCAGGCGGAAGTCGTTGGCGATGCGGATGAGGGTGAGTGCCAGCGTGCGCAGCGAGGCGGAGAAATGCGCCGCATCTGCCATGGATTGCATCGATTCAAAGAGATTATCTGACTCGTACAGCGTGAGCCCGGTGAGCTCAGATAATTTCGTCACCATGCGGGCGTGATATTCGGGGTGAGCATTCAAGCCGGAGCCGACCGCGGTCCCGCCGATACCAAGACGCCGCAAGCCCTCCGCCGCTGCCGTGATCCGTTCACAATCGCGCTCGACCGCCCGGGCGTAGGCGCCGAACTCCTGCCCCAGCCGCACGGGGACGGCATCCTGCAGGTGCGTCCGCCCCGATTTGACAATCTCATCGAACTCGACCGCCTTTGTATTCAGGGCTGCGATCAGCTCGTCCAGGGTGCGGATCAGCTCATCGAGCCGCCATAGGGCGCCAAGACGGATGGCGGTGGGAATGGTATCGTTCGTGGACTGCGCCATGTTGACATGATCGTTGGGGTGGACGCGGTATTCTCCAATCGCGCCGCCCAGGATCTGAGTGGCGCGATTGGCAATGACTTCGTTTGTGTTCATGTTGTGGCTGGTGCCCGCGCCCGCCTGGATGGGATCGACCACGAACTGTTCGTTCCATTTCCCGTCGATAACTTCCTGGGCTGCCTGGATAATCGCATCGGCGCGCTCGCCATCCAGCAAGCCCAGGTCGCGGTTGACCTCCGCCGCTGCCCGCTTGATCGTCGCCATGGACCAGATAAATGCCTGCCTTGGCTTCAACCCTGAGATCTGAAAATTCTGCAGTGCCCGCTGAGTCTGTGCGCCATACAGCGCCTCAGTGGGGACATGGACATCGCCCAGTGAGTCGCGTTCGATTCGTGTGGTCATATTAATAGTCTACCATAAGTCAATGCTGCGTGATGTCGTTGCGAGCCCTCGCTTCGATTCTAAAGCCCTCAGCGCGATGGGGGTTGCAACGACATGTCCCGGATCGAAACTAAAAAAGGACGCGCTCGAATTGCAGGTTGTGCAACCGCGCGTAGGTGCCGCCCAGCGCCAGCAATTCTTCATGGGTGCCCTCTTCCTCGACACCGCGGTCGCTGAGCACCAGGATGCGTTGAGCCCTTCGAATGGTTGATAAGCGATGGGCAATGATGAAGGTGGTCCTGTCTTTTGCCAACTCCTCCAGCGCTTGCTGGACCACCCTCTCGCTCTCATTGTCCAGCGAGCTGGTGGCTTCGTCAAAGATGAGCACCGGCGGATCCTTTAAGAAAACCCTCGCGATGCTGAGCCGCTGCTTCTGCCCGCCCGAGAGCTTGACGCCACGTTGACCGATGTCGGTGTCGTATCCATGGGGCAGTTCCTGAATGAAGTCATGGGCGTGGGCTCTCTTGGCAGCTTCGATAATCTCCGCCTGGCTGGCGTCTGGTTTGCCGTAACGAATGTTCTCCATGACCGTCCCGGCGAAGAGATAGACATCCTGCTGGACAACGCCAATATTCCCGCGCAGAGAGCTAAGTTTGATATCTTTTACGTTGAGGCCATCCAGCAGCACCTCGCCTTCGGTCACCTCATAAAAACGGGGAATCAACGAGCACAGCGTGGTTTTCCCGACGCCCGAGGAGCCAACCAGAGCAACCGTCTCGCCGGCAGCGACCCGCAGCGAGATGTGCTTCAACACGTGGGCATGATCGTCCCGGTAGCGGAAGCCCACATCCCTGAATTCCACGTCGCCGTGGACGTTCGCTAACTCGATGGCATGGGGGGCATCCTGGAGCTCCGGCTCGATCTCGATGATCTCCATGAAGCGCTGGAAGCCGGTCACGCCATCCTGGAGCTGCTCGGACATGTGCGTCAACTTCTGGATGGGCTCGATGAAGTTGCCGATATACAGCAGGAAGGTGATCAGATCGGCGAGGTCCAGGCGGGCATTGACGATGTTCGCGCCGCCATAGACGATCGCGGTCAGGGTGATGAGTCTGGTGATCACATCCACGCCCTGCCAGATGACGGCTTCTGTCCTGTATGTATCCTTTCTACTCTCCAGAAATCGATTGTTCTCATAGGCGAATTTGTTCCTCTCGAGGGGCTCGTTGGCAAATGATTTCACTACCCGGATGCCTGCCAGCGTATCCTCCACCTGGGCGTTGACATCTCCCATTCGCTCCTTGTTTTGTCTCATTGTGATGTTCAGCTTCTTGTTAAAGTACAGCGAAAAGACTGCCAGAAGTGGCAAAAAGAGGAAAATCGCCAGGGTCAGAGAAGCATTTATGTTGAACAAAATGACGAAAGCGCCGATGAACTTGACCGAATAGATCAAGTAGTCTTCGGGCCCGTGATGATAGAGCTCTGCCAGGGAAAACAGGTCATTGGTGATGCGGGACATGAGCTGCCCGGTCCGCTGCTCATCGTAAAAACGGAAGGACAGCTTCTGGTAGTGGTCGAACAATTCGCGGCGCATGTCGTGCTCCATCATCGCGCCCAGGGCGTGACCGCGATAATCCACATAATAGTTGGCAAGGGTGTGGGCGACGATGAGCAGAAGCATGAGGACGCCTGTCCGATAGATCTCCTCGAGTGCATTTGCCATGCGGCCTTCCAGGACGGTTTTGGTGATGTAGCGGGTGAGCAGCGGGAACAGGAGCGTGATCCCGGCGACAAGGAGAGCGCAAGTCAGTACGGAGAGGAACAAGCCCAGATAGGGTCGGTAATACGAGAAGAACTTTTTCGTG
>DATHTH010000354.1:0-7490 GCA_035463495.1 Anaerolineales bacterium | reverse complement strand
GGCTGGGACTCCTGGCTGGGGACGCTCGAAGCCGGGAAAGCCGCCGACCTGATCGTCCTCGATGCGAACCCGCTGGACGACCTGCGCATCGTTGCAGATAAACAGCATTTGCGGCTCGTGATCAAGGATGGGCGGGTGGCTGCCTGCCATCCCGGTTACGATTTGCCTCCTGCTGTTCTCGCCGGACAATTACTGCTGATCTGACAACCGAATGGCGACCTTGCCGCCCGAAAAGGATAGCGGTAGCCAGCTCGTGTCAGGTAGAGTAGCTGCTCTTCGCCTCGCTGAGGGTGAAGTAAAATGTCGTCCCCTGGTTCGGGGAGCTCTCTGCCCAGATCCGTCCGCCGTGGCGGCGAATAATCCGTTGCACGGTCGCCAGTCCGATCCCCGCGCCCGGGAACTCATCCGCCGAATGGAGACGCTGGAAGGTGCCAAACAGCTTCTCTTTATACCTCATATCGAATCCGACGCCGTTATCGCGAACGAAGTAAACCCATTGCCCCTCCTGCTCTTTGGCGCCGACCTCGATGCTGGCACTCTCCAGCTTCGATGTAAATTTCCAGGCGTTACCGATCAGATTGTCCAGGGCGATCCGCAGGAGCTGGCTATCGCCGCTAACCCTCAAGTCTTTGGCAATGGAGAAGCTGACGGCTCGGGCCGGCTGCTGGCTCCGCAGCTCTGCCGCGATCCGTTCCGCCAGGGTGCTGAGGTCCACGGGCCTTCGCTCCATGGCCGTCCGCGTCACGCCTGCCAGGGAAAGAAGGCTGTCGATCAGCTGTCCCATCCGCTGGGCGGCGGCGCGGATGTTTCGGAGATATTGCCGGCCCTCCTCCGGCAGATTGTCTCCATAATCGTCCAGGACTGCGTGGCTAAAACCGTCGATGCTCCGCAGCGGGGCGCGCAGATCATGGGAAACGGAGTAGCTGAACGACTCAAGCTCCTTGTTGGCGGTCTCCAGCTCGGCGGCGCGTTGTTTCAAGTCCTGATTCAGACGCCGAATTTCCTCCTCTGCCAGCCTCCGCTGGGTGATATCCCTGGAAATCCCTACAATCCCGGTCACGTGCCCGTCCGCATCACGGATGGGGACCTTGGTTGCCGAAAACCAGCGCGGTCTTCCGTCCGCAGTTGGATTGAACTCGATCCGGTCGATCAGGGGTTGACCCGTTTCGACGATTTCCTGTTCCTCTGCATAAAAAGCCTTCGCCAGCTCGAGAGGCTGAAAATCCAGATCGGTCTTGCCGATCGCTTCCCCGGGATCCGAAATGCCCAGAACGAACGTCTGAGCTTTATTGACGCGGGTGAAGCGCGACAACGTATCCTTGAAGTAGATCGTGTCGGGGATGCTGTCCATCAGGGTCCGCAGCAGATCTCGCTCGCGGATCAATTCTTCCCGGTTCCTGACTCGTTCCGTGACATCGCGGATGGATGCAATCACCAGGATCCCTTCTTCCGCCTGGAGGGGACGTAGATTGATCTCGACGGGGAAGTCACTGCCGTTTGCTCGCAGTCCATACAGCTCCAGGCCATTTCTCAAGTGCGGCTGGTGCGGATCATTGAAGAACTCGAGAAAGAGGTTATTGATCTGCGCGTTACGGCCATCGTTCGGAATTAACATATGAAAATGACGCCCTGCTATTTCGGAACGCGGGTAGCCGAATAATCGCTCGACTTGCGGGTTCAGCAGCACGATCTCACGCCGCTCATTGACAATCACCACCCCATCCGGTGCAGATTCCAGCAAACTCCGAAATCTCTCCTCCGCCTGTTTGAGCTTCGTGATATCTCTTGCTTCTGCGAGAATGTATTCCACGCGACCGTCTTCCCCAACCATGGGCGTCAGGCTAAAGTCGATCGTCAACACCTGACCGAATACAAATATCCTCTCATCGTACTTGACCGGAGCCCCCGAGCGCGCCCGTGCAAACGCCTCCTTCACGCGCCGGTGGACCTCCGGGTCGAATGTCCACCAGGGACCTTCCAGGAAGCTGCTATTCATTAACTCGTCAGGAGCGAGTCCGGACGCCTGCATGGCGATCTTGTTGACGAACAACAACGTTCCATCCAGGGCAACCTTGGCGTTCAGCGTGGACATGCTATCCAGGATCGCCTGGATCTCTTTTCGACTGTTGTCCAATTCGCGGTTCGCCAGCTCGAGCTGCCGGGTACGCTCCACGACCCGCTGCTCCAGCTCCTGGTTGAGGCGCAAGACTTCTTCCTGAGCCTTCTTCTGCGAGGTGATATCCCGGTAATTGAACACGATGGCTTCGACGCTCGGTTCTGCCATCAGGTTGCTGATGGTGCTCTCGAGCCAGCGCCATGAGCCGTCCCGGTGCTTGAAGCGATACTGCGTTGTCACGACGTTGCCCGGGTTCTGAATGAGATCGTTCAGGATCCCCAGCACGTGGGCAAGGTCATCGGGATGCGTGAGCAGGGCGGGATCCTGGTCCACTGCCTGCTCGAGGGAGTATCCGAGGATCTGCTGGGTGGAAGGCGTGACCTGCCGAAGCTTTCCATCTATGCCGAGTAACGCGATTCCATCCGGGGCATGCTCAATCAGGGATTGGAAGCGCTTCTGGCTGGCAATCGCCGCCTGTTCAGCCTGCTTGCGCTCCGTCACATCCCGGTTTACGCTGACAAACCCTGTGATTTCCCCCGCCTCATCTGCCAGGGCAATGGTATTGGCTTCCACATAGACGGCTTCCCCACCTTTACGGCGCTGGAGACTCTCTGTACGAGCAGACAGCGTGTCCTGCAGCCGTTGTCTCGCCTCGGCGCCCTCTCGCTCACTCCATTCCAGGCGAAGCACGTCCGAAACGTTGCGCCCGATGACCTCGCTGCTCTTCCAGCCATAGATTCTTTCGGCGGCGCGGTTCCAGGCAGTGATCTCCAGCCTTTCATCCGTGGCAATGACTGCGTCGTTGATGTGACTGAGCAAGCGCGCCTGATACCGGAGCTCCTTCTCAACCTCCTTGCGCTTTCGATCGGCGCGGCGGAGCCATCCCGCGTTCCACCAGACAACCAGGCTCAACAAGGCGGTGGTTAATATCGCCATCATGGCGAAGCCCGAAGCAATATCATACAATCCACCCCGTATCCCCAGCAAGCTCAACCACCCGATGATGATCGGCATGCCGAACAGCACAGGTAACAGACGCCGTATCACCTCGCCCTCGATGAAATCCGTGGTAATGAGGTTCATGATCCCCCTGTCAGGGCGCGCGCAGCAGATGCCCGCCGAGAGGACCATAAAGCCGAGGGCAGAGTGGAGAGCCATGGAGGAATACGGACCGATGCGGTGGAGCGACTCCACATCGTAAAGATAACCGATGAAGGCAAGCAGCCCGATCACCCCGGCGATGATCGCCAGGGACTGGCTGATCTCCTCCTGCCCCCGGGCTCGCAGGCTCAACGTGAACAGGCTGATGCCGATCAAAACCAGATCGATGGCGGTAGTGATGGAAATCCGTCCGGGATAGGCAGAGAAGCTCGTGTCGGTGTCTCGAATTAGAAATTGATCGATACCAAAGTCTCTCCCCAGTGCATACTGCCCCAGGGTGAGCAGTCCCAGCAGGGTGACAAGAAATGCCAGGATCCTGGTGAGCCACAGTTGCCACGGCTGAGACGTCTCCCGATTCACGAACCGGAGAGCTATGCCACACAGGACAAAGCTCAACGCCGTATTGACCTTCATGGAATTGAGTCCCGGAAAGACAGTTTTGAGAGTCGGAATATCGAATACCCACCCTGCCAACACCAGGAGCCCTATGGCAATAACAAATCGACTGGCGTGATCTGCGAAGTTCTTATAGGATGAAATCAAAGGTCGATTGACAGCGGAAGTCATCTTGTCTCCTCCCCACCTGCCGCCGGAGGAGCGAGGTAGACTGCAGTGGGATGCGAGCAGTATGGATCTGTTCTCATAAGAACAAAATTAAACTAGACTTGTCTAAATTATCTCACCTTTTCCATCACCAATGAGTCTCGCCGATCAAGCGCCAGGATCTCCGGCGCCCTTCGCAGAAGAATACTTGTCGTCCAGCTGGCAGGCTTTTATTCAGCGATATAATCACCCGATTGGTTGACACATCAGGATCTTTGCATGTCCCCGCGTCTCGCTTTACAATTTCTTGGTTTGCCGCAGCTATATCTGGACAGCCAGCCGGTTGCCACGAGCCGTCGTAAAGCCATCGCCCTTCTGGCATATCTGGCGGTGAACGGCAGCGAGCATGGATTCCAGACCTATTCCCGCGAGCTGTTAAGCGGCCTCCTGTGGCCGGAGAACGAACAAGCCCGGGCTTTTTCCAATCTACGGACGATCCTCTGGGACCTGCATCAGGCTCTCGGCGAAGGCTGGTTGGTCTCGGAGCGGGAGAGGCTATCCCTGAACAGACACGCAAACATCGAAGTGGATGTCGCCCGGTTTCGACAGCTGCTTGTAGAGAGCCGCCGGCATAACACTCCCGAGCAACGTATTCCTCTCCTGGTTCAGGCAACCCGGGTCTACCGCAATCACTTCCTGACGGGCTACAGTTTAAAGAATGCTTATGCCTTCAATGAATGGGCTTATGCGGAAGCCGAAGAGTGCCGCCATCAGCTTGCCGGTGCCCTTGAGGCTCTTGCGGACAATTATTCGCTGCTCGGTCAGGCGGATCAAGCCATTCCTTACGCACGGCGTTTGGTTACACTGGACCCGCTGAATGAAGCCTCCCACCGCAAATTAATGGAAGTCTATATCCAGGCGGGGCAGCACAACGCGGCTCTGAAGCAGTATCAGATTTGTGAGCAGATCCTGCGCAAAGAGCTGGGGATCGACCCTCAACCGGAGACATATGCCCTTTACAGACGGACTCGTAAAGGGGAAGTGAAGCCCGTCGATAGTCAGAAGCGCAGCAAGCCGCCTTACAACCTGCCCGCCCAACTTTCCACCTTCATCGGGCGTGAAAAGGAAATCGACCAGGTAGCAGATCTTCTTGGCAAACATCGCCTCGTGACCCTGACCGGCGCCGGTGGGATTGGCAAGACTCGTCTTTCCCTGCAAGTAGGGCAGAAGCTTCTCCCTCAATATCCGGATGGCGTCTGGTTCATCGCATTCGATTCGATTTCGGATGCTGATCTGGTGCCACAGACGGTTGCATCCGTATTCGAGCTTCGAGAAGCACCGGGTCGCTCGCTCCTTGAGCTGTTGAAGAGCGTGTTACGCGATAAGACAACTCTCCTGATTCTCGATAATTGTGAGCATGTGCTGGATGCCTGTGCTCAGCTTGCCGTCACGCTGCTGGCAAATTGTCAGTACCTCAAGATCCTTGTCACGAGCCGGGAGATATTGAACATCGCCGGTGAGGCTGTCTACCCGATACCATCCCTTTCCATGCCTGTCGAGCATGAGGTGTCTTTTGAACAGTTATCGGAGTATGAGTCGATTGAATTGTTTATGGACCGCGCCACGCTGGCTCTCGCCTCCTTTACCCTGACGCAGGAAAACGCCCGGACCGTCATGGATATCTGCCGTAATCTGGACGGCATTCCACTGGCGATCGAGCTCGCCGCGGCGCAGGTACCAATACTGCAGGTGACGGAAATTCGGGACCAGCTGCGAACGTCCTTTACGTGGCTATCCACGGACAACCGGATGGCATCGTCGCGCCACCA
Source organism: Anaerolineales bacterium (assembly GCA_035463495.1). Lineage (GTDB taxonomy): Bacteria > Chloroflexota > Anaerolineae > Anaerolineales > Villigracilaceae > Defluviilinea. The sequence goes on along the minus strand of DATHTH010000354.1, from coordinate 1,841 downwards.
GACCTTGCAGGCGTCGCTCGATTGGAGCTGGGGCTTGCTCACCCCGGCAGAGCAGAAGTTCCTGCGCCAGCTCGCCGTCTTTGCAGGTGGCTGGACCCACGATGCTGCGCAGGCTGTCTGCGACGGGGATGCTCTGGGGCTGATGCGGCTCCTCGTCAAGAAGTCGCTCATTGTGGTGGATCAGGGAACCAGGCAGATGACGCGCTATCGCTTCCATGAGATCGTCCGCCAGTACGCGCGGCAGAGACTGGTGGAAGCAGGGGAAGAAGACGAAACCGGGAGGCGGCACATTGCCTATTTTTTGAAGCTCTCCCGGGACATCGAGTCTGGCTTACAGGGCCCTGAACAAATGGAATGGTTTGCCCGGGCGGAGGACGAGCGTGACAACCTGCGCGCCGCCCTGGAATGGGCTTCCAGGACGGATGCGGAAGCGGGGTTATACATATCCAGCGTACTGCACAGCTTCTGGGAAAGCTTCAATCCGCGCGAGAGTGCGCGCTGGCTGAGGACGTTTATCCAGCAACCGGAGTCAAACGATTTCCCGCATGCCAGAGCAAAAGCGCTGTATACCCTGGGGGTGATCCAAACCTGGTCTCAGGAATTTACGCAAGCCGCCTCTACCGGCCAGGAGTGCCTGAGGTTATTTCAGGACTGTGGGGATTCGCAGGGCGTAGCCGATGCTCTTCTTCTACTGGGATATGCTTCGCAAAACCTCGGTCATCGGGCACAGGCAGATGAGCTGTATGAGCGATCACTTGCAGTCGCAAGATCGCTCGGCGATGTGCGAAGACAGGCGCTGGCATGGTTTCGTCTGGGCCATGATCGTCCCGAGCGCCAGCTCGCGAATTGGGAGCAGGCAGTTGCTCTGTTTCGCCAGGCGGGAGATCGAAATTTCGTGGCGGGTCTCCTCAGCCTGTTGGCACGGTTCCGCATCCTGTTGACCGGCGACATTGAGAAGGCGCAAGAGGAGCTGGATGAGGCGATACGATTGGGAGTAGGCATCGATAAAAACATTGGGATTGGCGGATTGTGGGGTGAGCCGTCCTTTGCAAAAAGCCTGATCGCACTGCTGCGCGGCGATTACGAGCAAGCCTCTGCCCTGCTACAGGAGCTGGTGACTCTTGGGCAGGAGTCTGGAAATCGAATGGGATATCTGTGGGCGCGAGCCCACCTGGGTCACGTCGCCTTACGGGCAGGAGATTTGACCGAAGCACGCACGATCTTTGCCGAAACGATCCTGAAATTTCAGGAGGACCAGAACGCGACCGGGGTGGTCTTCGCTCTCGAAGGCCTGGCGGGACTTTCTCTAGCCGTGGGAAAGCCGGACCACGCCGCCGTTCTGATCGGCTGGGCAGACTCAACCCGCGAGCGGATCGCCAACTCGCGCCCGTTCCTCGAGCAGGCAAACGTCGATCAGATCATCGCAGCCGGTCGTGCCAGAATGGGGGAAGCCGCCTTCTCAGAGTCTTATGAGGCGGGAAAGCGCATGACGCTCGCCGAAGCGGTCGCCTTTGCCCTGTAGCGCTGAGGGTACTGAATAGCCGGGATAGCCCAAATGGGATCGACATCTGTGCGCGCGGCTGGCATACAATCGAGGCAAGCAAACCGGTGTGTTCATTATCAATTTAAATGGAGAGCCATCTATGCATTACATCACCACGTTTTACGACAAAAAAGGGACGACCCTCCTGTTCAAGGAAATCGACGGCATTCTGCCGATCATCCTGGAGCCGGACATGAAGATCATGATCGACGAGGCGGAGGTCAGGGTCTCCCACTGGCAATATCATTTCAAGCCGGGCGAAGGGAGATTCGAGCTGCGCATCTTCCTGCGGGGCAAA
>DATHTH010000353.1:0-4810 GCA_035463495.1 Anaerolineales bacterium | reverse complement strand
GCTGGACGCCGCCGTCCGCCCGCTCCTGGTCTCTGTTCTGTTCGGGGGATTGTTATTCCTGCTCATCTGGTTTTTCCTTCGTCAGGCACATAAGGCTGCTTTCCTGTCTGCCTGCTGGCTGGCATTGTTCTTCTCCTACGGACACATTCATATCTATTTCGAAGAGAAATACCCAGATGCTAATTACGAATTGTGGCTCGCAGCAGGTTGGGTCGGACTCTTCCTGGTCACATGGTTCTGGGCAACCCGTCCAAAATTGACGTTTGTCTCTGCCACGCCCACGTTGAATACGGTTGCGCTGGCGCTCGTGGTCATGTCTGCGGCTCAGATTCTTCCGGAAGTCGAGACGCCCAGCGCCCGCGCTCTCGCAATTCTGGATGCTCCCATTCAAACGGACTTGGTGCGCCCTGAGAATCCACCGGATGTATATTTCTTTCTTCTGGATTCCTACGCGCGCGCCGACCTGCTGGAGCAGGCCTATGGCTTCGATAACAGCGAGTTCTTGAATGCCCTGGAGGAGCGCGGTTTCTTTGTAGCGGAATGCAGCCGGAGCAACTATGTCCGGACGGAGCTTTCTCTGGCTTCGGAACTTAATATGCAATATCTTCAGGATTTGAGTGAGAGGTTTGAGCCAGAGAGCACGTCGCGCCGCCTGCTCTGGAACTCGCTTCAGCACAGCGCCGTTCGTTATAACTTTCAGAGCCTTGGCTATAAGATTGTTACTGCCCGGACCGAGTTCGACTGGCTGAACATCGATGACAGCGATCGTTTTCTCAGCCCACCGCCCATTTCCTCGGCATTGACTGAATTCGAAGGTCTGTTCTTGCGGACCACCCTGGCGCGCTACGCTCACGACTGGGGCTGGGTGGATCCCGATCATATTCTGGGCGTTGCTGCCCGGGACCGCTTCAACCATGTCTTCAACAGTGTTGACGATATCGCCCGGATGCCTCAGCCGACCTTCGCCTATCTTCATCTCATCTCGCCTCACCCGCCGTTTGTCTTCGACGCAGACGGCGCCCCCACGCACCCGGCTGATTTCTGGAATGAAAAGCGATTATATACGGCGGAGCTGTATAAGAAGGGCTATGTGAACCAGGCGCAATTCCTCAATAAAAAACTCTTGCAGGCAGTCGACACGATTCTCGCCGAGTCCGAGGTCCCGCCCGTTATTATCATCCAGGGGGACCACGGTCCCTGGTTGCAGCCGAGAGACAGGCGTATGTGGATCCTGGCAACCATATATCTTCCGGGTCATGAGGACAAGCTGTATCCGACGATCTCACCTGTCAATATTTTCCGGCTGGTGTTCAATTCATACTTCGGGGGGAAGTATGATATGCTCGAAGATGTGAGTTACTTCTCGCCTGTCCCGAAGCTGTACGATTTTTCTGTCGTACGGGGATCCTGTCGAAGTTAGGTTTGTACATTTCTCTTCCTCGCCGGATAAACAATGAGCTATCGCGTTCTTCTCACCGCTCCCTATATGATTCCGTTTGTGGAGCGCTTCAAGCCTGTCTTTGAAAAGTATGATATTGATTTGATCGTTCCTGCTGTCCATGAGCGGATGGAGGAAGCCGACCTGCTCAAACATGCCGGTCAATTCGACGGGGCGATCTGCGGGGATGATCGCTATACGGCGCGCGTGATCGAAGCCTGTACGCCGCGACTTAAGGTTATTTCCAAATGGGGGACCGGCATCGATTCGATCGACGCCGAAGCCTGTGGGCGCTGCGAGGTGAAGATCTACCGCACCCCAAACGCCTTCACCCTTCCGGTAGCCGATTCGGTCCTCGGTTATATCCTGGCATTCGCCCGCTGCCAGCCCTGGATGGACCGGGAGATGAAAGAGGGCAGATGGCATAAGCTTTCCGGCAGGTCGCTCAACGAGTGTACGCTGGGTGTCATAGGGGTAGGTAACATAGGCAAGGCAGTGACGCGCCGGGCGCGTTCCTTTGGTATGCCAGTGTATGGTACGGACGTTGTCGAGATCGATCCGGTCTTTCTCGCCGAGACCGGGATCGAAATGGTGGACCTTCCCGAATTGCTGTCTCGCTCTGATTTCATCTCTATCAATTGTGATCTAAACCTGACGAGCTATCACCTGATCAACCCCGATACCCTCGCACTGATGCGAGCAGATGCCGTACTGATCAACACAGCGCGCGGGGCGATCGTCGATGAGGCCGCGTTGATCGAAGCGCTGCAGTCCAAGCGCCTTGGGGGAGCTGCACTGGATGTCTTCGAGCATGAACCTCTTCCTTCCGACAGTCCCCTGCGGCAAATGGACAATGTGATGCTTGCGCCGCATAATTCCAATTCCAGTCCGGCTGCCTGGGAAAGAGTGCACTGGAATACAATCAAGAATCTGCTGGAGGGGCTGGGTCTGGCGTATGAGCCTGCCGATCCATAGCAATCCGTCCCGGGCACGCCGGGTTCCGCTGCACCCCTTTTTCTTCGCTGTCTATCCCATCCTGGCTCTACTGGCGATCAATATCTCTGAGCTGGATCTAGCTGCCGGATTCCGCCCCCTGCTTTTATCTGTTTTTATAACTGGGCTCGTGTTCTTGAGTCTGCAATTCATATTGCGCGACGGGAAGCGTGCTGCCCTTCTCACCACTCTTTTTCTGATCCTGTTCTATTCTTACGGACACGTATATAACCTGCTCAAAGGGGTGCAGCTCTCCGGTATCTTCTTGTTTCGGCACCGAACTCTGGTTCCCATCTGGTTTGCTCTGGCAACTCTCGGGACCTGGTGGGCGCTGCGCAAATCGAGGAACCTTGCCTCAGTTACAAATGCCCTGAATGTAGTAGGCCTTTTCCTGTTGGTTCTGCCGCTCGCGCAAATCGCTTCATCTTTTATCCAAAGAAATACATCGCAAGTAGATGCAGAGCGGAGCGCATCTGCCTTGAACTTGATGGCAGCTCAGCCGCCTCCCGATATCTATTACATCATCCTGGACGGCTATGGCAGGGCAGATATCCTAAAAAATGAATATGGCTTCGACAACTCGGACTTCCTGAACACCCTGAGAGAGCTCGGCTTCTACATTGCCGAATGCTCGCAGAGCAATTACGCTCAGACACAGATCTCACTGGCATCCGCTTTGAATTTCAATTATCTCGATGAACTGAGTGACCAATTCGCCCCTGGTTCCGATGACCGTACCGGACTCGATAACCTGATCCGCCACAGCACTGTCCGCACAAGTCTTGAGCAAGCCGGATACACAACGGTGGCTTTTGCCACCGGCTTCCTGGCAACCGAGTGGACCGATGCAAACTATTTCCTGGGTCCCGGGTATTCCTGGGGGCAGTTGAATGAATTCGAAGCGCTTCTGATGGAAACCACGCTGGCGCGGCTCATCCAGGACGGTAATCGCTTCGGCATGCAGACCTCCGGGTCCGAGCGCTTTCGCGAGCGGACTCTTTTTACGCTCGATCAGATGGATGAGCTGTCTCATATACAGGGTCCCAAGTTTGTCTTTGTACATATCATCGCCCCCCATCCGCCGTATGTGTTTGGTCCCACGGGCGGGCCGGTCGAGGCAGCGGATGTGGGCACTACGCGAACCGAGGAGGGAGCCAGTCACTACCGCGACCAGGCGATTTACATCAGCAGCCGCATCCGGGAGATCGTGCCACGAATCATTGAAAATTCTGCGACGCCGCCGGTGATCGTGATCCAGGGCGATCACGGACCTACCGTTGCCAGCAGTGCACGCTCGCGGATGAGTATACTCAATGCCTATTTCCTGCCTGGAGTGGATGCGTCTATTTACCCCGCGATTACACCCGTGAATACCTTTCGGGTTATCTTCAACACTTACTTCGGACAGGACCTCGAGTTGTTAGAAGATGTCAGCCTGCACTCTGACTACACCGACCCCTTCAACTTCAGGGTCATTCAAAATACTTGTGAGGCGAATGAGTAAAAAAGCTTTGTTTTCCTGGGAAATGCAACGAAGGCGCTGCAACTCACGGAACGACGCTAGCTTGTTTTTATAAATTGACAGGTAAAATAGTAAGCGCATTCCTGCTACTCAATTTTGCATAGAGAAGAAATTAATCCCATGACAAGAACTGTTCTCATTACTGGCGCCGGCGGAGGGATCGGGCGCGCGACGGTGCATCACTTTGCCTTGAGCAACTGGCGTGTGATTGGCGTGGATCGCCTCGACTTCGGCGAAGGCTTTCCACAGGATGGATGCTTTATTAAAGCGGATATCTCCCAGCCCGAATCCACTGAGCATATCTTCGAACAGGCGCGGGCATTCCATCCCATGCTCGATGCCCTTGTGAACAACGCCGCGGTGCAGGTTGCCAAGCCGCTGATCGAGACGACCGTCGAGGAGTGGGATGCTGTCATGGCTTCGAACCTCCGGTCTGTTTTTCTTTTCGTCAAGCTCGCTCACCCGCTGATGAAGGCTGCGGGCGGCGGGGCGATCGTCAACGTCTCGTCGGTCCATGCCATCCAGACCTCTGCCAATATCGCCGCGTACGCCGCCTCGAAGGGTGGCCTTCTCGCACTGACGCGCGCCATGGCGATCGAGTTTGCGCCGGATGACATCCGCGTAAATGCCATCCTGCCCGGCGCGGTGGATACGCCCATGCTGCGGGCGGGCCTGGGACGTGGGCATGTCGGTCACGGGGATATGCAGCAGCGCCTGGATAACCTCGCCCGGAAGACAGTAAGCGGGAAAGTGGGAACACCTGAAGAGATCGCGCATGCCATTTACTTCCTGGCGAACAACGAGCAGTCGTCATTCATGACAGGTCAGGCTCTGGTTGTGGATGGTGGCGCGACCGC
>DATHTH010000352.1:0-9641 GCA_035463495.1 Anaerolineales bacterium | reverse complement strand
GCGTGGTTGATTTCCACAGCCGCCCTGCATCCATCGATTGCCGAGCTTGGTGTATCGGTCGTCGGCGTGCGTTTCTTTGGCATCGCCCGCGGACTTTCGCGGTATCTCGAGCGACTGGTCTCACACAATGTCACCTTTCGCCTGCTCGCCCGTCTGCGGGTCTGGTTCTACGAAAAACTCGAGCCTCTCGCGCCGGCGCGGCTCATGGAATACAAAAGCGGCGACTTGCTGGCGCGTGTGATCGGTGACGTGGAGACTCTGGAAAACTTCTATGTCCGCGTGATCTCGCCTTCTTTGACTGCCATCCTGATTGGAACAGCAGTTGCCTTTTTCTTTGCCGCTTTCTACCTGCCGATTGCGCTCGTGCTGATAGGCTCCTTCCTGATTCTCGGTGTGATCCTGCCGCTCCTTATTCGAATCATAAGCCGCCTTCCGGGACAGAAGCTGATCACGCAGCGGGCTGACATCCAGTCTCAGCTGGTGGACGGCATCCAGGGTATGGCAGACCTGCTTGCCTTTGGACGTGGCAGGGACCGGCTGGAAAAGATCGCTGCAGAAGGAAAAAGTTATGGCGCCACCCAAAAAAAGATGGCGTGCATTAGCGGTCTCCATTCGGCCCTGGGAAACCTGTTTACAAATCTGGCTGTCTGGCTCGTGCTGTTTCTCGTCATTCCTCAGGTCGCAGCGGGAAATATCCAGGGCGTATTGCTCGGCACCTTTACCCTGATGACACTAGCTTCCTTTGAGGCAGTCACCCCATTGCCTCTGGCAGCACAGATGTGGAATGCCTCGCGGGCAGCGGCAAAACGGTTGTTTGAAGTGGTAGATGCAAAACCGGCAGTGAAGGAGCAGGCTCGATACTCGCTGCTCGATACTCGATCACCGAATATCGAATTCACAAATGTCTCATTTTCTTATCCTGCTCAATCCATTCCAGCCCTGCTGGATGTTTCCTTCACCGTTCCGGCTGGCAAATCTGTCGCTATTGTCGGACCCAGTGGCGCAGGGAAAAGCACTCTGGCACACCTGCTGCTGCGATTCTGGGATTACGAATCCGGACAGATCATCCTGGGCGGCATTCCCCTCAGGGAACTGGACCCGGACGAAGTCCGCCGACAGCTCGCGCTGGTTACCCAGAGCAACTATTTCTTCAACACGACCATTCGAGAGAATCTGCGGCTGGCACGTCGACCGGTCAGCCAGGACGAAATCGAGTCTGCGGCACGCAAAGCCCAGATCCACGAATTTATCCAGGGGCTCCCGCGGGCCTATGACACGCTGATCGGCGAACACGGGCTGCGGCTTTCGGGGGGCGAGCGCCAGAGACTGGCAATCGCCAGGGCATTGATAAAGGATGCCCCCATCCTCCTTTTTGACGAGCCCACCGCTAATCTCGATCCGCAGACCGAAAGGCAGATACTGGAGACCCTTTTCGAAGCCAGGCAGGGCAGGACGCTCGTGCTCATCACCCATCGTCTGGTCGGACTCGAACAGATGGATGAAATTCTGGTCATGGAAAATGGTAAGATAACGGAGCGCGGTACGCATCAGGAGCTAATACGTCGCAAAGGTCTCTACCGCCGCCTGTGGGATCTACAAAATCAGCTCCTGTCCGATCCCGCACCGCCGGCATCGGTGCCAATCTCACAAACTTGAAAGTTTCGTAGGAATCACATTAACGTGCTTGCATCGCCTTCTTGAACATGCTATAATACTGGCAATTCCCCAGCGCTTTACAGACTTATGAGGCGGAATTTGGATGCACGGCGATCTAACCTGCACGGGTTCCGCATAAACAGAATTTGAACGAAAATCCACACCCAGCCACAACCTAACGGACCCTACCGGATTGCTCAATGCAGTCTGGGCAATTTTGTATTTCATTCCACCTAACACCCCACCCAATGAGAAAACCTATGAAAATACTTGAACTTGAAAACGAACCTCTTTCCAAGCTGCGCGGCATCGCGAAGGGACTTAACATTCCCAACGCGAACCGCCTGAAGAAAGAGACACTTGCCATGATGATCCGCGAGGCAGAGGCGCAAAGAGAAGGCATCGAGCTGCGCGGCGGCATCCTGGAGATTATGAGCGAAGGAATCGGATTCCTGCGAGCCACTAACTACCGGATCAGCGACCAGGACGTGTACGTCTCGCAGGCACAGCTTCGCCGCCACGACCTGCGTGCTGGCGATCTGGTGATCGGTCAGGTGCGCCCGCCGCGTGAGAGCGAGCGACACTTCGGGCTGCTCAAGGTGGAATCGATCAACGGCGTGGACCCGGAGGAAGCTTCACGGCGGCCCGTCTTTGAGACCCTCACCCCCATCTTCCCGGACAAACGTTTCGATCTGGAGACGGACCATGACACGTTGGCGCCACGCCTCATCAACCTTGTCGCGCCCATCGGCCGGGGCCAGCGCGGACTGATCGTTTCGCCTCCAAAAGCGGGGAAAACCACGATCCTCAAGCAGATTGCCAACTCGATTTCAACGAAATACCCGGATGTCCATCTGATCGTCGCCCTGATCGGGGAGCGCCCCGAAGAGGTGACCGACATGGATCGCTCGGTAGATGCTGAGGTCGTCGCATCCACGTTCGATGAGCCGGTCACCTCCCACGTTCGCACGGCGGAGCTCGCCTTAGAGCGGGCTAAGAGACTGGTGGAGATCGGCCGCCACGTGGTAATCTTGATGGACTCCATCACCCGTCTGGCACGTGCCTACAACCTGGTGGTCAATCCATCCGGGCGCACGCTATCGGGTGGTATGGATCCCTCCGCCTTGTACCCGCCTAAGCGCTTTTTCGGCGCCGCACGCAACATCGAAGAAGGCGGCTCGCTGACGATCATTGCGACCTGCCTCGTGGACACCGGTTCCCGCCTCGACGATGTGGTTTTTGAGGAGTTCAAAGGCACCGGTAACATGGAATTGCACTTATCCCGCAAGCTGCAGGAGCGCCGTATCTTCCCGGCCGTGGATATCGAACGCTCTTCGACACGACGAGAAGACCTGCTACTGGGACCCGACCTGCTGCAGCGTGTCTGGCTGATGCGACGCATGTACATCCAGATGATCTCGCCGCAACCGGCAGGTGCAGGCATGGATCAGTCGGTCGCCACCGAAGCGATTGTCACCCGCCTTGACCGCGCCCGCAACAACCAGGAATTTCTGGAAAACCTGGGCAGAGACGCCTAAATTGACGTGAGCGCTTCATTTGAAGCGCCCCACCGGAATAGAGCCAACATACGTTCCGAATGCCGAACCTTTCTTCCCTTTTCAACGCGCACCGCTTCACGATCATCAGCTGGGCTGTCACGCTTATTCTTGTGACAGGGCTGATCTTCGGTGCGTTCAAGTGGAAGCAGTCGACTTCGGTGGCGCAGGCTCTCGCACCCATCCCCACTGCGGGACCGGAGAAAGAGGTTCCTCGAATTGTCATGCCGACTCTCGGCGTGCCTACGGATTTCGACTTCATTGAACGTGAGATCCTGCTGAAGACCAATATCCCTGCCGATAAGCCGCGCTACGACGTGCAGGAATACCGCGTCGTGCGCGGTGACTCCGTCTTTGCCATAGCAGAGACGTATAAGGTAACCCCGGAAACGGTTTTGTGGGCGAACTTTGACGTCCTGCAGGACGACCCACACAGCCTTGCGCCAGGCATGGTCTTGAAAATTCCCCCGACAGATGGGATCTATTATCAGTGGAAGCCAAACGACTCGCTCGAGAGCGTTGCCACTGAGTTCAACGCGAGTATCGACGATATTATCAACTTTCCCGGCAACGATATCGACCTGACCGACCCCAAGATCGATTCTGGATCGTGGGTCATGGTCCCAGGCGGAGAACGTGAGTTCGTACAGTGGCTGGTGCCGACCATTGCGAGCGGTGCTTCCGGTACCTCATCTACCAGCCAGAGCGCCTGTCCGGGCGGCGCAGTAGGAGGAGGCGGCTTCCGTTGGCCAGCCGACAACAACTTCCTCTCGGGCAACGATTACTGGTCCGGTCACCTCGGCATTGACATCGCCGCAGGCGCGGGTGCGCCGGTCTATGCAGCCGACAGCGGGGTGGTCACCATGGCACAGGGCGGCTATAACTATGGTTATGGGAATGTGGTCCAGATCGATCACGGGAATGGATACTCAACAATCTATGCCCACTTGAGCGCTTTCTTCGTTAGCACCTGTCAGAGCGTCAGCGCGGGCCAGCAAATTGCGACTGCGGGCAATACAGGCAACTCACAGGGTGCGCACCTGCACTTCGAGGTCCGTCAGGGCGGTGGGTTTATCAATCCCTGGTTTGTCTTGCCGTAGCGCCTCAAGACCTGGCGGGTCTGCAGCTCCCATTATCGTCGGGGCGTGGCTTCGCAGAACCCTGCCAGGATTTCTTTTTAACTTATGAATCAAAGCGAACTCAAGAAGGCTCTGTCCAAGCTTCCTCTCGGGGATGTGGGCTATTTCGATTCCCTTGGCTCGACCAACAACGAGGCGCTCGCCTGGGCAGCTGCCGGTGCCAGGGACCTGTCGCTGGTGATCGCAGATGAACAGACGGCGGGCCGTGGGCGTCTTGACCGGAAATGGTTTACCCCTAAGGGAACTGCGCTGGCATTCAGCCTGATCCTGCGGCCGAGGCCGGAAGAAAAGCCGTATATTACCCGGGTGGTCGGCCTGGCAGCGCTTGCAGTCGCTGACTCGCTCCGGACGCGCGGGCTGGTCTCACAGATCAAGTGGCCCAATGACGTGCTGCTAAACGGTCGCAAAGTGGCGGGAATCCTGGTCGAATCAGTATGGTCTGGCGAAGAGGTGGATTGTCTTGTGGTTGGGATTGGGCTCAATGTCTTGAAAGGCGCTGTGCCCGCCGAAGAGCTGCTGCAATTCCCTGCCACCAGCCTTGAGGAGGCACTGGGACCCGAGGTAAATCGTGCAGATATCCTGCATGACATTCTGGCGGGGATCATCGCCCTCCGCTCCCACATCGGCAGCGCTTCCTTCATTGCTTCGTGGGAAAAGGCACTCGCTTTCCGCGGTGAGCGGGTTAAGATCGAAGAAGGGAACGGAGTTTCAACAACGGGCAGGCTGCTTGGACTGGAGCCCGATGGGAGCCTCAAATTGAATACGGAGGAGGGCCAGTCCCGGACAGTACGATTTGGGGATATCCGCCTGCGGCCGGAGGGCTGAGTACCCATGATATACTTTGTTCTGAGGTAAACATGTTTGATAATCTACGCGATTCCGCGGAATCATCCTTTTACGAGGAAGACCAGAATGCTCTGTATAAAGAGCCGGTCGCCAGGGTCACCGCCCGGCGCCGCAACAACGCCCGGTTTCTGGGGATGACCGCTCAGCAGCGATTTCTGGTTTCCTTGATGCTGCTTTTCACCGTCTGCATTATCGGGACGCTGGCGATGTTCGTCATGGGAAAGATGTCATTCTTTTAGACCTTCAACTCTTAGCGACCAAATCAGATCTGCAAAAAAGTCCAGTGGTTGACCACTGGACTTTTCCATTACACCAACTGCGGCTGCATGTCTTCAGCTCTTTCCTCACTGCCATTGAGCTCGGCGCCCGCCTTCTTCAGGTCTTCCGCAGCGATGCGCGCCACGGAAGCCACGCTGTCACCGGGCTGAGGCTTGATCAAGTGCACACCCCGGGTGGAGCGTCCCGCCTGGCGCACATCCTTGACCTTGATTCGGATGGCGACGCCGTTCGAGGTGATGATGGTCAGATCATCTGCCTTCTGAATGACGCGCGCTGCCACCACCTTTCCGATCTCAGATAGTGCGCGTTGATCAATCGTCGAAATCCCGTTGGTGGCACGTCCCTTGGGAGTATAGGCGCTCAGCGGCGTCTGCTTTCCGTAGCCGTTGCTGGTGATCACCAGCAGCGAGCCTTCTTTCTCGACCACATCCATGCTGGTCACACAGTCTCCGTCCTGGAGGCGGATTGCCTGCACACCGGCAGCCTGTCGCCCCATCGCACGGATTTTGCTCTCATTGAAGCGCAGCGCCTGCCCGTGCTCCGTCACGAAGATCACTTCGTCATTGCCGCTGGTGAGACGCGCCCAGCCAAGCTTGTCACCTTCATCCAGAGACATCGCAATCAGACCCGAGGGACGGACGGAGGCAAACTCCTCCATCACTACCCGTTTGACCTTACCGCGAATCGTCGACAGCACGCAATAGCCATGTGCCGAGAAGTCTGAGACGGCGATGGCAGCCGTGATGCGCTCGTTCGGATCCAGAGAGAGCACATTCACCAGCGGGATGCCCTTTGCCGTGCGATCGGCATCCGGGATCTGGTAGACCTTCTCGGAGTAGACCTTGCCCCGGTCGGAGAAGAAGAGCATCGTGTCAAGGCTGCGCGCCGGGAGCAGAGCAACCACCACATCCTCATCCCGGATTGTATGCCCCATCACGCCGCGTCCGCCGCGGCTCTGTGAGCGGAAGGCCGAAGCTGCGACGCGCTTGATATAGCCGCGCTCCGTGAGGCTAATCAGCACAGCTTCATCCTGGACGAGATCTGCCTCGCTGAGAGTCTCTGTCGCCTCGGCGGCGATGCGGGTGCGGCGGTCATCACCGTACTTTTCGGCGAGGTCGCGCATATCGTCCTGGATGAGTGCCAGGATCTTCTTGGGGTGCGCGAGCAGATCCTCGAGGTGCGCGATCTGCTGAGAGACTTGCTTATGCTCTTCCTCGATTTTCCAGCGCTCCAGGGCAGCGAGCCGGCGTAGCTGCATATCCAGAATAGCCTGCGCCTGGATCTCACTCAGGTTGAAGCGCTTCACCAGGTTTCCCTTGGCTTCATCGGCATCCTGAGACTCGCGAATGGTCTGGATCACCGCGTCGAGGTTGGAGAGGGCAATCAGATACCCGTCGAGGATGTGCAGGCGGGCCCGGGCTTTCGCCAGCTCGAAGTTTGTCCGCCGGACGATCACGGTCTGTCGGTGCTCGATAAAGATCTGCAGGGACCGCTTTAGCGGCAAAGTCCGGGGCTCGCCATCCACCAGGGCCAGCAGCTGCACCCCAAAAGTAGACTGCAACGCTGTATATTTATAGAGCTGGTTGAGCACCTTCTTGGGCTGCGCGCCACGCTTGAGCTCGATCACGATGCTCATACCGCGCTGGTCAGATTCGTCGCGCAGGTCCGAGATCTGGTCGATCTTGTCTTCGCGCACCAGCTCGGCGATCCGCTCGATCAGACTGGCTTTGTTCACCTGGTACGGGATCTCGGTGATGACGATCTCGTGCCGGCCGCCTTTGCTCTCCTCGATGTGAGCGACACCCCGTACGACGAGGCGGCCCTTCCCCGTGCCATAAGCGGACTCGATCCCCTCGCGCCCCACGATAATGCTGCCGGTGGGGAAATCCGGGCCCGGAATGCGCTTCATGAGCTCCGTCAGCGGGATGTCGTCCATGGTGTCATAGTTGTCGATCAAATAGATGATGGCGTCGGTCAGCTCGCGCAGGTTGTGCGGCGGGATATTGGTCGCCATACCGACGGCGATGCCTGACGTGCCGTTAAGAAGCATGTTGGGCACGCGGGCAGGCAGGACGAGCGGCTCCTCCAGCGAGTCATCGAAGTTGGGACCGAAGTCGACGGTATCCTTCTCTATATCGGCAAGGAGTTCTTCCGCAAGTTTGTGCAGTCGGGCTTCGGTATAACGCATGGCTGCGGGGGCATCCCCGTCCACAGAACCAAAGTTGCCCTGACCGTCCACGAGCATATAGCGCATAGAAAAGTCCTGCGCCATGCGCGCCATGGTTTCATATACCGCCGAGTCGCCGTGCGGGTGGAACTTACCCAACACTTCACCCACGATACGGGCAGATTTTTTATAAGAGGAATTCGAGCGCAGACCTAGCTCTTGCATCGCATACAGGATACGGCGGTGGACCGGTTTCAGACCGTCGCGCGCGTCCGGCAGGGCACGCGCCACGATCACGCTCATCGCGTAATCCAGATATGCGTCGCGCATCTGGACGTCGATGTCCACCTGTTGGACGTTACCATTATGATTGGTTTGAATGTTCTCTTCAGCCATAACCTTCTCTTCAGAGTAATGTACCGGCATAAAAAGACACGAAGGACGAGATTCTGTGACTCCGCGTCTTAACTAATGAAGAACATGCCTGGGTTACTCTGATTATACCACCGGCTGGAGCCGCCTCCCTCCCCGATTGGCAAGCAGAAGATCGTCTTTTGGGCGAAAAAAGCTGCTGAAGCACCCGGCAAACAAAAAACCCGCTTCTCAGCGAGTCTTGGTTTACTGCCTGCTCCAGCAGTAGATGGTGTGCCGAAGGTGGGACTTGAACCCACATGAGGGAACCCTCACTACGCCCTGAACGTAGCGCGTCTGCCAATTCCGCCACTTCGGCTGGCGGAGTGTATTGTATCCACTTTCACAGTTTTGTCAATCAGATTTCTGTTAGAAAGACTCAGATCTCATCGGCTGACTCGCTTCAGCCTGATCCTATGTTTACAGACTTACAACACTGCAAAGTTCGATGATCCCAACTGTGGAACAAAACCCGGTTCGCAGCGTCATGTACTTGCGAAGCCAACGGGACGAGAGCCTCCCCATAAAGACCTATTGACAACTTCGAACATATGTTCTATATTTCGTTGTAACTCGCGCACTGTTGACTTCATTGGACTACATCTCAGTACTGTTAGGGGATACAACTTATCCAGAGATTTTACGTTAATAGTGATAGAGGAAAGGAGGATTTCATGTTCGTAATCATCATATCAGTCCTCTTGCTCGTGTTCCTCGCCCTCGCAGGCGCGGACCTGCTCATCTCGAACATCAACTCGGATGAGCTGAGCAACATGGGTGTCGAAAAGGAACTATGATCCAGGACACCCAACGCCACTAGCCCGATGCCACTTGTACGCGGCAGTCGGGCTTTTTTTATTTTAAAACAACGGACACAAAGATCACGGCGGAGGAACGATGCCTTCGTGACCTTTGTGTTTAAATAGATTTCTCGAACAGGTATAATTAGAGAAAAATTTCACTGAGGCAGTGCATGGATTTTTCCCTTTCCCAAGAACATCAAATGATCCAGAAAATGGTGCGTGATTTTGCTCAGAGAGAGATCGCGCCCGTCATTAAAGAATACGACCGCAGACAGGAGCCGATCCCCTTTGCGCTCAAGCGGATGGGCGAGCTGGGTATCCTTGGTCTGCCGTTCCCGGTGCGGTACGGAGGCGCAGGCATGGATTACATCGCCTGGGGTCTGGCCTGTGAGGAGCTCGAGGCGGTGGATACCTCCCTGCGGGTAGTGATGTCCGTTCACACCGGCCTGTGCGCGATGACCGTGTTTCAATGGGGAACAGAGGAGCAAAAGCAGAGGTTCTTGATCCCGCTGGCGTCTGGGCAGAAGATTGGATGCGGCGTATTCACAGAACCCGGCATGGGCTCGGACGTCGCGGCGATGCGGACCTCTGCGAAGCGCGACGGCGATGCATACATCCTGAACGGCGAAAAGATGTGGATCTCGCTTGCCTCCAAGGCGGATCTGGCGCTGGTCACCGTCAAGACAAATCCTTCCGCCGGTAAGGCTTCAGAGGGTCTCTCCTGCTTCGTCGTGGACCTGCACTCTCCAGGCGTGACGCGCGGCGATATCCACGGCAAGCTGGG
>DATHTH010000351.1:0-44506 GCA_035463495.1 Anaerolineales bacterium | reverse complement strand
CTTGCGGAGCTGGCGCATGTAGACGCGCAGGTATTCCGTATGATCTGCGTCTGCGGGACCCCATACATGTGTGAGGATGCTGTGATGGGTCAGCACGCGTCCGTGATTCGCTGCGAGGTAAGCGAGCAGTTTGTACTCTGTACCGGTTAACTTAACCTCTTTGTCGTCGTACTTGACGATATGCCATGCAAGGTCAATCGAGATTGGACCTGATTTGACGACTTTGCTCTGCAAGCCCTGCACGCTCTTTCGGCTGGCGGCATGTCGAAGCGCCACGCGCACGCGCGCCAGTAATTCTTCGACCCCGAACGGCTTGGTAAGATAATCATCTGCACCCTGATCCAGTGCAGCGACCTTGTCTCGCTCGCTATCACGCACGGACAGGACAATGATAGGGATCTGAGTCCATTCGCGCAGGCGCGCGCACACCTGCACGCCGTCCAGATCGGGCAAGCCCAGATCCAAAATGATGAGATCCGGTTCGCTGGCGGCAGCCAGTGAGAGACCCTCTTCGCCGCGGTGCGCAGTGGTGACCCGGAACTGTTTCTCACCGAGTATAGTTCGCAGGGCACGCAGGATTTGCAGCTCGTCGTCAATGACCAGAATATGCGGCGCGTTGCTCATTCTATTTCGGTATCCATAGGAAGCTGGGGAGGTTGCAACCCGTCCCAGACGAGCGGCAGAATGAAATTGAAAGACAGTCCATCAGGTAGGTTCTCAGCCCAGAGATGCCCGCCATGGGCTTCAATGATTCCCTTGCAGATCGAAAGCCCGAGTCCAGTTCCGGTCACCCGGTCGGCAGCCGTGATGCGATAAAACTTATCGAAGATCCGTTCCAGGTCCCCGTCTGGAACCTGTGGTCCCTGATTGCTCACCTGGACGTGAACGACTTCACCTTCCACCCGGGCGCGGATACAGACTGTGGAGTTTGCAGGTGCATACTTTAGACTGTTGCTCACCAGGTTCGTAAAGACCTGTTCCATTTGAACATAGTCCACAGGCAGAAGCGGCAGGCTTTCGGGAATGTCCACTTCGATCCGGTGTTCGCTTGCCAGATGTTTCATGCGCATAAGGACACTGCCAACGATCTCCGCTACGATATTCCACTCGCGTTTTGGTTTGAGAGCACCCGATTCAATGCGCGACATGTCCAGCAGATTGCCAACCAGTATATTCAAGTGGTCGGCTTCGTCGTCAATGGCTGCAATCAGGTCGGCTCGCGCCGGTGAATCCCAGCCGACCTCGTGGCTGCGCAGGCCGGATGCTGCTGCCTTAATCGTGGAAAGCGGTGTGCGCAGTTCATGTGAAACCGAGGAGAGAATAACCGACTTTAACCGGTCACTCTCCTCCAGGACTTTCGCTCGCGACTCTGCCTGGGCCAGCCAGGCGCGTTCGAGCGCAAGTGCACCCTGGCTGGCAAAGGTTTGAAAGAGCCGTCTCTCACGCGCCGATATGGGAGGCGCGGCTCTCCACAACCCGATTTCTCCCAGGCTGCCACGTGCGCCCTCAATTGGAAGGATCAGTTCCGCTGGTCGGCTCGGAGCGCTGATTTCAGGCAGCCGAAACGTATGTTGCTTTACGCCTGTGACTCTTAACTGAACGTACTCCCCTTCCGAGATCGTATGGACTTGTTTTGCCAGGATTTGTCCGATCATCTCGTCGTTTGGCAGGCCGGCGAGCGCCGTACTCAGCTCATAAAGCTGGGTGGCTTCCCGTTCACGGGCAGTAGCGGCAGCCAGGGCTGCCTGTGCTCGCCCTACCAGTTGGCTGATAACCACAGCTACAATCAAAAACACCACCAGGATAACAAGGTCTGTAGGTTGGTGGACAGTAAACGTGTAATAGGGTTGGATAAAAAAGTAGTTCAAGGTGAGAAAGGTGACCAATGCTCCGGTGATGCCGGGTCCAAGTCCCCAAATGACGGTAATCATCCCGAGAGGAATCAGGTATAGCAGAGCGATAAGGGTTGTATCGAGCACATCCCGCAACATGAAAAATATCGCCGTAATGAAGGCGATCAGCCCGAAGGCGAAGAGATATTTCCAGAGGGATGAAAGCAAGGACAGGTTTCGCATGGCACCGGATTCATTATACCTTTTGAAAGGTTGATGCAGTCTGATATAGTTAACTCTTATATAGTTCCTGGTTGTTGATTAATTGTCGGTCCTTCGCAGGCAGGGGAATCCCTAGCCTCTAACAATTTGATTCGGCTTATAATACATTCGCAATCATGAGGATTTATTACTGCTGACATGAATGAGCCTGAATACGGTCAAGATCCCTCACTTATTCACCGAACTACAGAGATCGCCCCCCCTCGGAATATTGGCCATTACCTGATCGGTCGACCGCTTGCTACGGCGGATGCCGCGCACCAGACGATCGGCAAAGCTGTGGGACTCGCTGTTTTTGCCTCCGACGCGCTGTCCTCGACTGCCTATGCCACACAGGAGATGCTGGTAATCCTCGCCGCCGCAGGAACCCTGGCTTTTGGATATGTGTTCCCGATTTCCATGGTAATTGTCGGTTTGCTTTTTATTGTGGTGGTCTCGTACCGGCAGGTCATCTATGCTTATCCGGGCGGAGGTGGGGCATACATTGTCGCTTACGATAACCTGGGCACGTTTCCAGCCCTGGTCGCCGCCTCGGTCCTATTGATGGATTACGTCCTGGGGGTCTCCGTATCTATTTCGTCAGGCGTTGCGCAGATTGTGTCTGCCTTCCCTCAATTGTACGATTACCGCGTGCCTCTTTGTGTGGCATTCGTAGCACTGATCACCCTTGTCAATTTACGCGGCGTAAGGGAGTCGGGCCTGGCATTTGCCATCCCCAGCTATTTCTTCATAATTATCATGTTCACCACGATTGGCACCGGCTTGTTCCGCATGGTCAATGGATCATTGGGAACCGTAGTCGATCCTCCGGAGCTCGAACATGCAGCCGAGCAGTTCGTGGGAATCAGCCTGTTCCTGATTCTGCACGCATTCTCCAGCGGGACCACCGCCCTCACAGGCGTAGAGGCGATTTCCAATGGCATTACAGCCTTCAAGGAGCCACGCAGTCGAAATGCTGCCATTACACTTAGCTGGCTGGCAGTGATCCTCAGCTTGCTGTTCCTTGGGATTTCTTTTCTGGCGCGTGAGATCCAGGCGATACCCTCCGAAAAAGAAACGGTCATCTCGCAGATGGCACGTACTGTCTTTGACGGGCAGGGTTTGTTCTATCTGCTTGCCATTGCGGGAACCACCTTTATTTTGATTCTGGCTGCGAATACATCCTTCGCTGGCTTCCCGCGCTTGAGCGCAAAGCTGGCGAGTGATGGTTTTATGCCGCGCCAGCTGAACTATCGAGGCAGTCGCCTGGTGTATTCCTACGGCATCGTGGCGCTCGGGCTGGCATCTTCGCTGCTGATCATTCTCTTCCAGGCAAGCGTCACGCGTTTGATTCCGCTGTATGCGATTGGCGTCTTCCTGTGCTTTACCCTTGCCCAGATGGGCATGGCGCGCCGGTGGCATCGGATTGGCAAGCAGACGAACGATGATGCTCAAACAGCCTCTGCCCAGTCGTTCAGTTACGACAGCAAGTGGCTGCTAAAAATGATCACAAACAGCCTTGGTGCAATCTGTACAGCGATTGTCATGATCGTTTTTGTGGTGACGAAGTTTATGGATGGCGCCTGGATCATCCTGGTTGCCACTCCCATCTTCATCAGTGTCTTGCTCTGGATCCACCGTCACTACTCGACGGTGGCGGAAAACCTCTCGGTCGAAAACTATGGAGAGCCGCCGCCTTACAACGTGCGCCACCGTGTGATCATCCCGATCAGCAATGTCAATCAGGGAACCTTGACGGCGCTCCGCTATGCGCGCATCCTGTCCGAGGACATCACCGCCGTTCATATTTCCCTGGAGCCCGAGGATACGGAAAAGGTCCGCAGGAAGTGGGAGCGCTGGGGACGTGGGAACCGGCTGGTTATCGTGGACTCGCCTTATCGCCTTTTTCTCGAACCGTTGCTTGACTATATCAATGAGATTATTTCCAGCCGGCAGTCTAACGAAACGATTACCATCGTGGTCCCTCACTTTGTCCCTGAAAGTAAGCTTCATAATGTTTTGCATATGCAGACGGCTGAGATGCTGCGCCGTGAGCTGCTCACTACACCTGGTGTTGTCATCACAGAAGTACCGTTCCAAATTCCCTAGCATGGTCCGGTTGTAGGAATTGGGCTATAATGATCATCGCTCCTCGCCGTTGCGCGGGGGTGTCTTTTTGTACACAGCAAGAAAATACATGCTAACCCCTGAAAACCATCAAACCGAAATCATGCGGAGGCAGAGTGAATACAAGCCGCCGCGTTCATTAAGTCATTGGCTCATTGGACGGCCGCTGCAAACAGCCGATTCACCGCACCAGACGATTGGCAAGGTGATCGGGTTGGCTGTCTTTGCCTCCGATGCGCTCTCCTCCACTGCGTATGCCACGCAGGAAATCCTGGGTGTCCTGTCGGTGGCCGGCTCGCTGGCATATAACTATGTTTTCCCGATCTCGATTTTTATCGTAGCATTGCTTGCGATTGTAACCATCTCTTATCAGCAAACGATCCACGCCTACCCGGGTGGAGGTGGAGCTTATATCGTCTCCCGCGATAACCTCGGTGAAACGGCTGCCCAGGTCGCCGGCGCGGCGCTGCTCACGGACTATATTTTGACCGTCGCCGTATCCATTTCCGCAGGCGCGGCACAAATTGTTTCTGCTTATCCGCCCCTGGATCCCTATCGGGTTCATATCGGTGTTGCCGCCGTCATCCTGATCATGCTGCTCAATTTACGCGGCGTCAAGGAATCCGGTACGGTCATCGCTCTGCCAACCTTCTTCTTCGTTGGCGTGATGTTCCTCACCGTGGGCACTGGTCTTTTCAAAAGCCTGACCGGGACCCTGGGTGTGGTCGCCGACCCTCCTGAGCTGCATGTGGTTGGACTTGTTTCCACGATTACACCTTTCCTGCTCTTACACGCATTTGCGAATGGAACGACAGCTCTGACCGGCGTCGAAGCCATTTCCAATGGGATTACCGCGTTCAAGGAGCCGCGCAGTCGTAACGCCGCCATCACCCTGATCTGGATGTCGGTTATCCTGGGCTCGCTCTTCCTGGGTATTTCCTATTTGAGCGGCCAAATCCAGGGCGTCTATTCGCACGATGAAACTATCGTTTCCCAGATCGCTCGTACTGTGTTCGATGGGCGTGGATTTCTTTACCTTGCAACCATCGGCGCGACCACCGTGATCCTAATCATGGCGGCAAATACTGCCTTTGCGGGCTTCCCGCGACTGGGCGCTCTGGCAGCCGAGGACCGTTTTCTGCCGCGTCAATTGACATTCCGTGGAAGTCGCCTGGTCTATTCGAATGGCATTGTGACCCTGGCGGTCATTGCCTCTTTGCTCATTATTCTCTTTAGAGCCAGAGTGGACCTGCTGATCCCACTCTATGCGATTGGGGTATTTCTTTCCTTCACCCTCTCGCAGATCGGAATGGCACGGCGCTGGTGGAAGATCGGTCATCTCGAAGAAGGCCAGGAGGTGGTCGAAGCAGGATCTGTCCTTCGCCATGACCACGGGTGGCGCCTCAAGATGGCGATCAATAGCTTCGGCGCTCTCTGTACAGCCATTGTGATGATGATCTTTGCCGTTACCAAGTTTCGCGAGGGCGCCTGGGTCGTTCTGATTATTATTCCGGCGCTGGTCAAGCTTTTCTTTACTATCCATAGCCACTACAAGGACCTGGCATCCCACCTCACTCTTGACCGGTTCAGTGGATTGCCCGACCGCCGCACGCGTCACCGGGTCATCATGCCCATCAGTGGAATCCACCAGGGGACGCTGGAGGGTCTGCGCTATGCCAAGCTTCTCTCGGATGATGTGACCGCACTTCATGTATCGATCGACCCCGATGAAACAGAAAAAGTTCAGAAACGGTGGGTGACATGGGGCGAGGGCACGCGCCTGGTCATCCTCGATTCCCCTTTCCGGCTGTTTATCGAGCCGCTGCTCGAGTATATTGAGGAAATCCTCAGGAGCCGCCAGCCCAACGAGACGATCACCATCGTCGTGCCGCAATTCATACCGTCAAAGCGCTGGCACAATGCTCTGCACATGCGGACAGCCGATTTTCTGCGCCAGGAGCTGTTATCCAGGCCCGGAGTGGTCGTAACCGACGTTCCTTACCATGTCTATAATGCTGAGGAGAAGGAGTAGCTGTTATGAATTTCATCGTCGTTGGATGTGGGCGTGTAGGCGCCGAGTTGTGTTATCACCTGTTCAAGAGCGGTCACCAGGTCGTGGTCGTGGATATTGACAAATCTGCCTTCAACCGCCTTCGTCCCGATTTTCGCGGTCGCACGCTGGAAGGGGAGGGCTTAGCGGAGGGCGTCCTGGAACGGGCCGGCATCCGGGAGGCGGATGGCCTGGCAGCCGTCACAAATTCCGATACGCTGAACGCGGTTGTCGCGCACGCGGCGCGCACGATCTATAATATCCCCAACGTGGTGGCGCGCAATTACGACCCGAACCTACGCTCCGTCATCGAGGTATTTGGCTTGCAGACCGTAGGCTCCACATCCTGGGGCGCCCAGCGCGTAGAAGAATTAATGATGAACCCCACCCAGCGAGTCGTTTATTCGGCAGGGAACGGCGAAGTGGAAGTGTATGAGGTGATCATCCCTGAGAAGTGGAGCGGTCGTACGCTGGGAGAGCTGCTGGAGCCGCTCGAAAAGTGCTATCCCGTTGCCCTGGCGAGAGCCGGACGCTCGCACCTACCGGACATGGGCATGGAGCTCCAGGAAGGAGATCTTCTCAACTTCAGCTCCACCTTTGAGGGCATGCGGGCCCTGATGGTTCGGCTTAACAGAAAGTCGGAGGCGTAAATGAATGTATTAATTACAGGTGGCGGGCGTACCGGCGCGCGGCTTGCCAATCTGTTGATCAATCAGAATTACCGGGTCCGGCTCGTTGAGCATCGCCGCCATTTATTAGGACTTCTCCATCAAGAATTACCCACTGAGGTGATTTATGAAGGCAATCCGGTAGACCCCACCGTTCTAGAAGCAGCCGGGATCCGTGAAGTCCACGCTGTGGCTGCCGTCACTGCCGACGATTCGGCGAATCTGGCAATCTGCTTTGTCAGCAAGACCATGTTCGAGGTGCCCCGCACGATCTCTCGGATCAATAATCCCAACAATGCCTGGCTCTTCAACTCGAATTTCCACGTGGATGTCGCCTTGAATGCAGCAGACGTGTTTGCCCATCTCATCCAGGAAGAAATGTCGCTGGGCGATATGATGACGATCTTCAAGATCCGCCGCGGACAATATGCGGTGGTGGAGGAAAAGGTCCCGGCTGGTGCGAAGGTGATCGGCGTCCCATTGAAAGACCTGGATCTGGCGCAGCATTGCCTGATCGCTGCCATTATCCGGGATGGCGTTATGACGCTGCCGAAGGGCGACAGTACCCTGCAAGCAGATGATGAGATCATCGCCGTTGCAAGCCCGGAGGGAGCCCAGCGCCTGGCTGATTTGCTCGCATTCCCCGTGTACCCCACAAGGAACGGCAAGAAGAAAGAAGAACCGATCTAAATTGACCGAATCGTAACCCATACGGTATAATGTCATGCCTGTCTGGGTACGCCAATAGCAGCCTGAATGTAGGTCACGCTTGAAGCGTGACGATTTTAAAACGCTGGTGGGTCGCTTTGCGAACCCGCTCTACTGTGTAGCGATTATTTTCAAAGTGAGGAACGAAGAATGCCGAAACGTACGTATCAACCGAAAATCCGCCGCCGCGTGCGCATGCACGGGTTTCGCAAGCGCATGTCCACCGCGGATGGGCGCGCGGTTCTGAAGCGCCGTCGTCTACGCGGCCGCCATCAGTTGACGGTGACTGCCAACAAGCACGTTAAGAAAGTCCGCTGGTAGGCGGTCATTTCTACCGGGCAGGTTCGAGGGCACGGGTGCAGCGAAAGTTCCGTCTGACCCGCTCCGAAGACTTCAAGCGGGTGCGGCGTTCTGGCAAGTCCTATGCCCACCCGCTTGTTGTGTTGATTGTCCAGGGTCATGACTTGCGAGGCCGTCCTGAGGACAAGGGCACGCTACGCTTGAAGGTCGGTGTGGCAGCCGGCAGAACGGTGGGAACAGCTGTTTATCGGAACCGTGCCAAACGGCTCCTGCGGGAGGCCATCCGGCCTCTTCTGCCAGATATCACACCCGGTCTGGACTTGCTCCTGATTGCCCGTCCCGGGCTGACCTCTGCCACCCTGGAAGAAGCCCGGCAAGCCCTTCTCAACCTCCTGCAGCGTGCCAGAATCCTGATCCCTCTGAATGAATCCTGAACGCCATTCATCGCATTCACACGATTATCCTCACGAACCGCGCCTGCGGGACTTGCCGCGTACGATCCTTAACTGGCCGCGCATTGCCGTACTGGCGTTGATCCGGCTCTATCAGATGACGCTCTCACGCGGCATGCCGGAGAATACCTGCCGGTTTTATCCGTCCTGCTCGCACTACGGGTATCAGGCTGTGTATAAATATGGCGCCGTTAAGGGTTCGTTGATGGCGACCTGGCGTGTACTCAGATGCAACCCGTTCAATCCCGGGGGCTATGATCCCGTTCCATAGGAGCTTACTTTAATTCAATGAGAAAGAAATTTATAATTGTGCTTCTGACCTTGCTGGGGGGCGTCCTCCTAAGCGCCTGTACAGGTGGTCCGGTGCATGGCAGCACGTGGCCCGGCCTGGCAGCGGATGAAGATACTGCCTATCTTGCCGATGGACCGTTTGTCTATGCCATCAATCTAAGAGACGGCAGGGAAATCTGGCGATACCCGGGTGAGGGGGGAGGAGGTCTGGCGTTCTACTCCACGCCGGCGATTACCTCCGATGGACTGGTCATCGTTGGCAGCGCGGGCACCAACTATAGCCTGGTTGCTCTTGATTCCAATAATGTCTCGAACAATGTTCCCGCCGAAGCCTGGAGGTTTACCGAAGCCAACGATCACTGGCGGGCTGCGCCACTGGTCGTGGAAGATAAGCTGTTTGCAGCCAATTCGGACGGAAACCTTTATATTCTGAACGTACAGGATGGTCGATCCGAGACCGTCGTGAACCTGGATGGACGGCTATGGTCTCAGCCGGTTTCGGACGGCGAGCGTGTCTATGTTACATCATTGGATCACAGCGTGATCGCAGTGGATGTCAATACGTATGAAGTTCTCTGGCGTCAGGACCTGGGCGGCGCCGTACCCGGCTCGGCGGTATTGGCCGAGGATGGGACTCTCTACGTGGGCTCACTGGCCTCTCAGCTGGAAAGGTTCGATCCGGCTACGGGCAACCACCAGCCTCTTCTGGACGCGGAGAACTGGGTCTGGAGCACACCCGCCCTGGAAGGTGATACACTTTACTTCAGCGATGTGGATGGCAACTTTTATTCGGTGGACACAGCCACGGGCAGCCTCAACTGGACCGTGCGGCCGGATGGTCCAGTCACTGCCAGCCCGCTGGTTCAGGACGACCATATCCTGCTTGCCACCGAGTCAGGCTTTGTCTATGCGGTGGACCGGGATGGGAACATCGTCTGGTCGCAGCAGGTCGGCGGTAAGATTTATACGACACCGATCGTTGCTGGAGATCTGATCCTCGTCGCGCCTCTGGAAACCGAGTTTTATCTGGCGGCTCTGGACGAGAACGGCCGCCAGGTTTGGACGTTTACGCCCGGTGAATAAAGGAAAGTTATGAAGACGAAAAGCAGTAACGTACCGGTACAAAGCCCCGTGCCTGCGGAGATGTCGAAGGGCATGTTGAAGACGATCGGGATCGCCGCCTTACTGGGCTTGATCATCTGGAGATGGAATGATTTCATTACCATC
The DNA here is from genome assembly GCA_035463495.1 of Anaerolineales bacterium. GTDB lineage: Bacteria > Chloroflexota > Anaerolineae > Anaerolineales > Villigracilaceae > Defluviilinea. The sequence goes on along the minus strand of DATHTH010000351.1, from coordinate 34,590 downwards.
TTTGTCAATGTATTGATCTGGATCTACGATGTTGTGGGCAATAATTTTGGCCTGGCGATCATTTTATTCACCATCCTGATCCGCATCGTGACCTGGCCCTTGAATGCGCAGCAGATGAAGAGTGCGGCTGCCATGCAGGAATTGCAGAACGATAAGGAGTGGCAGGCGATCCAGAAGAAGTATGCCAAGGATCGTGAGAAGCTGGCGCAGGAACAGATGCGCTTCTATCGCGAAAAGGGAATCAGTCCCTTTGGGTCCTGCTTGCCGACCCTGATCCAGTTTCCCATCATCATTGCGCTCTACCAGAGCATTACCCGCGCGCTCGGATCCACGCCTCTGGATTTGCTGAAGCTCTCGCGTGGCCTGTATCCCTTCCTGGATGCTTCCGACGTGATCCCCCTCAACAGCAGGTTCCTCTGGATGAATCTGGGCCAGCCGGAGGGCATCCCGATGCCCTTTGAGGTTTCATTCCTGCCCTACGGGTTTCCTCTTCTGGCTCTCATCGTTGCCATCACCACATACGTGCAGGCAAAGCTCACAATGCCAGCCTCGCCGAATCCTGGCGATCAGACGGCTGCCATGACCAATATGATGAGCATCTACATGCCACTGATGCTCGGGTATTTTGCGCTCACGTTTCCCTCGGGTCTATCGGTTTACTTCATTACCAGCAACATCCTGGGTATCGTTCAGTATGCCATGCAGGGGAAAGCGAACTGGCGAAATCTTATCCCCGGCGCTGCCAGAAGGAAATAAGGAGGCGGGATGAATCAGAGAACAACACTGGAGATCATTGCACCAACTGTCGAGGAGGCGATTGCGCAGGGGCTTGCGGAGCTGGGTCTCACTGCTGATGCCGTCAGTGTGGAAGTGCTGGACGCGGGCACCAAGGGCTTCTTCGGATTAGGAAAGACCCAGGTTCGCGTTCGCCTGACCGTCAATCCGCCGGCGGGTGCGGTTGAGGTTCAACCCGAATCGGTCGCTGCGTACAAGCCACAACCGGAACCCGTCGCAACGAAGATTCGACCCGTCGAGGAGCCAAAAGAAAAGCCGGCTGCGGCTGTTGCCGCGCCGCCGAGCCGGCAAGCAGGCCCCCAGCCTGAGCACGATCCGCTGCTCGACCATACCGAGGCGGTCATCTCGAAAATTCTCCATCTGCTCAACCTCGAAGCCCAGGTCTCTGCACACTATGGACAAGTCGAGCGGGATGGGCGCAAGAACATTCACGTGGATATACGCGGTAACGATCTCAGCGTGCTGATCGGACGCCGCTCCGAGACACTGGCTGCATTCCAGTATGTTGCCTCATTAATTGTCGGCAAGGATCAGCAGCAGTTCGTCCAGTTGACCGTGGACGTCGAGGGCTATCGTGACCGCCGGGAGAAGCAACTCATCCAGATGGCAAAGCGCATGGCGGACCAGGTTTCCAAAAGCGGCCGGCGCCAGACGCTTGAACCGATGCCCTCTGCCGAGCGCCGCATCATTCATATTGCTCTGCGCGACCACCCGGAAGTGCGCACAGAGAGCACCGGGGAGGAGCCGTATCGGAAGGTTGTGATCCTTCCCAAGGATAACTAGCGATTGGCGAGCGAGACTCTAGTCTCGCTCTTTTTCTATCACGGTATAATTCGTCCATGTCCAATCTTATTCTCGTGGAGCCGGTCGATTATCTCGTCATCGGACATGTTGCCCATGACCTGGCTCCAGAGGGTCCGCGCCTGGGCGGGACAGCTGCGTATTCCGCATTGACCGCGCGGGCATTGGGCATGCGCGTCGGCGTGGTCACAGCTTCCGGTCCCGAAACGTCACTGGCCCCGCTGCAAGACCTCCCGGTCGTTTTGGTCGAATCTCCCCAGAGCACGACATTCGAAAATATATACACGGATCACGGGCGCATTCAGTATCTGCGCGCTCAGGCAACCCGATTAGATCTGGACCGCGTCCCGGAAGCCTGGCGTAAGACTCCAATTATTCACCTCGGGCCCATTGCGGATGAGATGGATGCCGTGCTGCCCGAAGGCTTTTCGCCCACCCTGCTGGGACTCACCGCCCAGGGGTGGATGCGGAAATGGGACAACGAAGGGCGCGTCTCGATGACGGAATGGCGGGACGCGGATACTGCGCTGAGGCGCGCCGGCGCTGTGGTGATCAGCCGTGAAGACGTCGATGGCAACGAGGAGTTGATCGAGCACATGGCGCACCAGACGCACATTCTGGTTGTCACCGAAGGTCCGTCCGGCGCGGTCCTGTTCTGGAACGGCGACCGGCGTCGTTTTCGCGCCCCCGAGATGACAGAAGTAGACGCCACGGGCGCGGGCGATATGTTCGCCGCGGCATTCTTTGTACGCCTCCTGAAAACGCGCGACCCGTGGGAAGCGACCCGCTTCGCCACCCTGGTGGCATCCCGGTCCGTCGCCCGCGTTGGCCTGGACGGCATCCCAACCGCGCGCGAAATCGAAGAATGTACGCTGGAAGTTTTGCAATAAGAAGCGTCGTCGCATGACTCGCATCTACACCCTCGTCAACCAGAAGGGCGGAGTCGGCAAAACGACCACCGCCATCAACCTGGGCGCCTATCTCGCGCACCTGGGGCAACGTGTGCTGGTTGTCGACCTGGACCCGCAGGCAAACGCGACCTCATCGGTCGGCGTGGATAAACGCGCCGTGCAGGGCAGCACCTATGATGCCCTGCTCAATGTGGATGTGCCTGCCTCCTCCATCTTGTACAATGAGCGTCTCAAGTTCTGGCTGCTGCCCTCCTCCCCGGCTTTGGCAGGTGCGGAGGTGGAGCTGGTCAGCGAGCTGGGCCGCGAGTTTCGCCTGAGAAGAGCGCTGGAATCGCAGATTGACAAATACGATTACATCCTGATCGATTGTCCGCCCTCACTGGGCATTTTGACCGTCAACGGACTGGTCGCAGCGCGGGACGGTGTGCTGGTTCCCGTGCAATGTGAATATCTGGCGCTGGAGGGACTCGGACAGCTCACCCAGACCATCGAGCGCGTCAAGTCCGCTCTTTTCCCGGAGCTGCGTGTACGCGGCGTGATCCTGACCATGTTCGACCAGCGCACAAACCTCTCGACAGATGTGGTACGGGAAGTGAAAAATCACTTCCCCGGACAGGTCTTCGAGAGTATTGTTCCCCGCAGCATCCGGCTGGCAGAGGCTCCCTCCTACGGACTTCCCATTTCTGCTTACTCTCCTACCTCGCTCGGCGCGCGTGCCTACGAAGCGCTTGCAAAAGAACTGTTGCAGGGCGATGGAGTTCCTATTCCAAACTGATGCTGTGAATCAGGACCTGGATATCTCAGAACATAAAGAAGCTCAGTGACCCTGTGTCTCTGTTGCGAATGAAGGAGACTCGCTCATGACCCCACGTTCCGGCCTCGGCAAAGGACTCGATGCCCTCATCCCCACCGGTCAGAAATCAACTGCCGGGGAGACGGGCGTCACACATGTTCCTGTTGACTCTATCGAACGTAATCCGCGCCAGCCGCGCGAAAAATTCGACTCGGAAGAGCTAGATCGTCTGGCAGAATCGATCCGTGAGCACGGGGTCATCCAGCCGTTGATCGTTTCACCCGGGAAGAACGGAAGCTACATTCTCGTGGCGGGAGAGCGCCGTCTACAGGCGGCGCGCAGGGCGGGCTTGACCACAGTCCCTGTGGTCATCCGTCACGCCACCGACCAACAGCTGCTCGAGCTGGCGCTGATCGAGAATATCCAGCGTGCGGATCTGAACGCTATCGAAGAAGCGGAAGCCTACCAGCAGCTTGCCAAAGAATTCAAGCTGTCGCATGAGGCGATTGCGGCGCGGGTTGGAAAAAATCGCTCGACCATCACCAATACCATGCTCCTGCTGGACTCGCCGGCTGCGGTCAAACAGGCCCTCGTGGACGGAAGGATCAGCGAGGGACACGCGCGTGCCATGCGAACGCTGCCTGCCAGGGCGCAGGAAGAGCTTCTTAAACAGATCATTCAGCTGGATCTGAGCGTCCGTACCACGGAGATGATGGCGCGCAATGCCGGTCACAAACCGTCTTCCAAAAAGAAGATTGCCAGAAACCCAAATGTCAAAGACATTGAAGACCGCCTCGTAAAGAGTCTGAATACGCGGGTTGTTCTCAACCATAAGAAAAACGGCGGCGGCCGGGTCACGATCTACTATTACTCTGATGAAGAGCTGGATGCCCTGCTGGAGAAATTGACATAAGGACAGTACAGGGTACAACCTCGCGCGGAATGCCACGCGCTGCTGGGCCCCTGCCTCATTCTTCTATGAAACTCCTTTATAACGCCTACATCTACACCCAGGACCCCTCGATTCCCGCCCGATCGGCGATGGTCATCGATCGCGAGCGGATCGTCACGGTCGGTGAAGAAAATGATCTCCTGCCACGCTATTCAGATGCAGAAAAACAAAATTTGGAAGGGCGTGTCATTCTTCCGGGATTGACGGACGCCCACTTGCACTTTAAGAACTATGCCCTCAGCCTGCAAAAAACAGACTGTGAAACGAGCACAAAGGAGGAATGTCTGCGCCGCGTGGGAGAACGCGCACAGCAGGCGAAACCCGGGGAATGGATCCTTGGGCATGGCTGGAATCAGAATGTGTGGGGGAACTGGCCCGCAGCCTCTGAGCTCGACGCGCTGGCTCCAGACAACCCTGTCTATCTCACCGCCAAATCGCTGCATGCTGCCTGGGCAAATACGGCTGCCCTGAGACTGGCAAATATCGCTTCCCAAACCCCCGATCCGCAAAATGGACAGGTCCAGCGTGATGCTGCCGGGAGGCCGACCGGGATCCTGCTCGAAACCGCGATGGAGCTAGTCGGCGCTATCATCCCGGAGCCGACCACAGGTGAAATCGCAGATGCCATGGAAAAGGCGCAATCCATTCTATGGAAAATGGGACTGACCGGGCTCCACGACTTCGACCGCCGCGATTCCTTTATGGCGCTCCAGGAGCTCCACGCCCAGGGCAGGCTGAAAATGCGTGTCCTTAAAAACCTGCCTGTCGAGCTGCTCGATCAGGCATATGAGCTGGGGCTGCGGGCAGGCTTTGGAGATGACTGGCTGCGTATCGGCTCGATCAAGGTGTTTATGGACGGAGCGCTGGGTCCCCACACCGCCGCGATGTTCCAGCCATATATCGGAGACGAAGACAATCGCGGCATCCTCAACATGGACGGCGAGGAGCTCTTCGAGCACGGGCGCAAAGCTGCCCAGGTGGGGCTCGGCTTGACCGTGCACGCGATCGGCGACCGCGCCAATCATGAAGTCCTTAACGCCTATGAGCAGTTACGCAGGTATGAAAGTGATAATCATTTGCCCGTCCTCCGCCACCGCATCGAGCACGTCCAGGTGATCCACCCGGATGATGCTGCGCGACTGGGGCAGCTCAATGTGATCGCTTCGATGCAGCCCATTCATGCCACCTCCGATATGCTGATGGCGGATGCCTTCTGGGGACCGGAGCGCTCGCGTCTCGCTTATGCCTGGCGGACCCAGATCGATCACGGCGCGCGTCTTGCGCTGGGGTCCGATGCACCCGTCGAATCGCCGAATCCTTTTCTTGGGCTTCACGCCGCCATCACCCGCCGGCGCGCAGATGGCTCCCCCTCTCCCGAAGGCTGGTATCCCGAACAGAAATTGACCATGGCAGAGGCGTGGGAAGGTTTTACGCTGGGGCCTGCCTATGCTGCAAACATGGAGAACCGCCTCGGCCGGCTCGCCCCGGGATACCTCGCTGACCTGATTGTCTTAGAACAAAATCCTTTCACTTGCGAGGCGGATGAATTGCTTACGATGCAATCCTCAGCTACAATGGTGGCAGGAGAATGGGTCTATACATCTTTGTAAGTGACGTGGTGAACTAGGCAGTCTATGGCAGATCATCAACGCCTTACGCCAGAGATGCTTGTCCCGCGCATGGGCGAGTATCTCATCACGAAAGGGCTCATCACCGCGGAGAATCTGCAAAAGGCGCTGGATTACCAGCAAGAAGCCACGGCGAGAGGTACTCCCATTTTGCTGGGCCAGGCGTTGATCGATCTCAAGCTGCTGGAGCGCGCCGAGCTTGACCAGGCAGTCACCGAACAGATCCTCCAGCTCCGTTCCGCACTTCAGGCAGCAAACCGTACCCTGGAGCGGCGCGTAGAAGAGCGCACCGCCGAGCTGCAAAAAGCTCTCGAGCGCGTCTCGGAGCTCAGCCAGCTGAAATCCAATTTTGTTTCGAACATCTCCCACGAATTGCGTACGCCGTTGACTCACATTAAGGGATATATCGGGCTGCTGATCACCGAATCGCTGGGACCGATCACGGAAGAACAAGAGCATGCTTTGCAGGTAAGCCAGCAATCTGCGGGTAAGCTCGAAGCTCTGATCGAAGACCTCATCATGGTTTCGCTGGCATCACGCGGAGAATTGAGCCTGAAACCGGAGCAGGTGGATATCTGCCGTCTCGCCAGCCTGGCGGCTAAGTCCTATGAGAGCCAGGCGCAGGAACGCGGCGTCAGCGTACACGCTATCCTCGATGAGGATGTGCCGCATGTCCAGGGGGACTCCCAGAAGATTGCCTGGGCGTTGAATCAGTTAGTGGATAATGCTGTGAAGTTTACGCCTTCGAGTGGACGCGTCACCGTGCAAATTAAACGTGAAGGGGAGAACCTTGTCATCGTCTCGGTCAACGACACGGGCATTGGTATTCCCTCCAACCGCCTTGAGGACATTTTTGAGACCTTCCACCAGCTGGACAGCTCCGCAACCCGGCGCTATGGCGGCACCGGACTCGGACTTTCCCTGGTGCGACAGATCATCGAAGCACACGGCTCGATGCTTGAAGTCCAGTCGGTAGAAGGCCGTGGGTCGACTTTCAAGTTTCCATTGCTTGTCGTTACGGATGCAAAATAAAACCTATGGATGACCAGAGTGCTTCTTACATACGGGAATTGATGGAAATGGCTGTTCAGGGGGATACCTCGCGCGAGGGCATCGAGAGATTCATGCTGATGCTCCGCAAGGAATTTGTCTTCGACAATGTGGCCGTTTACCTGCAGGATGGATCCACACAGATGTTGGAAGTAGCCTATGCCCGCGCCATCGGGCGCTCTAAAGATGCAGAAGCGGATGCTGCCTGGGGCGATCAATTCGCCGGGCAGGTTGTCAGAAAGGGCAAGCTCCTGCTGCAGGATCCAAACCCGGACGTGCCGAGCGATGACCGCCTCCACCAGGCGTATTTGCTGGGACTGCCGCTGCGGACGGGCGGGGACATACGCGGCGCGGCTGTCTTTGTGCGGTTTGGCGGACCCGTCTATGAAGAGCAGCATATTGAGATTGCCTCCCTGGCAACCGAAATGCTTTCGGTGTTGTTCGAGCGGGTTGCCTCGTCGGAAATGCAGGAGGAACTGCAGGACCTCAGGCGCCAGATGCAGCTGCAGGAGGACTTTGTCAGCACCATCTCGCATGAATTACGCACCCCGCTTGGGTTCATCAAGGGCTACAGTACCAGCCTCTTAAGAGAAGATACGAGCTGGGACGAGCAGACTCAGAAGGAATTCTTGAACATCATAGATGAAGAAGCAGACCGGCTTTCCTTGCTGATCGAGAATGTGCTCGAGTCGGCGCGGCTGCAGAGCAAGACTCTGCCGCTCCGCTTCCAGCCCACCCGGCTTGATTCGGTGATACGCGATGTGGTGCTGCGCGTTCGTGCCCGCCATAAGGATCTCGATATCAACATGCAGTTGGATTCGGTCCCGCCGGTGAGTGGGGATGGCGTGCGCCTGGCGCAGGTCTTCGATAATCTCTTTGCGAATGCGATCAAATATGCGCCCGGCGCGCCGATTGTGATCTCCTTGAACCAGGTAGATCAGGATGCGATCATCTCGTTTATGGATCGGGGACCCGGCATCCCGGAAGAATCGCTGTCGCTCATCTTCGAACGGTTTTACCGGGCGCGGGGCGAAAAAACAGTCACGGGCACCGGGTTGGGCCTGTACATTTGCAGGCAAATTATTCAGGCACATCGTGGTAAGATTTGGGCAGAATCCACTCCCGCCCAGGGAACCACGTTCTTTATCCAACTGCCCATCGATTCTGCACGGTAACGCAAAGGAGGAGCCCCTATGGCAAAACGCATTCTGATCGTGGATGATGAACCCCGCTATCTACGTTTGCTCGAAGCCAATCTGCGGACGGAAGGTTATGAAGTTGTTACCGCTCAGGATGGAATGCAGGCTGTCAGCGTGTTTTCCGACCAGCCCATCGACCTCGTGCTCATGGACGTGATGATGCCGAAGCTGGATGGTTTCGGCGCCACGCAGCGCATCCGTGAATTCTCCAGTACGCCCATTATCATTCTGACTGCCAAAGGCGATGAGCAGGACCGTGTGCGCGGCCTGGACCTGGGGGCAGACGATTACCTGGTCAAGCCATTTTCCGCGACCGAATTGCTCGCCCGCGTGCGCGCCGTCTTGCGACGTGCCCAGCCTCCCACGGAAGTGGGGCAATCCCGTTTTTTTACCCACGATAATTTGAAGATTGATTTCGCCCGCGCGGAAGTCTGGCGCGGGGAACAGCCGGTCTCCCTGTCTGCTACCGAATACCGCCTCCTGCTGCAATTCGCTCATCATGTCGGCAAGATCATGACCTCCGAGGAGCTCCTGACGAGCGTCTGGGGACCCGAATATCGCAGCGATAAGGAAATCCTCTGGGTCAGCATCGCCCGGCTGCGCCAGAAGCTCGAAGATGACGCCCACAGTCCCAGGCATATTGTCACCCGCTCCGGGCTGGGGTATCTGATGCCGCCCATCGAAGATTAAGAACTGCGGGAGATTGTTTTGCCGGAGAAATCCATTCTTGTTGTGGACGAGAGTCCAGCCAGCCGGGTCTTTCTTGCAAACCACCTCCGGGGAAAACAATTCAGAACGCTGGAAGCTCCGACCGGTAAAGAGGGGCTGATCGTGGCATGGCGCGACCGGCCCGATCTTATTCTCTTCGACCCGACGCTGCGCGACATCCCCGATGAAGAATTCATTCGAAAATTACGCCAGGACGCCCGTACGGCGGGCATGCCGTTGATTGCGCTTTCCTCCGATCCAGGAGAACCTCGTCGAGAGAGGTGTCTCCAGGCGGGCGTCGACGAGTATCTGATCAAGTCTTCAAGCGCTCTGGTTGCGCTGGAGGAGAGCCTAGCACGTCTATTCGGGGTGGAGTCGGACTCTCCCATCGAGGATCCAGTTGAAGAAGAAAAAAGACAGGGCCTGTTGATTGTCTTTCTGAGCGCGAAAGGCGGAACGGGGACCTCCTCTCTGTGCGCCAACCTCGCCATGAATATCCAGCAGGCGCAGGCGGAGGCGCGCGTCGTGGTCGCGGACCTCGTCCTGCCCATCGGCTCGATCAGCCAGATCGTCGGCGAGGAGGGAAAGCTGAACCTGGTAACCGTAGCGGACCTGCCACCGGAGCAGACCACGACAGAATATTTCCATACGAACTTACCACAGCCGGAGCCCTGGCGGTTCCAGTTGCTGGCGGGCTCGCCCGATCCTCACCTGGCGAATCGCCTCAAGGGGGAGCGGATTGGCCAGATCGTGGATACGCTCTGCTCAGCTTATGACTTCGTGATTTTGGATATCGGCCGCTCGCTCTCTCGCATCGGTCTGCCCCTCATCCAGAAAGCGGACCTGATTGTCTTGATCGTTTCCACCGACCAGAGCACGGTCAAATTGACGCAAACCATCTGGAATTATCTTCTGGGTCAGGGGATTCACGGACAGCGGGTATATGCCATCCTGAATCGCGCTGTGGGTCTGGAGGGCTTGACCAAAGCACAGGCGGAGGAGATGATTGGGCTACCAATCAAAACGACCATGCCTTACCTCGGCGGCAATTTTGCCCTCGCCAACAACTTGAACCAACCGCTTACGATGAAGTACCCTATGGATACAGCTTCCATTATTTTAAAGGCGACGGCTGATGAGATGATCGGTCTGGCGAAACAGCTGCGCAGCACCCGGCAGGCCGCTTAAAGAAAGTGAAAGGTATTTTTTCGTAGATTTGGACTACACTCGGGGGAATGTACGGCATGTGATCGCGACGTTCTGAGTCGCCTCACTGCATTCGTGGAAGAATCGAATCCACGCAGATTCATGACCTTCGAAAACAGGCTCCAACTCCGAAGAGGCGCTATGACAATTGAGTATGATGAAAAAGGCAAGATCTTTACCGATATTGTGACCAAGGTCTCCATCCAGGCGACGGTTCAAACGACCACACACTTGATTCGCGGCTCGATCCATGTGCGCAGGGACCAGCGCATCAAGGATGAGCTGGATCTCAATGAAAATTTCCTGGCGCTGACGGACGTGACTGTGCTCACACCTGATGGGCAGGCGCTCTTCCAGGCGCCTTTCTTGGCCGTCAGGCGCTCGCAGATTATCTGGGTCCTCCCGGAAAAAAACAGGAATGAGGAGGCGTCTGCCTAATGGCTACTCCACTTGCTTCGAACGTTGCCCGGTTGACAGCAGCCGACCTCCTCAAGTTCAAGCGTTACCTGATCGAAAACATCGTGCGCTCGCTGGAAGGCGAGACCTTGCAGCTTGGCGATCGTCAGGAAGTGATGAAGCAGCGCCTGCAGGAAGTATACGTGCAGACGAGAGTAAGTCTGCCGGACGATATTCGCCAGCAAATCTTCCATGAGGTTCTCGACGAGCTCACAGGCTACGGTCCCATCCAGCCCTTACTGGACGATCCGGATGTCAGCGAAGTGATGGTCAATGGTCCCAGGAGGGTATTTATCGAAAAAAACGGCAGGCTGATAAAAAGTGCGGTGACCTTTGACGATGATGATCATGTTCTGCGAGTCATCGACCGTATTATCTTGCCCCTCGGCCGCCGCGTGGATGCAGACAGTCCCACGGTCGACGCACGTCTACCTGATGGGTCGCGCGTCAATGCAGTGATCCGGCCCGTGTCGATCGATGGACCATCCATTACCATTCGCAAATTCAAGAAAGATAAGCTCTCCATCCAGCAACTGATCCAGTATGGGTCACTGACGCCTCAGATGGCAGAGTTCATTCGCGCCTGTGTGCTCGCGCACTTGAACATTGTGATCTCGGGCGGTACCGGCTCAGGCAAGACGACCCTGCTGAATGTCCTTTCCGGTTACATCCCTGAAGAGGAGCGTATCATCACGATCGAGGACGCGGCGGAGCTGCAGCTTCAACAGGAACACGTGCTGCGCATGGAGACCAAGGTAGCCAATACCGATGGGAGGGGCGCAGTCACCATTCGAGATCTGGTGCGCAACTCCCTGCGTATGCGGCCCGACCGGATCGTCGTCGGAGAGTGCCGCGGTGGGGAAACCCTCGATATGCTGCAGGCGATGAACACCGGCCACGATGGATCGCTGACCACCCTGCATGCCAATTCGCCGCGCGATGCGCTCTCTCGCATGGAAACCATGGTGCTGATGGCTGGTATGGATCTACCTCTCAAGGTCGTACGCCAGCAGATTTCATCCGCCGTGGACCTGATCATACAGCAGACCCGGCTGAAGGACGGTTCGCGCAAAGTAACTGCCATCACCGAGGTCGTCGGCATGGAAGGCGACGTGGTCGTCCTTACCGACCTCTTCAAATTCGAGCAGACTGGTGTTAGCCAGGATGGCAAGATCCTCGGCGAGTTACGAGCAACAGGGATCCGGCCGATCTTTACTCCTCGGCTGGAGGCTGCCGGGTTTAAGCTCGGCGCTGAGGTCTTCATGCCGGCAAGCGGGATCAATCTCGGGCAAAGAAGATAGCATTTCACAGGCTCTGCTATAATTGAATAGGCGGAGTCAACGCGCTTCCCTGTGATGTGCCGAAGGGTTTCCCCGCGTTGAAATACCAATGGCCCCGGTCGTTGGACTCCGCTTTGCAGAGGATCCATGGATACGAAGTCGCAGATCACCATTCGCACCAAGAAGCTGGGGGTCTTGATCCGTGATGCGCGTCTTGCGGCGCGGAGAAGCATACAAGAATGCGCCGAAGCCCTGGGAATCAGAAAGAGTGTGTTCCGAGACTACGAAGAAGGCATCCGGGCTCCATCCCTGCCCGAGCTGGAAACGCTCGTGTATTATCTGGATCTGCCCATGGAGCATTTCTGGAGCAGGCAAACGAAGTCGGGGAGCGCGCCGCGGCATGCAGAGCTTGATCTGGAGCGGATGGTCGCTGTGCGCCAGCGGAAGGTCGGCGCGTTGCTGCGGCAGGAACGTATGAAAGCCAGTATCTCGATCCGGAACCTCGCCCATGCAACCGGGATTGCCGCTTCCCGCATCAAAGCCTTTGAGCTGGGAGAGCGTCCCATCCCGGTGCCCGAGCTCGAGGTGCTGGTGCGAACCCTGGGCGGCAGGGTCGAAACATTCTTCGACCGGCACGGTCCTGTTGGGCGGTGGCTGATCAGTGAAGAGTCCGTCCAGCGTTTTCTTGAGATGCCCACGGATCTGCGTGAGTTCGTCGCCATGCCTGTTAACCGCCCATACCTCGAGCTGGCAATGAAACTAAGCAATATGTCTCGCGATAAGCTGCGTTCTGTGGCAGAGGATCTGCTGGAAATAACATTATAGGAATGCACGTGGACCAAGTCAACGCACTTGCAGATAGGGGCAAACAGGAATACGAAGGGGGAAACTACCTCGCTGCGGCAGACCTGTTCTTCCAGGCTGCCCGAGAATATAGCTCTTCACAGGATGACCTGCATGCCGCAGAGATGCTGAATAACCAGAGTGTCGCCCTGCTCCAGGCTGGAAAAGCTAAGGAAGCCTTGCAGGCTACCGAAGGCACGGAGGCAGTCTTTGAAAGAGCCGGTGACCGGAAGCGCCAGGGCATCGCCATCAGCAACCGGGCGGCTGCCCTCGAAGGGCTCCGAAGGTGGAACGAAGCGCTAACTGAATATGACCGCGCCGCGACCCTGTTTGAGGAAGCCGGCGAAGGAGACATGCACTCGATCGTGCGCAAAGCAGCTGCCAACATCAACCTCAAACGCGGCCGTATCACCGATTCGCAGATGGATGTATTCGACTCGCTGCGCCTCGTTGAGAAGCCCACCCTGATGCAGCGTTTTTTGAAATTCCTGGTGCGTATCGGGTTTCGATAGTAAGCCTCGTCATTGCCCCCTCACGCTGCATCCTACACGTGCGCGATCCAAGTATCGGGCAGATCTATTTCTCTTGTCATGCTCTAGGTAATTCGTGATCAATACCCTTGTTCGCCAGGCGGATGTGAATGATCGCCAGCAGTTATCGAACCTGGTGTTCTTCGAAAGCCGCCTGCACCGTCACCTCGACTGGCGCTCGCCCCTGGAATGGCTGGGCGATCCCTTCTACTGGGCCCTGGAGGAGGGCGGGCAAATTAGCGCGGCACTTGCCTGTCCCACCGAAGCGCGCCGGATTGCCTGGGTGCGGCTGTTTGTGTACGCGGGGCGCTGGACTGCCGAGAATGCCTGGAATTTGCTCTGGTCCGCGGCGCAGCTCGAGATCGCACGCCAGGGAGACGCCAGAGTTGCGGCGATCGCGATCCAACCCTGGTTCCAGGATGTGCTGGCGGGCAGCGGCTTTGATAATCCTCAGCAGATCGTCATGTTGGAATGGCGCTACCAGCCCTCTCCCCCGCGCCAGCCTGGTGGGATCCGCATCCGCAGGATGACAGAAGCGGACCTGCCTCAAGTCGAGCGCACGGATGCCGCCTCTTTCGATCCGCTCTGGCACAATCCGCTGGACACGCTTCGCAGGGCGTTGGGACAAGCCCTGTACGCGACCGTCGCAGAGAGCGAAGATGGGATCATCGGGTATCAGCTCAGCACCGGCGGGGGACAGCGCGCCCATCTTGCCCGTCTGGCGGTGCATCCGGCCGTGCAGGGGAAAGGCGCCGGGAGAGCGTTGCTGAACGATCTATTTAATTATCTCACCCACACGGGCATTTCCAGACTTTCCGTAAATACACAGAGTGACAACAGTGTTTCGCTGCGGCTGTACCAGCGCATGGGGTTTGTGCGCACGGGAGAACAATATCCCGTGTATACTTTCGACGTCGCTTCGAGATGAGTCCCTTGAAGGGTTCATCGATGGGCGTCTGAGGAGCAACCATGACCACACGAGAAGATGCCGTGATTATTAATTCGCTTGTACGCCAGGCATTGACGTCGGCTCAGGAAGTGATGGGCGATCATGGCCTGAGCGCCGTCCTGCGCGCCAGCGGGCTGGAGCGATTCATCGGCAATTTTCCCCCGGACAATCTTGAGCCTTCCATCCAGGCTTCCCAGTATGCCCGATTCAATCAAGCCATTGAAGATTTTTATGGACGGGCAGGGAAGGGAATGCTGCGCCGGATCGGCAAAGCATCGTTCCAGTACGGGGTCAGGGAACAGGCGGCCTTGCTGGGCGTGGCAGGCGTCGCGCTAAAGCTTCTGCCGGAGAGGCAGCGCATCAAGTTCATCCTGAACGGGATGGTGAACGCCCTGAAGAAAAGTAATCCTCAGGTGAATGCCTGGGTAGATGAAAGCGGTGACAGGCTTGCCTACATCGAGTCCACTTGCGCCATCTGCCACAGCCGACATTCCGAAACGCCGATCTGTTATCTCTATGCAGGCTCGATCGGTGAAGCCGTACAGTGGGCCACCGGAAAAGAACACCAAGTGACCGAAACACACTGTCTTGCAAAAGGCGATCCGTACTGCCGGTTCGAAATCGGGGAGGCGCGCGAGTGATTGAGACAAGATTTTCCAGCCGCATTCTCCGCCGGTTTGTGGAAGCCGTCTCTACTGAGCTTGGGAACGATCAATTCAAAACGATGCTTTCCCTTTCGAACCTGCCGGCGGAGCTGGCTACGCCCGAGACGTATCTCCGAATGGATCCGGCCGAAGCAGCGAACACGTACGCGTCGCTCCAGACAGCCCTGCGCGCCTATTATGGCCGCGGGGCACGCGGTGTGCTCTTGCGGGTGGGTCAGCGCCTGTGGGACCGCATTTTGAATGACTCCGCCCTCTTCAGCCGGGCGCAGGCGGTTCTAATTAAGCGCCTGCCTTTTGCGACGAGCCGCAAATCCATCCTGGAACTGTTGGCACGTTCGGTCGCGGCGCAGCCCGGTGATGTCACGGTTCATAATCTCGACCTGGACCTGCTGCTCATTGACCATGTCTCTCCGGCGGCGGAGGGCCAACACGAATCCTCCCCGATCTGTTATGTGACCCAGGGCCTGATCCGCGAGAGCCTGCTCTGGGCTACCGGGCAGGGATTCGACGTGGAGGAGATTGCCTGCAAAGCCACAGGGCAGCAAGCCTGTGAGTTCAAGATCACTACGGTAAAAGCGGTGTGAGAACCTCGAAAGCAGGTGGGTGACTCGGGAAGCATAAGAAGCCAATGCCTTCAGGGGAGCGATTTCTTAAGAACCGGCTAACTTTTTCCTAGACAAAAGGTTTTGCACATGGGAAAATCTACCGTCAAAATCATTTACATCAAGGAGTGAGAATGAGTCCAGAACGAAAGAGCCGGCGCCAGGAACGCCGTGAAGCAATGCTGCGCCGGGAACGCCGTAATCGCCTGCTTACCATCGGATTGATCACGGTGGGTGCGGCATTTCTGGTCTTCGCGGTGGTTTGGCCGCAGCTCAGGCCGGTTGCGGAAGTTGTCGTGTTGGAGCCAGGAACGTACACGAATGCCGACGATAACACCATGGGCGATCCGAATGCGCCGATCACCATCCAGGAATTCGCCGATTTTCAATGTCCGTTCTGTGAGCGGTTCCATAACGAGACGGAACCGCTGCTAATCCAATACTATATCGATACAGGCAAGGTCCACTTTATCTTCCGTTCCATGGGGAACTTTGTGAGCGATAATATTGCGCGGGGCCGCGGCACACCTGCGACCACAGAGTCTCGGGATGCGGCCATGGCGGCCTACTGCGCCGGAGATCAGAATAAATTCTGGGACATGAAGGCTCATATTTTTGCCAATGTGCTGGGTGAAGATGTTGGCTCCTTCGCCGACCGGCGTATTAAGCAGATCGCCGAAGCCGCCGGCCTGAATATGGAAGAATTCAATAGCTGTTACGATAGTGAGAAATATGCAGACCGCGTCCGGCAAGATTTCGAAGACGGTCAGGCATCTGGCGTGACCGGGACACCGGGTTTCGTGGTGAGCTATGAGGTCGATGGCGAGACGAAAACGAAACTCATTGAAGGCGCGCAGTCATTCAACGTTTTTCAACAGGAACTGGAAGCCATCCTGAACGAAATGGGAGCGACAGTCGATTAAACCGGGATGGGCAGGCGATACCTGCCTATTTCTCAGTCATCATATAGAAACAAGGGAGATTTCATGAGTCAACAAAAGTTGAGTAAACGCGAGGAACGTCGCGCCCGGATGCAGCGCGAGCAGCAGCGACAGCGGTTGAGGATCATCGGGTTGATCGTGCTCGTAGCAAGTCTGCTTGTGTTCGCGGTTGTCTGGCCGCAGATCCGCTCGGTGGGCGATATCGTGACGGTCACGCCCGCCGCGTTGCCGAACGCCGATGGCCTCAGCATCGGCGACCCGAATGCCCCGGTGACAATCGATGTGTTCGAGGATTTTCAGTGTCCAGCCTGCCAGCGCTTCACCGAAAGTATTGAGCCGCTCGTGATACAGAACCTGGTTACCGATGGCAGAGCCCGCTATGTCTTCCATAATTACCCGTTCCTGGATGGAAACGGCGCGGGCAGCAGCGGCGAATCGGACCAGGCTGCTAATGCAGTGATGTGCGCCAACGAGCAGGATAAATTCTGGGAAATGCACAGCATTCTCTATGCTAACCTGGGTGGAGAAAATCAGGGCACATTCAGCGACCGCCGCCTGCAAGCCATGGCAGAAAGCATTGGATTGGAGATGGAAGGTTTCAACGACTGCTTCGCGGAAAACCGATATGAAGAGGATATCCAGGCAGATTTCGAGCTCGGTCGGCAGATGGGCGTCACCGGCACGCCCACGGTATTTGTCAACGGGGTGCGGGCGGGGCAACCGGGGGTAATCGCCTCTTACCAGGATATCGAGCAAGCGGTGAACGCCGCCCTCGGCGAGTAACGACAAAGGACACGGCCCTGACCGTGTCCTTTTTGATTCTGCCGCGTGTATAATGAATTGTCGCGTCTACTCGAGGAACCACCATGACTCGCCGCCTCACCTTCACCCTGAACTGCCTCTTGCTTGCAGCATTGCTCCTCAGCTCCTGCACCGGCTTGCCGATCCCCGTGTTTGGCACCCCGACGCCCGCCATCCCCACTCCCACCTCATTCCAGCAAACCCTGCCGCCCGGCCTGGTCGAAACCGATCCGCCCGCCGGCAGTGTCCTCGGTCATAAGGCTTCCATCACGTTCTACTTCAACCAGCCCGTGGACAAACCCTCTGCTGAGACCGCGTTGACGGGCTTGCCGGCCGGGTCGTTTACCTGGAACGACGATTCCACGCTCGTGTTCGCCCCCACACAGGCATATCCGCCCGACACAACCCTGGAACTCTCGATTGCCAGCTCGCTCCGTTCGGCGAACGGGTTCGGGAGCTCAGCGCCCATTGAGCTTTCCTTCCCTGTGGCGGATTATTTGCGCCCGACCAGTCTCCTGCCCCAGCCCGGCGCTGAGGATGTAAACGTCGACGCGGCGATTGCAGTATCCTTCAACCAGCCGGTTGTCGCCCTGGGAGGAGACCTTTCTACTCAGCCTCAGGCATTCGGCATCCAGCCTCCCGTACAGGGTCGCAGCGAATGGATCAATACCAGCACGTATATCTTTTATCCCGAGACCGGCATGTCTGGCGGAACGCAATATACCGTCAGCCTCAACCCGGATCTGGAGACCGCGAACGGCGTCCGCCTGGCGGAGGAGGGAACGGAACCAACCCTGTGGACGTTCACCACCTCTACGCCACGCGTCATCCAGGTGGAGCCCTCCGTGATGGAGGCGCTGCCCCTGGATGCTGAGATCCGTCTGACATTCAACCAGCCGATGAACCCGCAAAGCGTGGAATCGGAGTTCCGGTTCAGCGGGACCGAGGGCGTGCTGGATGGCAGATTTTCGTGGAATGAAGATAACACGGTCATGACGTTCAACCCCGATGACCTTCTGGGGCGTGATATCGGCTACATCTTGAACCTGGGCGCGACCGCGCAATCGCGCGGCGGCTTGATCCTTGGCACGGATTACGGGGCGGTATTCAACACATACGATAATTTTGCGGTCAGTGAGACAAAAACCGAGTTCGGATTGATAACTTTCGCATTCACCTCGCCGCTTGCGAACGCAAATTATGACAACCTCGTCGGCGTTTTTCCGGCGGTCGATAATCTAGATGTCGAACCTTCGGAAGATGGGTTGAGTCTGACTGTTTTCGGCGACTTTCTGCCCGACACCACTTACACCCTGGAACTCTCCGGCCGCATCCGGGACCGCTGGGGACAATTACTGGGCGATTCGGTAGCGCTGGAGGTGCGCACGCCGCCGCTGCCGTCCATGCTTAACATTCCGATGTACGCCTGGTCGGTGGCGTTCGTGCGCCCCGATGAGCCGGTGCTGCATGCCAGGGCTGTCAACATATCGCAGGCAAACGTCGTCGTTGCGCCTCTCCCATTACAGGATTTCTTCTCGCTGCATAACTCGTTTGAGAACCAGCAAGCCTATGTTCCTCAAAACGCCAGTACTTATTCTCAAGGTTTGGAGCTTCCCGCTGGCGGTACCAGCGACATAACTCTTGGCTTGACACAAAGCAACAACCCGCTCCTGCCCGGGTTGTATTACGTCAATGTGTCGTCGCCCCAGGTCGAAGCGAATAATATCTATTCTATTGTCTCCAGCCAGGTGAACCTGACCTTTAAGCTGGGCGCAACAGAAGCGCTCGTCTGGGCAGTGGACTTGGCTTCGCAGCAGCCTGTCCCCGATGCGCCGGTCGCCATCTATGACGAGGCGGGCAACCAGATCGCCGCCGGCGCCACGGATGAAGACGGGCTCTGGCAGGGCGCGGTGCAGAGCCGTCCGGCACAGGCGTATGCCATACTGGGCGCGCCGGGCGAGGAGAACTTTGGGCTGGCTGTCAACAACTGGGCATGGGGCATCAGCGCCTGGGAATTCGGCTATTCCCAGCGCGTGCAGCCGCCGCACACAGAAGTGTATATGTACACCGACCGTCCCATTTATAGACCCGGGCAAACTGTGTACTTCCGTGGCGTGGCGCGCGAGGAGTTCAACGGTCGCTATGAGCTGCCGCCGCTCAATACCATCCCGTTCCAGCTGCGGGATGCCAATGGAGTCCAGCTTGCCAGCTATGACCTTCGACTTTCACCGTATGGCACGTTTCACGGGGAATACCAGCTGCCGCCTGAGGCGGTGCCCGGGTATTACACCTTCGAATATGCTCCCCTGGAATTCTTTTTCTCCTTCCAGGTCGCCGAGTATCGCAAACCCGAGATCGACCTGAGCGTGGATCTCTCTGCTGAGGAGATCCGGCTTCAAGAACGCGCCACCGCGGATATCAATGCACGATACTTCTTCGACGCGCCGGCGGGCGATCTGGAAGTCAGCTGGGGACTGTATGCCCGGCCCGACAGTTTCCATCTACCGGATTATCAAACCGGCCTGGTGGATAACTCCTGGCTGACATCCTATGGCTTCCGCGGCGGGTTCGATCCCGGCTATCTGGGTGACCCGGTAGGAAACGGGACCGGGCAGACAACCCCGCAGGGCACCCTGAGCTTTGACCTGCCCGCCGTCCCCGAAAAGGAGATTCCTCAAATGGTCACGCTGGAGGTGACGGGGCAGGATGAGTCAGGTCTGCCTGTCAGCGCGCGGACGGAGATGCGCGTCCACCCTGCCGACTTTTACATCGGTCTGCGCCCGGACCAGTGGATGGGCCGCGCCGATACACCACTGGGCTTCGAGGTCTATACGGTGGACTGGGCGAAGAATCCATCCGGTGAGAAAGAGCTGACTGCCGAGTTCATGCAGGTCCGCTGGGAAAAAGAGATCGATAGCTTTGGCTTCGCCAGCTACACCCCCGTGTACACACCCGTCAGTAGCAGCGATCTCATCACCGGACCCGACGGCAAAGCGCGCCTCTCGTTTGTCCCGCCGACAGCCGGAACGTTCATGCTCGATGTAGCGGGCGGCGGCGCGCACAGCCAGGTCCTGGTCTGGGTCGCCGGCGCTGGCGGCGCAGCCTGGCCCGATTTGCCCGATCAGCGGCTCGAGCTAAGAGCCGATCGCGAAACATACACCCCGGGCGAGACCGCAAAGATTTTCATTCCAAATCCGTTCCCGGTCAGTTCTCTCGCACTGGTCACTGTGGAGCGGGGCTTGTTTTTCAACAGCGAGGTGATCTCGTTGACAGGAAGCGGCCGGGAGTATTCCCTGCCGCTGACCGATGAGCATGCGCCGAATGTCTACTTGAGCGTAACTGTTCTGGGACCGGACAATGACTTCCGGTATGGACTGGTGAACCTCCCGGTGGCGCCGGACGCGCAGGCACTGAACGTGCAGGTGGCGCCCAGCCCGCTGCAAGCCGGTCCGCGCGAAGAGGTTACCTTTGACGTCCAGGTAACAGACAATACGGGCCAGCCCGTCGAGGGAGAATTCTCTCTTTCGGTGGTCGACCTGGCAGTGCTGCAGCTGGCTGATCCCAACGCGCAGGATATCCTGCCCGCTTTCTACAGCGAACAGCCGCTGGGCATCGAGACTGGTATCTCTGTTGTTGCGTATACCGGGCGGGATGCCTCTCAGGCTGGGGGTGGCGGAGGCGGGGGAGGCGCGGATGTCCCCATCCTGCGCGAGGAGTTTCCCGACACTGCCTACTGGAACCCGTCCCTCATCACGAACTCGGAAGGGCGCGGGCAAGTCACCATGACCCTGCCAGACTCGCTTACCACCTGGAATGTAGATGTGCGCGGCTTAACAGTGGATACAAGAGTCGGACAGGCGGAAACACAGGTAGTGACCACCAAGCCGCTGCTCATCCGGCCGGTCACGCCGCGGTTTTTGGTCCAGGGAGACCATGTGTTGATGGCAGCCGTGGTCACGAATAATACGTCAGCTGCGCTGAGTACCAGTGTCAGCCTGCAAAGTGAAGGATTTGTGCCCGACGCGCCGGAGCAGGCGAGCCAACAGGTGGATGTCCCCGCTCACGGTCGAGCGCGAGTCGAATGGTGGGGCACAGCCGGGTCGCAGGATACCGCGGACTTGATCTTTTCGGTCACCACGAGCGGTGTGCCTGCTCTGCAAGATGCGTCGCGTCCGGTCTGGGGCCTGTTGCCGGTGGTGCGTTACACGGCGCCTCAGGCATTTGTAACGGGGGGGGTGCTGCGCGAGGCAGGCTCGCAACAGGAGCTCATCTCGCTGCCGCGCACCTTCAGCCCAACTGCCGGAGGGCTGGATGTGGAGCTTAGCCCTTCCTTAGCCGGTAGTCTATTATCCGCGCTCGAAGTGCTGGAGGCTCCCGATAGCGCACTAAGCGCAGAAGCGACCATTTCTTATTTGCTGCCGAACCTGGAAGTGTACCGCGCCCTCAATAGCGCAGGCTTGAGCGACCCGGACCTTTCGGAGCGTGTGACTGCCGATCTCACCGCCGGGGCCAGCAGACTGCTCAGCCTGCAAAACGAGGATGGAGGCTGGAACTGGTGGGGCAAATCGGTCTTTCTCGATGATGGCACACAGGCGGAGAGATCCGATCCCTATATCACCGCCTACGTGTTCTTTGGCTTGCTGCGCATGCGCGAGATTGGCATGCGTGTGGATGAGAGTGCCTTGCAGCGCGCCGGCAGCTATCTGAGCAGCCTGAACGATGAAGTAACTGCTGACGCCAGCGGCGCAGAGCTCGACGAGCTGACATTCATTCAGTTTGTCCTCGCCCGGGCGAACATATTTGACCAGACGATGCTTGGCAACCTCTACAACATACGCGATCGCCTCAGCCCGTCGAGCCTGGCATTCCTTGCGTATATGATCAACAGGGTCAACCCGGCGGACGAGCGGGTGCGTGACCTGATCTCGAATCTGGAATCGAGCGCGATCCGGACGGCCTCCGGTGCGCACTGGGAGACGCCGCAGGAAAATATTTTCATCACCGGCTCTCCCCTGTATACGACCTCGGTGGTGGTCTATATACTTTCCCAGCTCGACTCAGCGAATGAGGTCGTCTTCAACGCTGTGCGCTGGCTCGTCGCGCACCGGGATGCGCGCGGGCTGTGGAGCAGCGGCCATGAAAATGCCTGGACTATGATCGCGCTCAACGAAGCGATGGTCGGTTTTGGCGATCTCAATGCCGATTTCTCGTTCGATGCCATGTTGAACGGCGGACCCCTGGCGAGCGGCGATGTGTACGGCAGCCAGGTCCTTGCGCCGGTGAATGCCCAGGTGCCGCTCGAGTTCCTTTCGCCCACTCTACCCAACCTGCTCACGATCGAGCGCACAGAAGGGTTAGGGCGTCTTTATTACAGGGCGTTGCTAAACGTAGATCGCCCGGTAGAAGATGTGAAGCCCCTGAACGCCGGGATGCAAGTCGAGCGGGTTTATACGGAGGCCGGATGCCGCCAGGACTGTCCACCGTTGACGATCCTTCCGCTGGGTTCCGATCGACCGGTCACTGCCCGCCTCACGCTTGTCCTCCCCCACGACTCGTATTACGTAATGGTCGAGGACTTTATCCCGGCCGGGGCTGAGATTCTGAACCGCAGCCTCAAAACCAGCCAGCAGGGCATCGAGGCAACCGGGGTCGAAGTCCAGTTCGAGGACAGCGATCCCTTTGCCGAAGGGTGGGGCTGGTGGCTGTTCAACGAGCCGCAGATCCGGGATGACGGCATCCTGTTTACCGCCGATTATCTCCCCGCCGGTACCTATGTGCTCACGTACGCTCTCATCCCCCTGCAAGCCGGCGAATATCGTGTGCTGCCTGCCCATGCCTGGGAATCCTTCTTCCCCGAAGTTCAGGGCACCAGCGCAGGCGCCGTGATTGCAATTGAACCGTAGCCTGAACAACACGAACCGCTAGCACACCAGCCGGTCAAGACAGTAGGGTAGACAGCTCTTGGCTCTTACCTCGCCCCATACAACTGCTCCAGGAGCGCCCCACCCATCTCATCGAAGCTCGCCGGTGCAACCGTCTCGAACACGCCTACGGCGCCGAGCCCCAGGCCAACCACCACCAGGATCAATACCGGCAGCATGCTAACCACAATCAAGGCACTCGTGGAGAATCCCTGAGAGCCCTGCCTCATCTGCCACGCGCCCGCAAAATTGATCGCTGCCTGCAGAAGACAAAGTCCTCCCAGCAGGACCAACACCAGCCCGGGACGGCGAATCATTTGCAGAAAAATCTCCCGGCCGTTGTTGAAATACATCATCGCCGCGACAGCAATGAGAAACAAACCGATGAAATTGAACTGAACGCCTTGAAAAATCGCCGGGACCCCCGTATAGGTAGCCCGATAGCTGCCGCGGCGTCTGCGCAGAACCATGCGCCGGGTGATGATCCCCTCCCAGCCCATGACCATGATTGCCAGGCCTAAACAAGCTATGCCGGCATAAAAGAGAACAGGTGTAGAGAGCTCATTTCCGATGTACGCAAGCAGGAGTCCGAGTGCAATCAAAATGATTTGAAGAGCCATCCACATTGAAGTCACCTCGTAGTTGCACGCGTCTGTTGTTCGCAGTCCCGATGCTTTCTATCTCATCATCCCCCACATTGCCAACCCGCCGAAGATCAATACCACGGTTGCCGCCCCGATCAGCACAGTGCTGAAGGAACGCCTGTCCACGAGTTGATAGGCAGGATAGATGCCCTCCACTGTCCACTGCGGACCGGCGAAGGAAGCGAACATCAAGCCGCCGATCAGACCGCCGATATGCCCCCAGTTGTCAATGCCGGGCAGCGACCCGATGATGAACAGGTTGATCGCAGCGATAAAGATGATATTCCCGATCGCGCTCCGAAATTGTCCCGGAAAGACTTTGCGGTTCTGGATCAGGAAGATCGCTTCTGCCCCGAGCAGCCCGAAGATCGCCGTGGAGGCGCCAACCGAATACCCGGGGGAAAAGAGGAACGACGCCACATTCCCTGCAAATGCAGACAATATATAGAGCAGGAAAAACCGGCCGTGCCCGAAATGACGCTCAAGGCCCGTCCCGAACGAAAGCAGGGCATACATGTTGAACGCGATATGCGGTAGAGACCCATGCAGCAGCGCAGGGGTCAGGAAGCGCCACAACTCGCCCGCCAGGATGGCTTCATTAATACGCGCCCCGTAGAGGATCAGGACATCCCTGCCAAAAGCGAACGTGCTCACTAGTTGCAAGACATAGAAAAGGACCGTGATCCCGATAATGGTATACGTGACATACGGCGCGGAGCTCGGCAATGCCACGCGTGCGGCCTGTGGGGGAGGAGCCTCCATGTTATCCCGGGGAGCATTGTCGAATGGCTCTCGTGGATTGGAAGCAGGCGGATAATTGTTCACAAATTGACCTTTCGCGGGCTCACGCGGTGATGCTCTGCCTCGATGATCGCCCGGATGATGTCCACCGTCTCGTCCAGATGGAATTCGCGGTTCACGATCACGTAGTCGAACGCCTCCACGCGCTTGAGCTCTTTGCGGGCTGTGGCAATACGGATCGCAAGTGAATCGGCTGTCTCGGTCTTGCGTGTTTCGAGTCGGTGCACCAGATCCTCCTCACTCTCGGTCGTGATGAAGATCATCAGCGCCTCGTGAGCCATCCTGCGAACCGTTTCCGCCCCCTGCACGTCGATGCGCATGACCACGTCCATGCCGCTGGCAAGCGCCTCGCGGACCTGCTGTTTTGGGATGCCTTTGTAATCGCCATAGACGATAGCGTGCTCGATCAGCTCGTCTTCGTCGATCATGCGGGCAAACTCTTCTTTGGTGACGAACAGATAGTCTTTGCCATGGGTCTCATTTGCCCGCTGTGGGCGGGTTGTGGCAGTGACAACGAAATGGAAGGGCAGGCCGCGTTCTTTCATCCGCTGCATCACCGTATCCTTGCCTGCACCCGAAGGTCCGGAGATGACGATCAGCAGCGGTTGAGGATGGTGGAGATCAAAATCGGATTCGGAGGAGGGGGGCATGGACGAATTGTACCAGAGCGATTTTGACTACGTTTGGGGGCGGGCAGCGCTTCTCACAGGACGCGTTTCACCATCTCGCTGGGATCTTCGCTCTCGTCATTTGTTGTGGACATACTCAGCCAGACCAGGAACTCGGCATTCCCCTTGGGTCCCAGCAGCGGGCTCTTTATCAATCCGCGAATACCGAAGTCCTGTGTTCGAGCAAAGTCCAGGATATCCTGTAATACCTGTTTATGGATCTCTGGGTCGCGGATCACGCCATCGCCGCGCCTCACATCTCTTTTCCCCGCTTCGAACTGGGGCTTGATCAACGCAGTGATATCCCCCTCTCCCCTGGGGAGCGCGGGTGAGAACCATTTTCTCACCACCGGTAGCAATATCTTCAAGGAAATAAACGAAGCATCTACGCTGACCAGCGACACCGGCTCAGGCAGCGACTCGACATAGCGGGCGTTGGTCTCTTCCATCACGACGACGCGCGGGTCATTGCGCAGCTTCCAGTGCAGGATGCCCTTGCCCACGTCGATCGCGTAGACCTTTGCCGCGCCGCGCTGCAGAAGGCAATCGGTGAAGCCTCCGGTCGAGGCGCCCACATCCGCGCAAACCGCGCCGGAGACGTCCAGGTCAAACGCATTCAGAGCTGCTTCGAGCTTTTCACCGCCGCGCGAGACGAAGCGCGGACCGGCATCCACGGTCAGTTCCGCATCCGTGGGAACAGCGGTGGCAGGCTTAAGTACGACCTGTCCCGCCACGCGAACCTGTCCCGCCATCACCAGCGCCTGTGCCTTGGCGCGCGATTCGGCGAGTCCACGCTCCACCAGCAGCACATCCAGACGGACTTTGGGCATTCATCGATTATAGCCTGCGATGGGTGGGGGACTTCCCCCGAGCATAGTAAAATTGTCTCATGATCCCTGCCCTCATCAAAACCATGCGCGTGCGCCAGTGGACAAAAAATGGTTTCATCTTCTTTGGCCTGATCTTCGACAAGCAACTCTTCATGCTGGAACCGTTTCTACGGACGGTCATGGGGTTCTTTTTATTTTGTCTGGTCTCGAGCGCGGTGTATCTTTTCAATGACATCGCAGATGTAGAAGCCGACCGCAATCACCCGGAGAAAAAATACCGCCCGATCGCTTCCGGGAAGCTGCCCATCAACGCTGCGCTTGCCGCCGGGCTGACCCTGACAGCCATCGCCATCCCGCTGGGCTATCTGCTTTCGCCCGTCTTTGCGCTGC
The DNA here is from genome assembly GCA_035463495.1 of Anaerolineales bacterium. Lineage (GTDB taxonomy): Bacteria > Chloroflexota > Anaerolineae > Anaerolineales > Villigracilaceae > Defluviilinea. Next base: position 8,226 of record DATHTH010000351.1, on the reverse strand, counting down.
TGCTGACGGTTTATCTCGCCATCAATATCTTATACTCGCGCTGGTTGAAGCACGTCTCCATCCTCGACGTGATGATCATCTCCTCCGGTTTCGTCTTGCGTGTGGCAGCCGGGGTGGCGCTGATCACGGTGGAGCGCTTTTCACCGTGGCTGTATATGATCACGATCCTCTTCTCTTTATACATCGGCCTCGGGAAACGCCGCGCCGAAATGAATCTGCTGGCGCAGGGCGCCAGCTCGCATCGCAAGGTCTTCGACGGGTACACCATCCCGCTGCTCGATCAATACATCACGATCGTCTCTGGCATGACAATTGTGGCATACGCGCTGTATTCGTTTTCTGCGCCCAACCTCCCGGAAAACCATGCCATGATGCTCACCATTCCCTTTGTGGTCTATGGGATCTTCCGGTATTTGCAATTGATCCAGGCGGGTCATGCCGCGGGCTCACCGGATGAAGTAGCCTTGAAGGACCGTCCATTGCAGTTTACAGTGCTGTTGTGGGGATTGACGGTGATTGTAATTTTCTACCTGTTCTAGGCGATTGCTGCGCGCACCTGCCTTTTATCCATGAGCCAGTCCTCCGCCTCGGGCAAGATCATTCTGTTTGGGGAACATGCTGTCGTCTACGGGCGGCCCGCCCTGGCTGTCCCGGTGACGCAGGTACAGGCGCAGGTCCATATCTCGGACTCTGCCCGCCCGGGGATCTGGATCGACTCTCCGGATGTACATCTCTCTGCAGAGCTGAACGCGCTCCCCTCCGACCACCCGGTTGCTTCCGTCATTCACAACTTTTTATTCCTGGCGCGTCTCTCCCGCTTCCCCAATCTCGAGATCAAGATCAGCTCGACCATCCCCGTCGCGTCCGGGCTGGGCTCCGGCGCGGCAGTGACGGTTGCCCTGGCACGCGCCCTGTCTGTTCATCTCAGGCATCCCATGGGCGACGAAGAGATCAATGCCTTTGCGTATGAGATCGAGAAGCTGCACCATGGCACCCCCTCGGGAATCGATAACACGGTGATTACATATGGCAAGCCGGTCTACTTTGTGAAGGGCCAGCCGATCGAGACGTTCAAGGTCGGCGAACCGTTTACGATCCTCATCGCCGGCACCGGTATTGTTGCTCCTACGAAAGAGTCCGTTGGCGATGTGCGCCGCCTGTGGACGAACGACCGGTCCCGCTGGGAGACTATCTTTGACAAGATCGGCGAGATCTCCTTTACCGCGCGCCGCGCCATCGAAGCGGGGAAATGGGAGCTGCTGGGCGAGCTGATGAATGAAAACCAGGCTCTCCTGCAAACCCTGACAGTTTCTTCCCCGGAGCTGGATCGGCTGGTCGAAGCCGCCCGGGGCGCCGGGGCGCTCGGGGCAAAGCTCAGCGGGGGCGGGCGCGGCGGCAACATGATCGCGCTGGTCCACGCTGGATCCGCGGAAACCGTCTCGACGGCGCTCAGGGAAGCAGGCGCAAAGAGTACAATCAGCACGCAGGTTGTATGAAGTGGCTTACGGTTTTTCTGCCTTACCTGTCGGTGGCTATCGGGTTGTTCTGGATTGAGAATGCATTCGCGACCCTGATCAGCTTTCATCTCGCGATCGTTCTTTCGCTCCTGCTTGCAAGATCCTCGCTCCCCCTGTCGATCCTTTTCCAAAGCAATGACATTCGCCGGGTGATCCTGAGCCTTCTGCTTTGCGGCAGCAGCGGGGTTTCACTTTATTACCTGTGGTCATTCTTCCGCGTGATCGCTGACGTATCCTCCCTGGTCGAGTCTCTCGGTCTGACGAGTTCGACCTGGCCCCTGTTCATAACCTATTTCGTCCTGGTGAACCCGCCGGTGGAGGAATATTTCTGGCGCGGGTATCTCGGAAGCCCGGCGCGGGGATTGTATGCCTCGGACTTCCTCTATGCCGGTTTCCATGCCCTGATCCTCTGGGAAAAAGTGCACTGGAGTGCAGTGATATTTAGCCTGGTGGTGCTTGTCCTGGCGGGCTGGTTCTGGCGCCAGCTTGTACGTGCCGATGGGGGCTTGCTGGCGCCCGTGCTCGGCCACATGGCAGCCGACTTCACCATCCTGATGGCAGTCTACCGGATATCGATGTAGGAGCCCGGGAACTACAGCCGCATCAAGCGCGGACCGATCAGGCGCTGGTGTGTCATCCGCATACAGGCGTCCATCACCACTTCCAGGCCTGCTTCGCGCGCCTTCTGCGCTGCTTCTTCATTCACAATGCCCGCCTGCATCCAGACCACCTTTGCGCCAGCCCTGATCGCCGAATCGACCACCGGCGGGACATCCTCCGAGCGGCGGAAGACCTGCACCACGTCGATCGGATCCGGGATGGACTCGAGATCCGGGTACGCCTTCTCACCCAGGATTTCGTCCGCGGTCGGGTTGACCGGGATCAGGCGGTAGCCCTGGTCCTTCAGGTAGGAGGCGATCCAGTAGCTTTCCTTTTCCTGGCTCGAAGACAGCCCCACGCTGGCGATCGTCTTTGCAGATTGAAGGATGCCCTTCATGGTCTGGTCGTTATTCATGTGCATCTACTCCTTGGATTTGCCTTGGCAATCGTATTCTAAACATCGTCTCACCCGGCCTGGACTCGACCAGTAATTGCCCGCGATGGCGGTTGGCGATGATGTCATGGGAAATGTGCAGCCCCAGCCCGGTTCCCTGCCCGGGAGCTTTGGTCGTGAAGAACGGCTCGAAAATGCGGGATTGGATCTCCGCGGGAATGCCCGGTCCGTTATCGCTGATCTCGATAATCACGCGCTGATCTTCCTGGTAGGTCTTGATGCGGATCTCGCCCTCGCCGTTCATGGCGTCGAGCGCATTGTCGATGATGTTCGTCCATACCTGGTTGAGCTCGCTGGCATAGGCTTCGATGCGCGGCAGGTCCTGTGCGTATTCACGCCGGATGGTCACGCCCTTCTTGAGCTTGTGCTGCATGATCAGCAGGGTGCTCTCCAGGCCTTCGTGCACGTCCACCTCGAGCAGGGGCGCCTGGTCGAGATAGGTGTACGACTTGACCGCCCGGACGATCTGCGAGATGCGTTCCGTGGTCTGCAGCACTTCCGATAGCAGCGCCATGATCAGACAGCCCGCCCCCAGCCACTGGATCAATAAAGAGAACAGCGCCGGCGAAAGCTTTCCTTTAAGTTCCTCAAGCTCCTCCGCATTCCAGCCGAAGGGGACCATGGCAGGCGCGAGCTCCCAGGCGGATTCGATCCCGCTTGCCTCCAGCCAGGATTGAAGCTGGTCCACGCGGTCGATGCGGTCCAGCGTATCGAGCTTGAGCGGCGCTTCAAAACGGCGCGAGGCTTCCTGCACAAAACCCTCGAACCACCCGGTCTGGCCTTCTTCGGCGGCAAGCCTCTCCAGCTGGTGCGTGAGACCCAGCCAGCGCGATTGGGTCTCCTTCAACCGGGAGGCGCTCCGCTGCGCCGCGGCAGCCGGGTTGTTCAGCTCGTGCGTGATGCCCGCGCTCATCGTGCCGAGCGCCGCCATCTTTTCCTGCTGGTGTAATAAGGACTCGTTCTGCGTCAGGCGCGCCATCACCCAGTGCAGAATCGCCAGGGCAGCCGTGGTGCTGGACAACAACAACTTCTCGAAGGCTTCCTGCGGGATGCGCAAGGCTTGCGCATCGGTCCTGGCGAGGATGGAGGCGCTGCGCGGGGCACGCGAGAGCAGCGCCATCTCTCCCACCACATCGCCCGGGTTGCGCACGTCGATCTTGATCAGCGATTGCCCGGACTGTTTCTGGACTTCGAAATCCCCTTCCAGGATGACATACGCCGAATCGCCCGGCTCGCCCTGCCTCATCAGGAATTCCCCGGCGCGCAGCCGGACGGGCTCCGCCATTGCCATGAGCTGTTTCAGCTCTGCGTCGGACAGGCCCTGGAAGAAAGGTGATTTGCGTAAGTCCTGGAGGTTCATAAGAGTGGTCGGTCCGCAGGAGCGGCGCTGGTCGAGTAAGCCAAGTGCTCTGCGAGGCTGTATCGAGACCCGCGCCGCCCGCCACACCATCCTAAAGCGTCTTCAAATATTCCTTTATCATGGCAAAGGCGATCGCGCCTTCACCGACCGCCGAGGACACACGGTGACTGGTTCCAAAGCGCACATCGCCCGCCGCGAAGATGCCCGGCACGCTGGTCTCGAGCAAGAACGGATCGCGTTCGAGCCTCCAGCCCTGCGGCGGCTTTTTATCTACGATCAGGTCGGCTCCGGTGAAGATATAGCCCTTATCGCTGCACTGCACCAGGCTCGCGACCAGCTGGCTCTGCGGCCGCACGCCGATGAACACAAACATCGCCGCCGCCTCGCAGGTCTGCACCTCATCGGTGGCGGTATTCCTGACGATGATCTGTTCGAGGGTATTCTTTCCCTTCACCTCGATCAAGTCGGTGTTGTACATCAGCTCGATCTTCGGGTTCTGCTCGAGCGCATCCACGAGATACTTCGAAGCGGTCGCCTGCCGGCCGCGGATGAGCACCCTCACCCTGCTGGCAAACTGGCTCAGATAGATGGCGCCCTGCGCCGCCGAGTTTGCCCCGCCTACCACGAACACCTCCTGGTCCCTGTAATGCATGGCTTCGGTATAGGCGGCGCCGTAGTAGATGCCCGCGCCGGTCAGCTCTGCTGCCCCGGGCATCCGCAGTGTGTGGAACGAGGCGCCGGTCGCGATCAACAGCGCGTGGCAGGAGATCTCCGCTCCGTCGGAGAGCCGCAGGATCCGGTAGGCGTCCCGCACCGTGACCTGTTTCGCTTCCTGGGCAGAGAGGATCTCCACGCCAAAGCGCTTCGCCTGGGAGACGGCGCGGCGCGCCAGGTCGTCGCCGGAGATCCCCGTGGGAAAGCCGAGGTAATTCTCGATCTTGGGACTGCTGCCCGCCTGCCCGCCCGGCGCGCCCCGTTCGATCACCAGGCAGCGATACCCTTCTGAGCCTGCATACACGGCAGCCGCCAGCCCTGCGGGCCCGCTCCCGACCACGATGATGTCGTAGAACGGCAGCGCGGCGCGGGTCTGCAAGCCGACCTTCTCCGCCAGGTCCTTCAGGTCGGGCTGGAAGAGCGTCTTCCCATCCGGGAAGAAGATGACCGGCAGCTTGGAGACTTCAGCCGAGATCTCTTCCACCAGCCTGCGCGCCTGCGAGTCCTTTTCGATATCCAGCCACTGGTAGGGGATCTGGTGCCGGGTCAGGAAGTCTTTGACCTGATGGCTGGGCAGAGACCATAATGTGCCCGCCACCCGGATGCCCTCATACGGCAGGCGAACGTGGACTTTCCAATCCTCCAGCAGCTCGTCGAGGACCGGGTACAGGCGTTCCTCCGGGGGATGCCAGGGCTTCATCAGATAGTAATTCAAGCCCACTTCGTTGATCGAAGCGATGGCAGCCTGGGTATCGGCATAGGCAGTCAGCAGCACCCGCTTGGCTTGCGGGTACTGCCGGATGGCTTGTTCGAGGAACTCGACGCCGTTCATCTCCGGCATGCGCTGATCGACCACGAACAGCGCCACGGCTTCGTTGCGCTGCTGCATCTTTTTCAGATAGTCGAGGGCAGCCCTGCCCGAATCGAGCGGCAGGATGCGATATTCCTGGCCGTAATGCGAGCGCAGGTCGCGCTCGATGGTATTCAGCACGGACGTATCGTCGTCCACGGTGAGAATGACAGGCTTTGGCATTAAGGTTCTTTGACTTCCACAACAGGTGTCGAGGGCGGAGGAGCGGCAGCCGCCCGCCCGTCCTTCAGGGGCAGCTCTTCTGGCTGGCGTGCTTCCGCTTTCCTGCCGAACCAGTATGCCGCGACCGGGTTGTAGCGGATGAAGATCTCGTAGATCAGCACGGGTCCCAGCACGCCCATGATGAACCCGACCAGGATCGAGAGCGGGAAATGACCGGTGAGCGCCAGAGTCTTCTCTCCCCAGAACTCCTGGACCGGGACGTGGAACAGCAGCAGGATCAACGAGATATTCCCGATATAGCGCAGCACTCTCGCCAGCGCGCGGCTGCGCAGCTCGATCTGGCGCGAGAGGGCGAGCACGAACAGGATGCCGAGGGCTGCCTCCGCCGTATTCACGGGGAAGGACTCATAGAGGCGGATGGCAATATCCGTCCGGTAGGGGAAGAGGGTATTGAGAAGCAGCAGCCCGGTCCCGGCGCCGGCGAGCAGCAGGGGGCTGTCGAACGATCCCTCCGTGGTCAGCTGCCGGACCTCGCTGCCTGCCAGGAAAAAGAAGCCGCTCAGAAACACCAGGTCCAGGCTGAACGGCAACCCGAAGAGCTCATACTCTCGCCCGGGGAGGGAGAGCGAGAACGGATCGAATGCATGGATGACCGGGTACGCCAGCGCCAGCGTCCCCAGCAGCGCCGCCCACCTCCACCGGCGGTCCGGCAGCCGGCTTGCCAGCCGCACAAAGGCATACGCGTACAGGCTGACCACGAACAGGTTGGGCAGGAACCATAACTGGTCCCAGGTGATATAGGTCACGCTGCCGTACAGGGATTTTACAACGCGCGTGACCGCCGTCTGAAAGCCCATCCTCTCGAAGGACACCGCGGCGAAGTAGATCAGCAGGATGGTGAAGAGAAACGGCTTCAGGACGGAGTGAAACCGTCTCTTGAGATACTCGCCAAACGGAACGGCTGCGTTGAGGAAGTACCCGGACAGGAAAAAGAACAGCGGGACGTGGAACGAATAAATGACCCGGTGGAAGAACGGTGAGAACGCTCCAAAATCGTTATGCCCCAGGACCACGAGCAGGATGCCGATGCCCCGCGCAATATCAAAGTACTCGATCCGTCTGGAGTTCACAGGATTGCCTCCACCCGATTGTACGACAGAAACGCGCCCCGGCGCTGAGGCTTAGAACCAGTCGCGCCGGTAGAAAATGAACACCGCCAGGCTGATAAAGGTCGCCGAGGTGGCCACCGTGAACCAGAACGCCCAGGACTGGGTCTGGAACGGCAGGTCCACGTTCATCCCGTAAAAGGAGGACACGATGGTGGGCAGGCTCATGATAATGGTGATGGCTGCCAGGGCTTTCATGACGCTGTTCAAATTGTTGGAGATGATCGAGGCGAAGGCATCCATCATGCTCGAGAGGATCTCGGTGTTGATGCTGGTCATCTGGATGGCTTGCTGGTTCTCGGTCAGCACATCCTCGAGCAGGTCCTGGTCGTCCTCATAATAGTTGAAGATCTGGGTGCGCTGGACGCGCTCCATCATCACCTCGTTGGAGCGCAGCGCGGTGGAGAAATAGGTGAGGCTCTTCTGATATTTCAGCAGCTCCATGAGCTCCCGGTTGCGGGTCGATTTCTGCAGCTGGTCTTCGATGGCTTCGGTGGTGCGGTTGATCTCGCGCAGGTGGGTGAGATAGCGGGTGGCAGTCTCGAGGAAGATATACAGCGCGAAGCGATAGCGCTTGGAGGTCTTGAGCAGGCGATATTTCCCGTTTGCGAGCACCTTGAACATTTCCTTGTCGTACCGGCAGATCGTGACGATCACGTTGTTCCGGATCATGATGCCAAGCGGAATGGTGATATAGGGGATGTCGGCGCCAAGCTGGCGGTGGGGAATACGGATCAGGATGAAGGTGTAATCCTCATCCCGTTCCATGCGCGGCATTTCGTCGAGGTCGAGGGAATAGTTGATGTAATCGGTATCGATCCCCCAGTTCACCAGCTGCTGGATTTCTTCAGGCGTGGGATCCACAACCTTGATCCAGGCGCCGTTCGCCATGGATTGGAGCTGTTCGAGACCCTGCTCGGTGGTTTTGTAGATGGTGAGCATTGGCTGCCTCCTAGCGTGAAATCATCACGCAGGAGTCGAGCTCAGCTCCTCCGTGATGTCATGGAACTAATCTTGGAACGCGCCGCGCGCCAGAAGCCCTGCGTCTACTTGGCGGCTGACTCTCGGTAGAATCTAAATCACTCTCGTCCGTCAGAAACATCATCATTCCTCGCCGTCGCTTCTGCGCGAACAGCCTGCGTATTGTACGCCTCTTGAATGGATTCCACAACGGCGAATGGGTTACAAAACAGTGTTATATTGAGGCTCCAGAATGAATCCAGCCCGCCTCGTCGAACATGTACAACCACGCCTCGCCCGCGAGACGGTCGCCGTTGCCGTGCTCCTGCTGCTGGGCGCAGTGCTGCGCCTGCGCCAGTACCTCACCGCCCGCTCGCTCTGGGCAGACGAGGCGATGCTGGCGCTGAACATCGTGGAGCGCG
>DATHTH010000350.1:0-16636 GCA_035463495.1 Anaerolineales bacterium | reverse complement strand
AATCGATCGTATCGAGACCCGCGCCGCCACGCACGATCACCTTGAGGTTGGGGCACGCGTCGATCAACGGCTGCCGGACTTTGGTCCGCGAACGCACGACCATGCCCTCGTAGGCGGGAAGAACATGGAAGAGCTCCTCGGGTGTGATGTCGTCGCGCACATCCACGCTCAGGCCCGCGGCTCGCATTTGTTCGATGTACTCCTTTTCCGTTTTGTCGCAAATCAGGATTCTCATTGCTATGCTCCTTGCTGGGTTGGAAATTAAGAACAGAGATCTATCCGTCGGAACGGCTGATCTCTGTTTGCGAAGTGAAGATAATCACAAAAGCATTTTACTTATGGCAAAACTTGGTGTCAACGACATTAATCAGGCAGGAACAGTGCTAATTGTTCTTGTTGATTTGTCTGACAAAAAGATATAATGAGGTGAAAAGTCGTTTTTCCAGGCGAAACGCGTCATGTCGCGCGCTTTGCGCGTTTGCAAATCTATCCAACCAGGAGTGAATTCCATGTCCAATTCCAAGCGCGTCTTCAACTTTAACCCGGGCCCCGCTGCCCTGCCTCTCGAGGTCCTCGAAACGGCTCAGGCTGAGCTACTGGATTTCAAAGGCACGGGTATGTCGGTGATGGAGATCAGTCACCGTTCGAAGGAATTTGAAGGCGTGATCCAGACCGCCGAAGCGGACCTGCGTGAGCTGCTGGGTATCCCCGCCAACTATAAGATCATATTCTTGCAGGGCGGAGCCTCCTTACAGTTCGCGATGCTGCCCATGAACCTGCGCGCGGCTGACGCCTCGGCAGATTACATCGTGACCGGCACGTGGAGCAAGACAGCCATCAAAGAAGCCAAGAAGCTGGGCACAGCACGCGCAGCCGCCAGTACCGAGCAGGAAGCTTTCAAATGTCTGCCCGCCAGCCTGGACCTGGATCCCAATGCCGCCTACCTGCATTTCACCTCTAACGAGACGATCCACGGCGTCGAATACTTCGAAGAACCGACACCGCCCGCTAGCGTGCCTCTGGTCTGTGACGCCTCATCCGATTTCATCAGCCGCCCGATCGACGTGTCCAAGTACGCATTGATCTATGCCGGCGCACAGAAGAATGCGGGACCGGCGGGCACGACAGTTGTGATCATTCGCGATGATATGCTCGAGCGAACACCTGAGAACCTGCCCGTGATGCTCGATTACAAAGCCCTCGTCGCCAGCGGATCCCTGCACAACACGCCGCCCGCCTTTGCAATTTATATGGTGGGACTGGTCTTCAAATGGGTGAAGAACATGGGCGGTCTGGCGGAGATGGAGAAGATTAACCGCAGGAAAGCCGACTTGATCTACACAACGATTGACGGGAGCGGCGGCTTCTATCGCGGCCATGCCGCGCCCGAGGCGCGCTCCCTGATGAATATCCCATTCCGGCTGCCCTCTGAGGAGCTGGAAGATGCATTCGCAAAAGAATCCAAGAGTCACGGCTTGATCGGACTCAAAGGACACCGCTCCGTGGGCGGCATGCGCGCCTCGATCTATAACGCTATGACGGTGGAGGGCGCGGAAGCCCTGGTCCAGTTTATGAAAGAGTTCCAGCGCACGCATGGATAGTTTTCGTCAAAGAGCCACCAGAGCCTGCTCAGTACGCTGAGTCGAGACGAATAAAACTGTAACTGAACTGCCCGCCTCTGTGGGAAGGCGGGTAGTTTCTTTTGGTTATAATTACCAGATGGATTTCTTTCTCCCTGAGGACCATCTCCAGCGGCTGACACCTGAAGAAACCCGAATCACATCCCTGGCTGCCGCACCTTATCCGGATGGATACCGTCTGCGGGTCAACATCGAGATGACGCCCTTTCAAAAGCGCCCGCATCTGGAGGTAATGTTGAGCGATGCGATTGGCGATGAAGTTGCCTCCATCAGCATCGTGGAACCGTTGAGCTGGAAAATCGAGTTTACAATGCACATCCGCGGCGAGCTAAGGAATCCTTATACCCTCGAAGCAAGTTTGTTTTATCCCGACGGCCCCAGTGCCCCATCACAGTCATATCAATTCAGCGTGGAGCCTCCGGCAGCCGCGGATATGCCCGATCCCGCTTAACTGATTCCTTCATGTCCAACCTATTCCATCGGCACCCTGGGCTGGCAGCCATTCTGAGTCTTCTCATCCTTTTGCTCCTCAGCTGTTCTCCACAGGTGACAGCAACTCCTGAGACGACCATTGTCTTCGAAGAACCAACGGCCACAGAAGAAGCGATCCCCACCGTTTCAAAAAATCTCACAGAGGCCATTATCTTCTCCTTCGAGGAGGATGGCTATGCACATCTCTTCGCATCCCTGCCGGGAACACCGCTGACGCGCATCACCGCAGGGGACTGGGATGACATCCTGCCCTCCGCCAGCCCGGACGGGGAAATGATTGCCTTTACCTCCAACCGCAACGGATTCTGGGATCTTTACCTGCTCGACCTATCTACGGGAGAATTAACCCAGCTCACGGACACAGCCGAGTACGAGGGCGCGCCCTCCTGGTCGCCTGATGGTACATTCCTGGTATTCGAAGCTTATGAGGATGGCAACCTGAACATTGTGGTGGGCCCCGCGAACGATCCACTGGGTGAGCCTATCCGCCTGACGTCAGCGCCTTCCTCGGACCACTCGCCTGCCTGGGGTCCGGGTGGACGGCATATTGCCTTCATTTCGGATGGGGAGGTCATTCTTGCAGACCTGGACCGAACCGATGACCAGCGATTCCAGAATTTGAGCAATACGGGGCTGGCGTCGGAATCACATCCGGTCTGGTCTCCGGATGGCAGCCGGCTTGCCTGGGCATCGTCCTCGCAGAGTATGGGACGCAGCGGAATTTATGTCTGGGAATTTGGCAGAAACACCCCCGCAATCTGGGTGGGCGATGGGGACTGGCCCGTCTGGAATGTGGCGGGGAATGAGCTCATGACCACGCTTGCCGCGCCCAACAGCACATATCTGACTACGTACTCGATCGGCGGTCAACTGCTCCAGCCTCTGACGCCCTTCCCTGCACCGGCGTTGCGTGGCTTGATCTGGGCAAACCTGGCAATCCCGGGGCAGTTACCGGAACCCTTCCTACAAGCCGCCGGATTGACTCCTGCTCCCCTGTGGGCTGCCCACAGTGAAGTCATCTCCGAGGATGGACTCGAGCGCTGGTCCCTGGTGGAGCTGACGGGTGTGGATGCGCCCTATCCCCAACTTCATGATCTGGCGGATGAAGCATTCGCTGCGCTGCGCGAACGCGTCCAGTTCGAGGTGGGCTGGGACGCGCTGGCAAGCCTTGAGAACGCCTTTGTCCCCATTACCACGACCCTGGATCCCGGCTTCGGCGAAGACTGGCTCTACACCGGCCGGGCTTTCGCAATCAATTCGCTCATGACCAATGCAGGCTGGATGGTCGCGGTGCGCGAGGATTTCGGCGCGCAGACCTACTGGCGACTGTATCTGCGTGCACAGCTGCAAGACGGCTCCCTGGGCGAGCCGCTGCGTGACACTCCCTGGGATTTGAGCGCGCGTTATAACCTTGACCCGCAAATTTACGAACAGGGCGGAACCTACAGCGACGTGCCCGAAGGATACTGGGTGGATGTCACATCCCTGGCGCTTCAGTATGGGTGGGAACGCGTCCCTGCACTGCCGAACTGGCGCACCTTTTATCGCGGGGCACGCTTCAGTGAGTTTGCCCTGACGGACGGACTGGACTGGTACTCGGCTATGCTCCAGCTCTATCCGCCCGACATTCTCGTGACGCCGACGAGACTCTTACCCCCCACCGTCACGCCCACCCGCACGCCGCTCCCTACATGGACACCCCTGCCCACGCGCACACCGCGCCCAACCCTCACGCCATCGCCGACGCGCTCACCGACGGTTACCGTCACGCCATCGCCCACTTCATCACCCTCACCCACCCCACCTACGGTTATTCCATGAAAAGTGTTTATCATGCTGAGCGGAGCGGAGCGCAGTCGAAGAGCGCGGTACAGGAAAACCACTGGGTTTCAGGAGTCATGATTCTTCGGTTCAACCCGCGAATGATTCTGTTCTGGCTGATAATTCTCACATCCTGCACACCGGCATCGCCTACCGCAGAAGTCATACTTACACCCACGGCCGTCATCGCGGGCGAAACGGTCACGCCGCCGCCCGAGGAAGTAGAGCAACCGGTCAAGCCTACAATTGTTCCCTTCCGGTTCGTGCTCCCTACACCGGGCGCGGAGCCAGTATCAGGATGGCGCCCGCCTCTCTATCCGGTGCCCTGGGCAGTTTCAGCATACGATCATTTTTATTTTGCCCGTCCCATCGCGGCCGATAACGTCAACTGGCCTCTGGCGGAGTATCGTTATGGTGGTGTGTTCTTTGCGCCGAATATTGTCCACACCGGCGTGGACATTGACGCAGTGGAAGGCGCACCGATCCTTGCTGCGGGTCCTGGCACCGTGGTATCGGCAGACTGGGGCTTGTTCAGTGCGGTGCCCGGAAATGTCACGGACCCATATGGGTTGGCGGTTGTGATTCGCCATGATTTTGGCTACCAGGGACAGGCGCTCTATACCGTGTACGCGCACATGAGCGAGATTATTGCTGTGTTGGGCCAACATGTTGAGACAGGGGACGTGCTTGGCCTGGTCGGCGATACGGGTGTGACCACCGGACCGCACCTTCATTTTGAAGTCCGCCTGGGCGACAATACTTTTTTTAGAACCTATAATCCTGAGCTATGGATGGCGCCCCCACAGGGCTGGGGAATCCTGGTGGGACGGTTGACAGACGATAAAGGGAACCTGCTGTATCAGCTACCCGTCGATGTACGGCCCTTGCCTTCTGAAGTGCCGCTCCGCAAAGTGATCACCTATGCAAAAGGCGCCGTCAACTCTGATCCGTATTACCAGGAAAACCTGGTGCTGAGCGATCTGCCTGCAGGGTTGTACAAGATCGCGTTTGAGCACGAGGAAAAGAGATATCAGTTCTGGGCTGACATTTATCCCGGCCAGGTAACCTACTTTACATTCTCTACAAAAGACGGTTTTCAGGTGACTCCGCCACCGGTGCCGACCCTGGATTTCCTGCCTATGACCGAGTCCGCAACACCTTGACGCATCGAACATCTGTGCTATACTTCGCATCTACACACAATAAATTGTCCCCTAACCTTGTATTGGAGAAGAAACCATGTCCCCTCGAAGATCCAAATCCGCGGCTGCTGAAGAGCAGATCGAAATCCCATCCCGCAATGTGGATGGCGCAAAACGCGCCGTGCTCGACAAAGCAGTCGGCGATATCCTGAAACGCTATGGCGACGGTTCGATCATGCGCCTGGGCGAGGCTCAGCACATGCAGACCGAAGCCTTCCCCACTGGCTCGCTTTCGCTCGACATCGCTCTCGGTGTAGGCGGCGTCCCGCGCGGGCGCATTACCGAAATCTACGGGCCTGAGTCTTCGGGAAAGACGACGATCTGTCAGCACATCGTTGCCGAAGCGCAGCGCATGGGCGGCGTGGCTGCCTTCGTGGACATGGAACACGCCCTCGACCCGGTCTATGCGGCGCGTGTCGGCGTGGACATTGACAACTTGCTGGTCTCGCAGCCGGATACCGGCGAACAGGCGCTCGAGATCACCGAAACTCTCGTCCGCTCGGGCGGCATCGACGTGATCGTGATCGACTCGGTCGCTGCGCTCGTGCCGCGTGCGGAAATCGAGGGCGATATGGGCGATCCCTCCATGGGCGTGCAGGCACGCCTGATGTCTCAGGCGCTGCGCAAGCTCTCCGGGGCAATCAACCAGACGAAAACAGCCGTTATTTTTACCAACCAGCTGCGCCAGAAGATCGGCGTGATGTTCGGAAATCCGGAGACGACCACAGGCGGCCAGGCGCTCAAGTTCTATGCTTCCGTCCGCCTCGATGTCCGCCGCATCCAGGCGATCAAGGTCGGCGATGAAGTCATCGGCAACCGGACGCGTGTCAAGATTGTTAAGAACAAGGTGGCTCCACCGTTCCGCACCGCAGAATTTGACATCATGTTCAACGAAGGAATCTCGAAATCAGGTGATGTGCTCGACCTGGCGACAAAGTTCGAGGTCGTTCAGAAGCGCGGCGCATTCTTCTCGTACGGCGACGTCCGTCTCGGTCAGGGGCGCGAGAACGCCAAGGATTTCCTGCGTCAGAACTTCGACCTGATGACTGAGATCGAAGCGGTCATCCGGCAGAAAGCGTTGAGCGGCGAGATCGCTCTACCGCTCGATATCGGTGCAGGCGAGTCCGACGGCGGCGGTGTATCCGCTCTCGAGGAAGAAGTATAAAATGCCCGGCAAGGGCGACCTGCCTTCAGCACCAGGCGGGTCGCCCTTTTTCTTTTATGAGCGGTCGCCATCCACGCGCTTGTTGGATCAGAGAGAGCCTGCTGGCTATTCTATGGATCGTTCTCCTGATGCCAGCTTGTGCTCCCATTACCACGCCTACACCTTTTCGGCCGCCAACCGTTCCGGCGCTGCTGATCGAGCCCACTTTGATCATTCAACCCACAAGAGAAATCGTTATCGCTCAATCCACCCAGGTACCGACTATCATCCCAACCGTCAACCCGGCGGAATGTTTCAATGATCTCAACTTTATCGATGATCTAACCATTCCGGACAACACCGCCGCGACCTTCGGATTGACGCTTGACAAACAGTGGCTGGTGGAGAACAGCGGCACCTGTCACTGGAGTTCTTCATATCGCTTGCGAAACATCGGGGGAGCCAGCCTGGGCGCGCCGGTGGAGGCTGCCCTATATCCCGCCCGGGCGGGCAGCCAGGCAACGATCCAGATCCTGTTTACGGCGCCGTTTGCCGAAGGTGTGTACGAGAGCGCCTGGCAGGCTGTCGGGCCCGATGGCAGCCAGTTTGGCGACCGGATCTATATGCGGATCGTCGTCCAGTAAGCAACAAAGGATAAACAGAGCCGGTATGTCACCTCAAGCTGATTTTCCTCTTGTCTTTGAACAGCTCAAAAATATCCTGAAGCCCTATGCTGGCAGACTCAGACTTAAAGCGGATACACCGGATAGCTATTATCTGGATGGACCCTACAGTGAGAAATGGCAGAAGGAGCTTTTCTTCGGGTCAGTGCAGATCAAGAAGAATTATGTTTCCTTCTATTTGATGCCGGTTTATATGTATCCTGAATTACTTGAGGATGTTTCCCCGGAGTTAAAGAAACACATGCAGGGGAAGTCATGTTTCAACTTTAAGAAGCTGGAACCCGATCTCTTTGCAGAACTGACTGAACTAACGCGCAAAGGCGCAGAAAAATTCAAAAGGGAGAATGCAGAATGAACGGACAAGAGGTCACTTTCGATGTGGGCGGAAGACCTGCCAGCGGTTACCTGGCTCTGCCAGAGCAGCCCAATGCGCCGGGGATCATTGTGCTGCATGCGTGGTGGGGACTGAATCCATTTTTCAAACGGATGTGTGACAGACTGGCAGCCGAGGGATTCGCCGTCTTCGCTCCGGATTTGAATGAGGGCAGGGTTGCGACGAGCGTTGACGAAGCAAAACAGATCATGGACGAACTGGGTTTCGAACGGAAGCATGCCGTGGTTGCTGCTGCACCAGGTCTCTTACGCAGCCGACCAGAGGTTAAGCAAGTACCGTTTTCGCTGATTGGCTTCTCGATGGGTGGAGCCTGGTCCCTGGTGCTGGCAAGCGAGCAGCCCGAAGCAATCGAAAAGATGGTTTTGTTCTACGGAATCGGTGAAGCAAATTTCGGGATGATCAAGGCACAGGTCCTCGGACACTTTTCCGATGCGGACGAATGGGAGCCGATGGAGGGAGTCCGTTGGATGGAGGAGGAGATGCGCAATGCCGGGATACAGCCGGAATTTCATATATATCCCCAGAATGCGCACTGGTTCTTCGAGGACGACCGACCCGAGTTCGATCCAGAATCCGCGGAACTAGCCTGGAGGCGGACGCTGGAATTCTTACGCAAATAGACAAGGGCGAGACCATGGTCTCGCCCTTGTCCTTATACGATTGCGCTCTGTAAGAGGTCCACAGCCTGCCGCTCGATACCGCAAATCTTCAGCAAGATATCCCGCAGGTTCGCACGCAAATCGGCGGCTTGTTCTCTCGAAAGTGGGAAGTCCTTCTCCGATTGTGCCAGAAGCTCATTAAGCCGCGTGTGAATCTGTTTAATCTCAGGCAACGCGCTCTCACCATCCTTGATAAACAGCTCGTGCTTTTTCTGGATTAGCTTCTTGCTCTCACCCAGCAAGGGAACATCATCCGGGAGTAGTGCATCTGCAAACTTAAGCCATAGCTTGTGACTCTCGCGGAACTTCGCAGCCGCTTCTTTGAGAGACGGTTTATTCAAAATTTGTGCCGCCTCGATGAGAAAATCCGCATATAAGCCCCGGTCGGCGCCGTCTGAGGAGACCCAGGTATTCACCCAGTCATATGCCCCGGGCTGGACCGGAGATCCCGCCAGCGCATGGTACATGCGGATACCGGGAGCAAAGAATCGTTCCCAGCTATGCTTGTTGCGAGTGTTGACCAGCATCTCCGCCAGCTTTTCATACGCCGCGAAACCAAAGTTGTCACGTGCGCCGCGCGGAGGCTCTTCGGTGAACAGGCTGATCGCCTGGCAAATGCCTTTGTGGACGGCGCCAGCAAGCTTAGTCGGCTGCGGCACGTCCAGGGTAACCAGGCGGTAGCGATCCTCCTTCACGCGCCCGCGCGCCCTGGTCAGCTCTTCCATGGAAAGATGCAGAGGCTGGCTTGACCGGTCGGCAACGGTCACACTCCTGCCGTCCGTTTCAACGGCCAGGACAGGCAGCATGCCCCACATCGGCTCATCCGCGGGCAGAGAGTTGTAGGGCAAGCTGAACTGATCGGCCCACAGGATCGGATGCATCCCACTCTCGAGCGTGTCACGCAAGTTCTTCTCGGCGATCTCCGGCTTGGTTGTCTGCTGGACATCCTGGGCAATCCCCAATCGTTCCAGAATCGTTGGAAACGGATTGAACGTATTGCGCGTCAGGATCGCTACATGTGGGAGAAATCCCTTGTATTCGAACGTGAAGTAGCCAAAGGCGATCCCGCCGCTGACGCCAAGCAGCAAGGCTTCTGAAAAAGGCTTGCCGGTATGCGGCGCTTTGACTGCCTGGAGAGCCAGTGCATTGTGGATGCTCCCCGTTTCCCAGTGCCTGCCGTTGAACTGCGCTTTTGTCTTCATGGTGACCTCCAAATTTTGAGCTGCTAGGATTATACGTACGATAAGTATCACGCCCCGAAATTTGCGACATACTTTGCACTTTTTCCTTTTTTCCAATTTGGTAGGGAGAATGGCGCTGAGTCGGGTGGCTACATCCATCACAGCGCTGTCTGAGCATCGTTAAGCGAGAAGAGCCTGAGATCAGACAGCCGGGATTTCCTGATAGAATACGAGAAAGAAAGCCCGCACGGGCTTTTTTCGTGCAAGGAAGGTAAGGACAAATACATTACATGACCTATAACTTTCGCCTCTTCTGGCGGACATTCTATCGCTCGTTTTTTGAGGCCAGAAACACCCCGGCTCGTCTCACCCGCAAACGCATTCTCTTCCTGTTGCTCTTTTATGCGGTCTGGCCGCTGGGCGCGCTGATACACTGGTTTTGTTTCTTCCTGGATGATATTCTTTTCCCCGGACACAAAACACAGCCCATCGAAAAACCGCTTTTTATCCTGGGAAATTTGCGCAGCGGCTCCACGTTTCTTCACCGCCTGCTCTCGCGCGACACCGAGACCTTTACTAGCCTGACCATCTGGGATATTTATCTCACCCCCTCGGTGACGCAGAAGAAGATTACCCAATTCTTCGCACGACTCGACAAGAGACTCGGCGGTCATCTGCACCGCCTCCTGTATGCCTTCGACCGCCGTACGCTGGGACAATTCAAAATTCACGCGATTTCATTCTTTCAACCCGAAGAGGATGAAAACATTCTCTTTCACGCCTGGGATTCTCTGTGGGTAAGCTTTCTATTCCCCTTCATGGATGAATTTCCAAATTACCAGCATTTTGATGAGGCGCTTCCGCCCGGGCACAAGCGTCGCATCATGACGTTTTACAAATCGATGCTGCAGCGGCATATGTTCGCCACCGGCAAAAGGCATTTCGTGGCGAAGAACCCGGCTTTTAGCCCAAAGATCGCAACCCTGCTCGAATTCTTTCCGGACGCGTGCATCATCTATCTGGCGCGCAACCCGCTGGACATGCTCCCATCCACGGTTTCATGGATCAATTATGCCCGGCGGGTGTTTACCGAGCCGAAAGAAAAATACCTCTATCTGGACGAAATCCTGGACTTCACGCAGCACTGGTACCGGTACCCGCTCCGGTACCTGGATACGCACCCTTCGCCCAGGCACCTCATTTTGAACTATGACGATCTGATCCAGCGCCCGGAACAGGTCATCCGCTCGTTCTATGAGCAGTTCGGCTATCCGGACAAACCCGGGCTGGACGAAATCGTGGACCAGGCTGTGAAAGAAACTCTCTCCTTCAATAGCGATCATACCTATTCGTATGAGGAAATGGGCTTTACCCGTCAGCAGATTGTGGAAATCTATGCCGATATTTTTGAGCGCTTCGGCTTCGATACGCGTGAACATGAGCTGACAAGTCCGCAGCTGGTCAAAGTCTCGGCTATCGATTAAAGAAAATCGCCCGAACGAGTTTCGTCGGGCGATTGCTTTTTAGGGTTTCTTCACCTGTGCGCCAGAAGCTCTGGCATTCTTTTTGGCAACGCGTTTTGCTGCTGCGGGGGAGAGTCGTTTCATGCGAGCATCATTCCTCTCTTCAACGCCACTGTCAGGTGAGACAGCCTCTTCACTCTCGCCGACTCGATAATCTTCCGCCCAGTTCTCTGCATATCGGAAATTCATAACCTTGTACCGCGCTAGCAAGAGAATAACTCCCGCGATCGCCATCAAGGCTGCGAAAATGCTCGAGTAGCTGATTCCCAACTCGGGGATCTTTGGCTGATCGGGGCGGAAGAATTCGATGATAACGCGCCCGACGCCGGCGAGGATCAGCCATCCGGCAAAGAGCGCGCCAGGCTTGAGTTCATCCTTATAACGGCGTGAAAGCCACAACAAGAGTCCAGCTGCAACAAAGTTCCAGAGCATTTCATAGGCGAACGTCGGATGGAAGCGGGTGGTCTGCACGGGGAACAGGCTCAGGTCCTGATACTGGGGCAGGCGGTGATCTGCCCCGATCGGGATCCCCCAGGGGAGCGCGGTCGGCGGGCCATATAGTTCCTGGTTGATAAAATTCGCAATCCGCCCGATCCCCTGCCCGATCAGGACAGCCGGGCCAGCAGCGTCCAGAAAGAGCCAGGGATCCAGTTTATTTTGCCGCAGGTAATGAAGTAAAGCCAGCGCGCCGAACAGGAAGCCCCCGAAGATATGCAGACCGCCTTCCCAGACCCGGATGATGCTGGCAGGGTTTTCCAAATAAGAGCGGTTGCCGCCCAGGATCGCATTGAGCACATACCAGAGGCGCGCCCCGATGATCCCAGCCGGGAGCACCCAGATCAAGGCATCCCAGATGCGGTCACCTTTCTCGCCGCGTCGTTTCAACTCACGCTCCACAACCAGCGCGCCGACGACCACAGCCACCATGACAATGACCCCGTACCAGCGCAGCGGGATTTGCCGTCCGAACAGCTCAATTGTAAAAATCACCGGATCAATCATCACACCTCACGAAATGTTTTCACCGATTATACCGCCCGGGCAGTCCGCCCCACCTCCTATACTCCGCCCACTAGTAATTATTAACATTTTGTTACTTTTGTCACAATCTGCTTGTGACAAATTGCACATGACGGTATACTTGCAATGCTTACAATCAGAGTCAACGTTGACTCAAACTGTAAGAGTTTCGTGAAAGCCGCAAAATGCTCAAAATCAACCGTCAAACTGACTATGCTGTACGCGTTCTCCTGGCTCTCGCAAGACAAAGCGATGGTGCACGGATTTCTAGCAGTGCAATCCAGCAGGAAATGCTGATTCCGGCGGCGCTGATGCGGCGGATTGTCGCTCAACTGGCGCGTGCCGGGCTCTTAAACACATTTCCCGGGCGCGAGGGCGGCTTGATGCTCCCCCGCCCCGCCTCTGAGATCACGCTCAGGGATGTGGTCGAAGCGTTCGAGGGACCGGTCTTGCTTTCGGAATGTCTGCAGGTTAAGGGCGAAGACGATTGCCCCTTCCAGTCCAATTGCCCGGTCCGTTCGAAGTGGGGACGCGTCCAGGTGGCGATGCTGCGGGAGATGGCGGCAATCACGTTCGAGAGCCTGGCGCAAGAAGCGCCTGGCATTCCGGTCGAAATAGCACGTCCAAGTTTGGCTTATTGAATTCGATGTGCCGAGGGCGCACATCATACTTTGAACAGGAGACTCTATGGATCCCGTTACACTCTCAAGATGGCAGTTCGGCTTGACGACTGTCTATCACTTTCTGTTCGTCCCGTTGACGCTGGGACTGGGGTGGTTTGTTGCCTATATGCAGACGCGTTACTACCAGACCCGGGATGAATCCTGGCGCAAGATGGCAAAATTCTGGGGGAAGCTGTTCCTGATCAACTTCGCGATCGGAGTCGTGACCGGTATCGTCCAGGAATTTCAATTCGGGATGAACTGGTCGGAATATTCCCGTTATGTGGGCGACATCTTCGGCGCGCCGCTTGCGATCGAGGCGCTGCTGGCGTTCTTCCTGGAATCGACCTTCTTGGGCATCTGGATCTTCGGTGAAGGCCGCGTGCCGGAGAAGGTCCATCTGGCTTCGATCTGGCTCGTGGCGATCGGCTCCAACTTCTCGGCGCTATGGATCTTGCTCGCCAACGGCTGGATGCAGCATCCGGTGGGCTACATCATCAACGAAGTGACGGGCCGCGCCGAGCTTGTCGACTTCTTTGCCCTGGTGACTAATCCCAAGGGCTGGCTTTTCTTCTGGCATACCATTGCGGCAGGTCTGGCGACCGCTAGCTTCCTGATCCTGGGCGTGAGCGCCTATCATCTCATCCGCAAACAGTATGTGGAGATCTACAAACGCTCGTTCCAGATGGCCGCGCTCGTGGGCTTGATTGCCAGCACACTGGTCTTCCTCGGCGGGCACACCAACGGTCAGTATATGTTTGAGACTCAGCCGATGAAGTTTGCTGCCATCGAGGCACACTGGGAAACTTCGGAGCCCGCTTCCTTCTCCATCCTGACAATCGGTGACCTGACGGGCAAACGCGAGGTTTGGTCCATCCGTGTGCCGCGCATCCTGAGCTTCCTGGCATGTAACAACTTCGACTGCGAAGTACGCGGCGTCTATGATCTTCAGGAGGAATACGCAGCTACCTACGGGCCCGGCGATTACATCCCGCTCATGGTCGTCACTTACTGGACGTTCCGTTTCATGATGACCATCGGGTTCCTCATGATGGGGCTATCGCTGTTCTTCCTGATCGCCACGCGCGGACAATATGAAAATGCGAGGTGGATGAAGTGGGTGCCCTGGGTCATTGCCCTGCCGTATATCGCCAACTCGAGCGGCTGGATCCTGACCGAGATGGGCCGCCAACCCTGGATCGTACAGGGGTTGCTCAGGGTCGAACAGGCGGTTTCCCCCAACCTCACCACAGTCGACCTGCTGATCTCATTGATCGGCTATGCAGTGGTCTATGGCTCGCTGGCGATTGCCATGGTCCATCTGATGAAAAAATATGCCATTGCCGGGCCCGATGCCGCGCTGCACGAATCGGTGGATGTGGAGCCTGAGGATAGCGGTCTGGTCGAGGTGCTGCCGGTCGGTGCACAAGACTAAGAAAAGAGGCATAAGATGTCCTACGAATTTCTCCAAAGTCTCTGGTTTATCCTGATCGCCATACTATGGATCGGCTTCTTCTTCCTGGAAGGCTTCGACTTCGGCGTGGGAATGCTCCTGCCGTTCGTCGGCAAGAAAGACGAAGAACGCCGCGCCATCATCAACACGATCGGCTCGGTCTGGGATGGCAACGAGGTCTGGCTGCTCACCGCAGGCGGGGCGATGTTTGCGGCCTTCCCTCACTGGTATGCCACCATGTTCAGCGGCTTTTATCTGGCGCTGTTCCTGCTGCTGGTTGGCTTGATCCTGCGGGGGATCTCGTTCGAATACCGCTCCAAGGATCCCAGGCGTTCCTGGCGAAACCGCTTCGATTGGATGATCGCCATCGGCTCGTTCCTGGCGTCTTTGCTGCTCGGCGCGGCATTTGCCAACCTGGCACGCGGCGTCCCGATTGATGCGAACATGATGTACACCGGCAACCTGTTCACCCTGCTCAATCCCTATGGACTGATTGGCGGGCTCACCACCGTGATCGTCTTTGTGCTGCATGGAGCGAACTTCCTGGGTCTGAAGCTGGAAGGCGAGCTGCGCGAACGCGTTCACAGGCTATCGAAGCGGATCTACGTGGCTGCGGCGATCATCACCACCGTGCTGCTGGTCTCGACTTATATCTATACGGATATCTCCAGCAAGCTGGGAATCAACCCTGGCATCACTCCCATCGCCTCCTACGTGGCGCTGCTCGTGACCATCTACTTCATCAACCGCAGGATGGAAGGCTGGGCATTCGTCATGACTGCGCTGCACATCGTGCTGACTCAGGTCACCTTCTTTACGCTCATGTTCCCGCGCGTGATGATCTCCAGCACAAATCCGGCCTACAGCCTGACGATCTATAATGCTTCATCCTCACAATACACCCTGACGGTCATGTCTGTGATTGCCCTGATCTCCGTCCCGATCGTCCTCGCTTATCAAGGCTGGACCTATTACATGTTCCGCAAACGCATCACAGCTGACAAGCAAAGCCTCGTCTACTAAACCAATATTGTCCGTATAATAGGAAAGTTGGAAGGCTGCGTCAGCGTTCGCAACCTTCCAGCTTTTTTACCTGGTACTTTTCCCCTTATTATGCACCGGCGATTACTTGCCCTTACCCGTACATCCCGTTCTGCGCTGCTCGTAACTATTCTCTCCGGATTCTTGATCGGGCTGTTGACCATCGCTCAGGCGTACCTGCTTAGCCTCACCGTCAACGGTGTTTTTCTCGAGGGGGGAACACTGGCGCAGGTAGCAGGCTGGCTGCGGCTGATCCTGGTTTTGATTGCCGGACGAGCCCTGCTCACCTGGATCAACGAGGTCAGTGCCAACACGGTGGCAGTCCAGATCAAGACGGATCTGCGTGAACGACTCTTCCACCACATCCTCAAGCTCGGTCCTGCTTATACGCGCGGGCAGCGCACGGGCGAGCTGACAACCGCCGCGGTCGAAGGCATAGAAGCGCTGGATGCCTACTATAGCCAGTACCTTCCCCAGCTCGTCATCACCGCCCTGATCCCCATCAGCATCTTGATCGTAGTCTTTCCGATCGACCTGCTTTCGGCGATCGTCATGCTGGTCACTGCGCCGCTGATTCCCTTCTTTATGATCATGATCGGCAAGGGCGCAGAGATCGTCACGAAGAAACAGTACCAGACGCTCTCCCGGCTCTCCGCACATTTTCTCGATAGCCTGCAGGGCCTGACTACTCTGAAACTGTTTGGGCAGTCCCAGGCGCATGCAAAGAATATTGAGACCGTCAGCAACCAGTTCCGGGACACCACCCTGGGCGTGCTGCGGATCACCTTCCTGTCTGCGCTGGCGCTGGAATTGCTGGCAACGCTGAGTACGGCGGTCATCGCCGTGGAGATCGGATTCCGCCTGCTCTACGCCCGGATGGAATTTCTGGAGGCTTTCTTTATCCTCGTCCTCGCCCCGGAATTCTATTTGCCATTGCGGAATCTGGGCGCCCGGTTCCACGCCGGCATGGCGGGCACAACAGCCGCAAAAAGAATTTACGAAATATTGGATACACCGGTCGCCACCAATCAAGTATCGGCGGATAATGACCGGACACTCGGAGATGTTTCGTCTATTGAATTTAAGGATGTCAGCTACACCTACCCGGGCGAAACGAGACCTGCGCTCAAAAACATCAACTTAACGATACGGGCTGGTCAGCACCTTGCCTTGGTCGGTGCAAGCGGTGCGGGTAAGACGACGCTTGCCAATCTGTTGCTCGGTTTCATTCGACCGACCCAGGGGCAAATTACTACTCAGACTTCATCTTCCACGCTCCACTCTCCACCTGCCACTTCTTCTATCGCCTGGGTTCCGCAAAGACCATATCTCTTCCACGATAGCATTGCTGCCAATATCCGCCTAGGCAACCCTGACGCAACAGATGCAGAGATGATCGAGGCTGCAAAAGCGGCGCACCTACATGATTTCATCGAAACATTGCCTGCGAAGTATGAGACCGTTATCGGCGAGGAGGCGGCGCGCCTCAGCGGCGGACAGGCACAACGCCTTGCTATCGCCCGCGCCTTCCTCAAGAATGCCCCCATTCTCATATTGGATGAGCCCACCTCCAGCCTGGATCCCGAAACCGAGACCTTGCTCGAGGAATCGACTCGCCGCCTGATGCAGGGACGCACGGTCATCACGATTGCCCATCGCCTGAACACGGTCTTTCGAGCAGACCACATCGTCGTTCTCGAGGCAGGTCGCATGACCGAGTC
>DATHTH010000349.1:0-8408 GCA_035463495.1 Anaerolineales bacterium | reverse complement strand
GCAGGCGGTACGCGAGTCTCTGGTGCTGCTCAAGAACGAGAAGGATGTCCTGCCGCTTGACAAGGACATACCTCTCCTCTTTGTCGCCGGTGAGGGCGCAAATGACATCGGTCTTCAATCCGGCGGCTGGACACTCGAATGGCAGGGCAAAGCCGGCAACGACAACGAGGGCACGACGATCCTGAGCGCTGTTCGAGCAATGACCGGTCCCGCCGCGCGCCTGGAATACAACCGGGATGGCGATTTCGGCGAGTTTCGCGATGCGGACGGCAACCCGCTAATCGCCGATGTGGGAGTCGTGGTCCTTGCCGAGGAACCCTACGCCGAAGGTATAGGTGATCGAGCCGATATTTCATTAACTGCGGAAGAAATCAGACTGCTCACCGATATGCGCAAGCACAGCACGGCGGTTGTTGTGATCCTGCTCTCTGGCCGCCCGCGGGTGATCACGGAACAACTGCCGCTCGCCGAAGCCTGGGTGGCCGCCTGGCTGCCCGGCACAGAAGGCGGCGGGATTGCGGATGTCCTCTTCGGGGATTATCCCTTCACGGGGAAGCTGTCCTATTCCTGGCCGCGCTCCAACGAGCAGCTTCCCATCAATATCAATAACCTGAATGAGAAATCCGGTTGTGATGCGCCACTCTTCCCGTTTGGCTACGGGCTGGAGTATGGCGAGCCCTCGCCGGAGATTCCGGAGTGTACTCCATGAACAAACTTCCCTCTGCCTCTCTCGAAAATGAATTCTTGAGGATCGACTATCTGACGAATCTGGGTCCGCGGGTGATCCGCTTATACGCCAAGGAAACAGGTGTGCAGCTTTTCGCAAGAACCCCGGAGGCGCACTGGCCGACTCCGCATGGGGAGTATTACCTTCACGGCGGGCATCGTATATGGACAGCCCCCGAAGACCTGTTTTATATGGTCCCTGAAGATCACGTACAGATCAGCACAGCAGACAATGGGGTGACTCTCAGAAGCAACGTAGATGCTTCTGGCCTGGAAAAGGAAATTTCCCTGCGACTGGATGGAAACAGGGTTGCAGTGGCACACCGTGTGACCTGGCACGGGAATCAACCGATCGAGCTGGCGCCCTGGGCGATCACACAAATGCAGCTAGGCGGCATGGCGATCCTTCCGCAGTCGGTTGCCGACACAGGCTTGTTGCCGAACCGCAATCTGGTGTTGTGGCCCTATTCGCAGCTGGGCGATGAACGCCTGGAGCTGCACGACGATCTCATCCTCATCCATGGACGGGCATCAGCACAGGCCTTCAAAATCGGGTATTACAACCCGCATGCGTGGATTGCGTACACCCTGGACAACGTCCTGTTCGTAAAACGGTTCACAACAGACGATTCCCTTATCTACCCGGATAAGGGCTGCAATGCGGAAGTGTATGTAAGGGATACGTTTCTCGAGCTTGAGTCACTGGGCCATCTCAGGAGACTAGAGCCTGGTGAAACGATGCTGTATGACGAGAGCTGGGAAGTAACCGTGAGCGACTATGCCCCGGACCTAGAGGGCGCACGCACGATCAGCCGACAATTACATCAAACATAGACTGGAGAAAACACCATGGCAAACAAGCTAACCTTCCCCGAAAACTTCCTGTGGGGCGCCGCGACCGCCTCGTACCAGATCGAAGGCGCCTGGGACAAGCACGGCAAAGGCGAATCCACCTGGGACCGTTTCACGCATACGCCCGGCAAGATCCGCAACAACGATACAGGCGATGTGGCGAACGACCACTACCGGCTGTGGAAAAAAGACATCGGCTTGATGAAGAAGATCGGTCTCCAGGCATATCGCTTCTCCATTTCCTGGCCGCGAGTCTTGCCTTCTGGTCGGGGAAAAGTCAACAAAAAAGGCCTAGATTTCTATGACAGGCTGGTGGATGGCTTGCTGAAAGCCGACATCGTCCCCTTCGTGACCCTCTACCACTGGGACCTGCCGCAAAAATTGGAAGACGAGGGCGGCTGGACCGTGCGCTCCACGGCAGATTCCTTCGTGGAGTATACCGATGTGGTCACTCGTTCGCTTGGAGACCGCGTCAAGAACTGGATCACACACAACGAACCGGCGGTTGTTGCCTGGCTTGGCTATGGCATCGGCGTCCATGCCCCAGGATTAAAAGAATATGCCCTCTCCATGCCAGCGTCCCACCATCTACTGCTTTCGCACGGAATGGCGATCCCCGTCATCCGCCGCAACAGCCCGGGTGCTGAAGCCGGCATCACGCTCAATATCAACTGGAGCACTCCTGCCTCCAACAGCCGGGCTGACCTGAACGCAACCCGCTCGGGAGATGGCGAGTGGTTCCGCTGGTTTGCCGATCCGGTCTTTGGGCGCGGCTATCCTTCCGATAAAATTGCCGATTACACAAAGATGGGAGTCCTGCCCAATGGCATGGACTTCGTCCAGCCGGGAGATCTGGACACGATCGCAGCACCCATGGATTTTGTCGGCTTGAACTATTACTCACGTCACGTCATCCGCACCAACGGCTCCGACAACGACCCGCAGCTTGTCTTCCCACAGCAGAAAACACCCGAATACTGGACCGAGATGGGCTGGGAGAATTATCCGGAGGGGCTGACCGGCGTATTGGGACGGGTCTATTTCAATTACCAGCCGCGTAAGCTGTATATTACGGAGAACGGCGCCAGCTACTCCACGCCGCCGGACGAAAAGGGCGAAGTCCACGACGAGCACCGCTTGAACTACCTGCGGACTCACTTTGCCGCGATGCACCGCGCCATCCAGGCGGGTGTGCCGCTGGCGGGATATTTCGTCTGGTCCCTGATGGATAACTTCGAGTGGTCCTTCGGCTACAGTCAGCGCTTTGGCATCGTCTGGGTGGATTACGAGACGCAGAAGCGCATTTTGAAAGACAGCGCGAAGTGGTATAAAAGGGTGATCAAGAAGAACGGATTTTAAGCCACGTGCAGGGTCTGGCAATTGCCAGACCCTGCAGCTTTAATTTCCTCTCACAAACGGATTGCTCCTCTTCTCCTCCCCCACGGTAGTATCAGGACCATGCCCGGGGAGCAGGCGTGTCTCATCGGGAAGGGTGAGGATCTGACTCCGGATGCTGTGCTCCAGCTGTTCCCAGCTGCTGCCCGGAAGGTCAGTGCGGCCGACGGAGCCGGCAAAGATGACGTCGCCGCAGAAGCAGAGGCTCGATTGCGCCACGTATAAAATGCAATGACCGGGCGTATGCCCCGGCGTGAAGCGGACTTCGAAGCCGACGCTTCCCAGCCGCAGGATTTGCCCCTGATAAAAATCGATGGTCGGTTCGGGGCCCGGGTCGATCTCGAAGCCGAAGAACGCCCCTCCCCCGCCCGCCCGCCACAGTACGTGGTCATTCGGATGAAGTGCCACCAGAGGCAGCGGGTTCAGCGCGTCCGCGATTGCGCCCGCCCCGCCAATGTGGTCGAAGTGGGCGTGGGTGTACCAGAGATGACCGATCCTCCAACCGCGTGCCTGTGCGGCTTCGAGGATGATCTCTCCGTCCCAGGCAGGGTCGATGACCGCGGCTTCCCGGGTCTCTGAGTCCGCGACCAGGTAGGCGTTCGTCTGCGCGGGCCCCAACGTGAACGAAACGATTTCAAGCATGGCTCACCTTTGTAACAACGCTCTAGGCGGCGTCCTCGCCGCCGTCCATCGGGGACACTTCGCCGGGGACGGATGGAATTCTTCGCGGGGAAAAGAAATAGCTTACCGCAATCGACATCACGATCAATCCAATAGCCAGTGGATAGACGAGCATCGGGTCCCGCTCGAAGAGCACTCCTGCCAGCGGCGGAGTCAGGATGAAAATGACAGCCGTGATCGTCTCCATGATGCCATACGTCATCCCCATCTGCGAGTCATGGACCAGCTCACGCGCCTGCGCCAGGGCCATGGGACGCGCAGCGCGAAAGCCGCCGAGCAGAAAATATCCCATCACGTAGAAAGGCAGACTGGTCCCCTGCCAGATCAGGAAGGCGAACAGGCTCACCAACGCCTGGGCGAACAAAAACCCGCGCCGCGGCGGCACACGGCTCAGCGTGAGCGCCATCATGGAATTGCCCAGCGCGCCGGCTGTGAAGATGATGCCCGTCTCGCTCAGAGATAGCCCGCGCACCCCTTCCAAAAAATTCGGCGTGAGCGGCTGGGCAAGATACATAGAGAACATGGCAAAGGCGAGCACGCCCATCAGCCCCAGAAACGCCTGGTTACTCCTCAGGCTCGGTGGCGGCGTCCCGGGGTCGTCACGAGCGATGGGCTGCTTCTGGATGAAAAATATGAATACATTCGACAGCACGAACATCCCGGCTGCCACAAAGAAGCTCATCCTCATACCATACTGATCGCCGATCCAACCGCCTGTAACGGGTCCCAGCACCATACCCAGGGCGAAAGTGGCAGTCGTCAGGGAGAGGACTGTGCCGATGGGCAGCTTGCCGCGCGCCGCGGTCACATAACTACTCAAGGGTGAGGAGACGAACGCGGTCAATCCATAACCGAATAATCCCACCAGAAAAAGCGGCAGCGAGAGCGCAAGCCCCATAATGACGGTGGAGAGCAGTCCCAGTACCCAGGCAACCCACAAGAGGGGCCGCCGCCCAACCCTGTCCGCCAGCCGGCCGGCGGGTATGTGCGTGATCGCCATCGCAAGCCCGAACGCCCCCAGCACCAGCCCAATGTCCGATTTACTCAAGCCAAACTGGTTGTCAAGATAGATGGGCACGAAATTAAAAAACATCCCTTCGCCAAAGCCCCACATCAGAAGGGCAAGCGCGACAAAAATAAGGCTGCGGTTCAAAAGGCTCCTTGGTTAGCTGCACACTCTTTGGATA
This sequence comes from Anaerolineales bacterium, assembly GCA_035463495.1. Classification (GTDB taxonomy): domain Bacteria; phylum Chloroflexota; class Anaerolineae; order Anaerolineales; family Villigracilaceae; genus Defluviilinea. The sequence goes on along the minus strand of DATHTH010000349.1, from coordinate 3,567 downwards.
AAATGATCGGCGGCCTGGAAGACCTGCTCCCGGCTCGCATCGCGCGGCAGCACGTGGCCGGATCCCGTAAGATAGAGCCTGGTCTTATCCGTTGTATTGACCAGCCCGGCGTAAATCGTTTCCAGATTATCAGGGAGCACGTAGCGTTCATCCTGGGAATGCATCAACAAAACGGGCGCGGTGACCTTGGGCAGGGCAACCAGCATCTCTAGGATCAATTTCTTGAGCTCTGCCGCTGCACGGACCGGGTGCCGGGGATAGGCAATATGGTCGTGGTAGACGGTTTTGTCGAACCAGCCGCTGCCGGGTGGCTCGCTGCTTTTGGACCGGAATCGTATGAACCGGCTCAGAAATTCGATAAGCCAGACCGGATAATCGGTCGGCAGGCGGGCTGGCGTGGACATTGCAATGACCCCTCTCACCGGCAGCGTTGAGGCCGTCAGCAGGGACAGGATGCCTCCCATAGAGAGCCCGATCAGAAACACATCAGGGCTAATGCCTCGTAAAAGCTGAAAACCGTCCTCAACTGAAGCGGTCCAATCGGTCCAGCGCGCCCGGATCATATCCTCGGGATCGGTGGCATGCCCGGCGAGACGAATGCCCAGGCAGGTGTATCCCTGCCGGTGAAGATACTCTCCCATACCGCGCATTTCCTTGGGCGTCCCGGTGAACCCATGAATGAGCAGGCAGGCAGGCTTCGAGGGGTCGCCTAAAAGGAAAAACGGCTCGGCAGTGGGGATAATTTGTGACATAGCAGGAATTATAAGACTACGTGCGCTGCATCCACGCGGGGCGCAGCGATGCTACCTTCTTATAGATCGGGCAGCTCTCCTCATGCGCTCCCGGCAAATACCCCGTAGACATCAGGAACTCGTTCACGATCTCCCCGCCTGTAAACACAAACGTTTTCTTGAAGAGCTTGATCCATTCTTCTTTGGAAAGATTGCGGTGCGCATCCAGCCAGGCGCGGAAGGAGCCATACTCTTTTTGTAATTCCTGGATCTTCTGCGCGTTGACGATGGCAGCGTTGACCTTCAAGCGGTTGCGGATGATGCCCGCATCCGCAAGCAAACGCGCCCGGTCTTTCTCACTATATCCGGCGACCTTGTCGATGTCAAAGCCATGAAACGCCATCCGAAAGTTATCTGCTTTTTTCAGGATCGTGATCCAGGACAACCCGGCCTGGTTGATCTCGAGCATCAGGCGCTCGAACAGCAGGTTGTCATCCTTGAGCGGGAAACCGTATTGAGTATCGTGGTACGTCTTGTTGTAGGTATCCTCGGGGTGGGAATTGCAATAATCGCAGTAAGTGGTCATAGCGATATTTTACTATCAAGCACCGATCGTGGATACGAGCAGGGCATACGCCGGGATGAAACTGTCACTCTGGGACGTACAGTCAATGATAGAATCAAAACGTTCCCACATCTCCCCTTAGCAGGGGTTACTCTCGTTCGTTAATAATCACACAGCGTCCCGCTGCCTCCAATACGTGTGGGGTCTGAATGTCGATTCGAGGTAGCACGGCAACTCCATCTCCTACTTTGACGATTGAATTGTTTATCGGTACAGACGCTGTCTCAAACGTAGCTAATGCCACCATTCGGTTCCCACTCCTCTTTCCTCCGCCAGCTCATTTTTTGGGCTGTCGCGCTGTGCCTCGCCGCCGGTGCCTTCGTGTTCGCCCGTGACCTGGCGGCTTGCTGGCGCCTGACAGCGCTCCCCGGACTGCCGCCAGACCGTTGCGCCGGTGAAGTAGAGAATGCTCTGGATGCACCGGTCATCGTCAATCCGAAAGACACGCCCGCGCCCACAGCCACGCCCGAGCCACAGCCCCCGGAAAAGGCGGACTTTCCCACCTGGGACGGCGCCGGCCGCATCAACATCCTGTTCATCGGGCTACGCGGCGGCGACGTGACGGAGGGGGACTGCTCTTTCTGTACGGATACGCTGATCCTCCTGACCGTGGACCCGACGACGCAGACTGCCGGCATGATCTCGATTCCGCGCGACATGTGGGTGAACATCCCCGGCTTTGGCTATAGCCGTATCAACACCGCCTGGACCCTGGGCCGGCGCTCAAAGCTGCCCGGCGGCGGTCCCGACCTGACCATGAAGACAGTTTCGCACTTCATCGGTGTTCCCGTAGATTATTATGTGCAGGTGGATTTCGATACGTTTGTGGAAGTCATCGATCTGATTGGCGGCGTGGATGTGTACAACGACGAGACGCTCTTTCTCGATCCGATCGCCAATGGCAGGGAATATCCTAAGGTCAAGCTGACCTGTTGCGGCATCCGTCACCTCAACGGGAGGGTTGCCCTGGCATACGCACGCTGCCGTCATCTGGAGCAGGGCTGCACGGATGGCGATATCGGGCGCGCTCGCCGCCAGCAAAAGGTCATTTTTGGGATCCGCGAAAAGGTGTTCGACCCGGAAAACTTCGCCGACCTGCTCGTGCAGGCGCCCCGGTTGTACAGCACGTTTTCCGGTGGTATCCGAACCAATATGACGCTCGATGAAGCGATCCGCCTGGCGGTGTTGGTGCGAGAGATTCCAAGGGAGAGCATCGAGAACCGGGTCATCGATCACAGCATGGTGTCGTTCGGCAGCGCAACGCTCGGCGGGCAAAGAGCCAGCGTGCTGAAGCCCCTCCCGGACAAAATCCGGATACTGCGCGACGAGATCTTTACCCCGGCCGGACCGGTGAGCCCCCTGGCACACGGACCGGCGCTGAGTTTGATGAAAGCCGATGCGGCGCGCGTCCGGGTGTTGAACGGGTCGTCTACGCCGCAGCTGGAATCAAAGACCAAGGACTATCTGTTACAGCGCGGGGTATCCGTGACCCAGGTTGGAGAGACGCGAGCCTCCAGCCGGACGACGATTGTGCTCTACTCGCCGAAGCTCTATGCGTTTCGCTATCTGCTGGATCTCTTTGAGATCACCCGGAGCGTGCAGATCCTGATCCAGCCGGATCCGTCTGAAACGGTGGATATCGAAATTCGCCTCGGCGATGACTGGGTTGGCAGGCTTCCAGAGGACGTTGTAATTCCGCCCGAATCCCAATAAAGACGTACGACAAGCGTCAAGCCTCGAACACGGCAACCGCCCGCACCGGTGAGCCGGTGCCGCCGCGTATCTTGAGCGGGAGTCCAATAAAACGAAAGCGTCCCCGCCCCACGAGCCTGTGCAGATTAATCAGGTTCTCGTAGTGGGTAAAGCCCAGCTCCCCGCAGATGCGATGCACCTCGCGGTTCGAGACTTTGAGCACGCCCGGCGCCATTGTCTCGACGCCAAAGGCTGCAATCTTCAGCTGCCCCAGCCAGCGTGCCGCTTCGGCGCTGATGCCCGGTCCCTGGTGCCACTCCTCTGTCCCGTAGGCGCGGCGGTAGTGATCGGTATAGAGCAAGACGGTATCCCCCGGTTTGATTTCCAGATGGGGAGGCGACAGAGCACCTTCAAGATCCGAGACCTCGATCAGCTCGCGCAGACCTTTGTGCGATAGGTCCAGGCAAATGCCCCCGGTATAGAACATGGACAGAGGCATCCTGTCAATGGACTGGTCAC
>DATHTH010000348.1:0-3272 GCA_035463495.1 Anaerolineales bacterium | reverse complement strand
AAAACCTTCGCAAGGCTCTTGCTTCAACCCTTACACATACGCGCCGGACCAGGCTTCGAAGCGCCTGCCCGAGCGCTCGTCGTCCTTATAGAACGTCAGGTAGGTGAACGTCTGGTAGCGGGCGAACTTCTGCTCGCGGGGGTCTTTGACTGCCAGGTCATAATACGAGCGCCACGTCCCCGAGTTGATGTAGAACTGATCCTCTTCCATGGGCGGCTCGCCGTCGGAATCGAGCGGGACGATCTCGTGCTGGTGCGTGTGCCCGTAGACCACAAAGCGTGCCCGGTTATCGAGGAACGCCTGCTCCTTGAGGGCATTCTCGGCAAGCGAGTGCTCGTGGTCCCGCAGCCGCTCATGCACCCAGATGGCGATATCGTCCAGGGTCTGGAACGAGGCGCGCTTCGAGATCTTGAGGATCACCTGCATGGCATCCACGATGTCGAACCGGAACGCCCGGTCCTGCTCACGCACCACATCCAGCTCGAGGAACTCTTCGCACAGCTCATCCCAGACATTCTTGAGCTCCGCTTCCAGTTTCGTATCCCTGGCGTGCCGCCGGATCTGCCCGCTGATCCAGAGCGGGGTGGCGAGCGCCGGGCGCACGTTCGTGATGCGCCGCAGGCTCTCGATGATGCCGACCGGCAGCCTGTCCCCGTAGCGCTTTTCCACCTCCACCGGATAGCGGTTGCAGACGTCCATGGTGAAGATATCGCCCAGCGTGGCGTGGTCGCGGCCCTGCTCACGGTTGAAGTTGAACTTATCGTAATAGTCGCCGTGCCGGGCAAAGACCCGGTAGGACTCGAGCATGGCTTGCAGCGCCGGGTCCTCCTCCATTTCATACGGGAACGGACCGGCATTATTGCACAGCCCCATCTTATCGACGATCGTCCTGCGGATGGCGTCGAAGGCTTCGCCCTTGAGGTGATAGTACCAGTCGTGGTTGCCGATCATGTAGTGGATGCGCACCGGGACCGGGATGCGCTCCCGGGAATCGTGGTCCGGCTTGAAGCTGGCGGTTGCGGGCGGCAGGAGCACCACCTCGCCGCGGGCGCAGCGCCGCAAAGTTTCGAGCGCTGCTTCGTTCTCTTTGATGATGGCTTCCGTCGTGGCTGCCAGGGTCTCGGCAAACGTCGGGCTGCGCACGTCGGTCCATGGGCGGGTGTAGTCCATCGCCCCGCGTGCGGTCTTGAGCCAGAGCGTCGAATGCACGGGATCGAGTACATCGCCCAGCAAGAGCAGGTCGAGGCTCTCGATCGGGCGGTAGCTCCCGTCCCGGCGGATGGAGGCAGCCAGGGCAGTCTGGTTCAAACGGTTGGCGAAGAGCTCGAAGGCGGAGTGTGAGATGGTGCTGGCGGTCGTGCCATCCCCCAGATGGATATCGCTGATAATGACAAGCATGGTTACCTCTCCTGAATAAGAACAAAGACCGTTCGATAAATTATAGTCCGATTATCACGCGAATGAATCTTAAATGAATGAAAATTTTCCGTTATGCGCCCCTTCGCGCTGACCGGAGGAGGTGTACGCTGGCTTGTGGAGCAATGAGTGCATTCGAAGAGCGTACCGAAACTACCACTGGCAGGAAAATCCTTCTCGTATGAAGCCTGTCGGTCCTGGTACGGCGGGGAGGCGATACGCCGCCGCCTACTCGACCAACGGGTGACTGCGGACACGACTCTCGCCATGAAGCCCGGACCGTAGGATCAAGCAGCGCCATGCGAGTGCATCCTGTGCGAATCTTGCCGTATAATCTTCGCCACTCGAGTCGTTAAGCATAAAAGGAGGGCCCGGCTCGTTTTGAAGCGTTTTGTGTTCATATCAGGCTTAGACTCACATCGCTGGAGGTCTGCGTATGGCTCGTAAAATTTCCGCCGGAATCCTGATTGCCCTGAGCGCGACGCTGCTCGTATTAAGTGTCCTCGGCATTGTGGCGGTCTGGTTCTATAACGAGCCTATGACCCATGAAGCCACGACCCTGCTCGGGGAGATAGAGGGCGAGCTGGAGCAGACGGAGGTCACGCTGGCAAGCTCGGAGAGGGAGCTCGAGCGCGCCCTGCGCATCGTGGACAATGCCCAGACGGCCCTGGAAGCACTTGCACAGCAAACCGAAGGCGCGGAGAGTCTTTTTGAGACTATCCAGAGCACACTGGACGAGCGGCTGCTCCCCGAATTAAAACAAGCTCGCACTCGCATTGAGTCGGCCCGGATTCAACTGGAAAGCCTGGATTCGATCCTTACGGGCATCAGCAATTTTATTCCCGGGATCGATTTAAGTTTGCCCTCGGGCGCCCTGAGGGATCTGATCGCTTCTGCCCGAACCATCGACGCCGAGATTGCAAATGCCGAAGTGCTGGGGACTCAGGCATCCACATTTGTGGCTGATACCGGCTATCTTCTCGGCGGTGACCTGACCGAGACACGTGAGAGCCTGCAAAGCTTTCTGACGGCGATCCAGGAGTATCAGGAAAAGGTTGTGGGCTGGCGAGAGCAGGTGCAGGAGCTGAATGAAAACGCGCCCAGATGGATCGATCAGGCCTCCATTATTCTGACTCTCTTCCTGATCTGGTTCGGCATTTCGCAGTTCGGCCTGTTATTGCACGGCTTGCACATTCAGCAGGGCAACGACCCGTTCATGGTGCTGCGCCGCGCGCCCCGCGATGAGATCATCGTCACCGATGAGGACATCGACCTCGAGCTGCGCGCCTGAGCGCCTCTTCCCGACTTCGCGGGGGCAGCCGGCGTAAGAGAATGCCGGCTATTTTTCTTTATCTCCCGGGCACTGCCTAACAAAGCTGTAATTGACTTAGAACATTTGTTCTACTATAATCGCCGCCATGTCTGTGCTGCGTAAGATCATCGAGTATATTCTGGGCATTGTGCAGGGAAGCGGGGAGAGCGAGTCGCGGGTCTACCTGAGAGATGAAGAGCTGATCACGGCGATCAAAGATGTAGCGAAACAGCAAAGCCGCCGCGAAGAGGAGGTCATCGCCGATTTCACCAAGGCAGGCTTGAACCAGTTCCTGAGCCAGAACGAGATGGAGAACCGCTGGGCAGCCCTCACCCACCGCGAACAGCAGGTGGTCGCCCTCATCTGCCTCGGTTATCGTAACCACGAGATCGCCCAGACCCTGGTCATCGCGCCCGAGACGGTCAAGACCCACCTCCAGCGCATCTTTGACAAGTTCAACCTGCGCAGCCGCAAAGAGCTGCGCCTGGCGCTCAAGGACTGGGAGTTCCGCGAGTGGTGGGAGCATAACCGGCACGAATAGGCG
>DATHTH010000347.1:0-25528 GCA_035463495.1 Anaerolineales bacterium | reverse complement strand
GTCGCGGGCAGATCTGTCGGCGGGGCTTCCGTAGCGCCGCCGCAGGCCGCCAGTAGAAATGCAGCGATGAAGAGCAGCGATGCAAGTTTCAAAAGTGATTTCATTTCAGATCTCCTTATATCTAATTCTGATTTTCAAGCTGCGAAACGCAGATGAACGCGAAAGACCCGACTATGGGACAGGAACCACCTCCTTTGCGAATGATTTGCTATGGATGTGCGTTGTACGGGCGATGAGTTGTACCCCCTTGATTCAATGAACTTAACGATCTTATGCGGAAGCGCGTACGATGAGCTCTGGCTTCAGCAGCACCTGATGCTCTGCAGGCTGCTCTCCACGCATCAGCGCCAGCAAGATCTCGACGCATTTGCGTCCAGCCTCTCGAATGGGCTGCCGGATCGTAGTCATCGGGGGCAGAAGATACTGCGACATCGGGGAATCGTCGAAGCCGATGATTGAAATATCCCTGCCAACGTCGAGCCCGCACTCGCGGGCTGCATGCAAAGCACCAATCGCCTGCGTATCGTTGAGCGCCAAAATGGCGGTAGGGCGTTCAGAGTGCGCTAGGCTCATCAGCCGTGAGGCCGCCTGATGTCCGAACTCATAGGTGCCTGCCCCTCGTTCCACCCATTCCGGACAGATCTCCAGACCGTTTGCACCCATCGTTTCGACGTACCCGCGCAGCCGCTCATTGCCGACCCGTGACTCTTCGGGCCAGGCGATCAATGCGATGCGCTGATGCCCGCGGGACAGGAGATACTGGACCGCCTGTGCCAATCCGGCTGCGCCGTCAACATCCACGTAGGGAAAATCGAGCTCAGGGTTGGAGCGACCGAAGGCGACAAAGGGAAAATTCCTTTTCAGAAGGAACGCAATCCGGGGATCTTCGTAGTTGACGCTGGACAGGACAAAGCCATCCACCCGTCCGGTATGGATCAGCTCGCGGTAATCATCCACGTGCGCTTCGCCTTCGCGAAAGGGAAAAGGCAGCAGGTGATAGCCGGCTGCCTCTGCTTCGAGCACCATGCTCGATAGGAATTGATCCAGGATATGATTTGCCTGATTGGGCGTGGTTGGCACCCAGGAATAACCGATCATGTGGCTGCGCATCACCCGCATATTGCGCGCAATCTGATTCGGGCGATAACCGAGCTCGTGCACCGCATCCCGGATGCGCTGCTCAGTTTCCTTGGAGACCTGTGCTTGCCGGTTGAGCACCTTGGAGACGGTCTGGTAGCTGACACCGGCACGCTCTGCAACTTCTTTGAGAGTGATCTTTCTCGTAGACATGCAGTCCTCTCGTCTGAGTTAAGCGAACGTTCGCCCGAACGTTCGCTTCTATTGTACAACGTTCAAAATCAAAAGTCAATCGGCAATTCTCGGATCGTGTGAATTCTGATTTTCCAATGCACCCCCGGCAGCATTCGCAGCCAGATCCTACTGGCACACATGTCCCGGATCTGCAGCCGGGTCCCTCCAGAAGGCTAGTGACATTTGCAGGGCACAGCGCGAGGAACGCGTCACCCAGTGGCCGTGGCCGGGGAACTCATAGTAATAACTGCGTGTCAGCTGTCCCGCCACTACCCGCCCCCAGTCCGGAGGAGTGATCGGATCATGGTCGCCGGCCAGCACCAGAACAGGGACGTCGCTGACAACCGGTGCATTTTCGCGCGCATCGGGCAGGACGCTGATCCATTCCCGGCAAGCCTCGAATAAAGGCTGTACGCTGGCAGGGTAGAACGCAGCGATCTGCGACTGGACGTTTTGCGCGGCTGTATATGCCTCCTCGGCCAGGTTGAAGGGAAACTCTTCGGAACACTGGACAGCCATTTGCATGCCCAGCGCGCTGGACGTAGAAAAATACAGCGCCAGCCGCTCCCGGAGAAGAGTGTAATCAGCTGAGCGGACATCATAGATCATCTCAGGCATGGACGCTGTGACCGCCGGGTTGTATAGTCCAAGGAACAGAACGTCGATCAACAGCCCGCCGTCCAAATGGACGCTACGTTCGACGCCGGCTGCATACATGGATATGGTAACCGGCGCGGCATTCAACCGGTCCACCAACTGATAAAAGACTGTCCCCAGCTCGGGATAGGCTGCATTGCAGCCGGGATCGGATGTACAGCGCTCGAAGAACACGTTGAAGGCACGTTCGGCGTTGGGCGCCAGGGCGGTATAGAGATTTACCTCCAGTGGATACGTTGAATCGAGCACCGCGCTGCGCACCGCCTGCGGATAGTCTCTCATAAAGGTCAGCGCCAGGCGCGTTCCATAGGAGACACCATACAAGTTCAGGGCTTCATACCCCAAAGCCACTCGAAGGTCATTCAAATCGGTTGCGCTCACCGCGCTGTTATAGGCTGAAAGGTCCGTGCCTTCTGCAAGCAAGCGCTCGCGGCAGCGGCGGAATGCCTCTACGATAAGCTCATTGGCGCCTGGAGAGGTCAGCCCGATTTCCAGTAACGTAGCGGTGACCTCGACGCGCTCGGGGCAATCCAGGCGGGGCAGAGAATAGCCGGTGCCGCGCTGGTCGAACAAAATGAAGTCATGTTGGTTAAGGATTGCATCCAGGCCCTGCCCCAACATGTAGCCAGCCACTTCGAGCGACGAGGAGCCGGGACCACCGGCCAGATGGATGACGGGGTCCGCGACCGCCGCTCCTGCTCGGTTGCGGAAGATCGCCACGTGCAGTCGAATGTACCGGGTGCCGGGATTCAGGCGGTTTTCGGGCACAACGAGATAACCACACTCCGGGTTATAGCCCGAAGGAATGGGGAAGGCGCAGGACGCGGCTTCGAAGACTGGCTGGTATGGAATGGATGCAGGAAGAGCCGTCTGCGAGGGCGGTGGAGAGGCTGTGGTCAGGATCGGCGTGGGTTGCCCGATGGGCGAGGCAGGGGCCGGGACCGGCAGGTTGCAAGCCAGCATGGCTGCAAGCAGCACGACCAACACGATCCGGTCGTTGCGAAAAAACATGTACAGAGGACGAGCCCCTGCGTTCAATTGTTCCGGAAATTCTCCTTGCCAGAGCGCTGAAGGAACACAAGGAACCACGCATCTTAGCGTAGTTGCCTCAATTCTTCTTCTACCAACTTTCGCTTTTGGGGATCCCTCGATAGCACCAGGAAACGGTGAAAGTCTCTTCTTGCATCACTCCGGCGTTCCAGAGATTTGTAAAATAGCCCGCGTTCCAGGTATGCTTCGGCAAGTCCCGGATCGAGGTCAATTGCCTTGCTATAGTCGGAGACAGCCTCTTCACTTTGCTTCTTGAACTTATACACATTTGCGCGGTTCATATAGATAAACGGATCGTTTGGGTTCAATGCAATGGCTCTATTGAATTCTGCCAGGGCATGGTCAAAGTTGCCTAAAGCCCCGTACGCCACGCCGCGATTGTGATATGCAGCGAAGTTCCTGGGGTTGAGCTCAATGGCTTTGTCGTAGGCGGCTATAGCATGATAAGCGGCGGCTTTTTCTGCATAAGCGACTCCGCGATTGTAGTAATCTTCGCTTGTACCCGTTTGAAACGTTTCTAGCTCCTTCGCGGCAACAATGATGTGCAACTGGGTAATCGCCTCGTGTCCTGCCTGGAAAAGTTCAGAGAGAACATGCTGGCCATTGATGAACGATTCCTGGGTTCCACTGCTCACGAGCACCCCGGAGTCGGTTCGTGCGTAGAAGACGGTATATCCAAGTGCAGGCAAGGGAAAGCCTTCGGTGGGTTGAAAGTGGTGTCTGTCGCGGTTGGCTATCTTGACAAAATCCGCGTTGGCTTTTCTTACATTCTCATAGCCATGACCACCGATCACTCCATCTCCATCGCTCATGTATACACTCGATGTACCATCGCTGACCAGCGCAAGGGTCTCAGTTACATTGGGATGCCCGGTTTCCATAAGCACTGCCCACACGGGACTATCGGAGGGCGGCAGGGGTATGCCGGCCTGCTCTCTCTGGATGGTCAGTGCATGATAACGTAAACGAGAGTATTGCCCGACCGGGCTGCTATCCCCGGGGAAGCGTGGACCCATCGGGCCCTGCGGTCCAAATAAGGCAGTGGATATTTTTTTTAGCGGGTTCAACATGATTTCCTCCAGTCACTTTTTTGATAAATGCCTGGCCCGGAGTTCCCGGACAGGTCTTCTTGGCGTTCCTCAAAGTCGATTCTTTGTCTGGACCCTGGTCTGATTAACTTCTCAGAGCAGTGGCGGCAGCCGGGCTGAAGCCTCCCGAATATTTTGAGTCGCCCGCCAGGCGTTCTTTCAATTGAAGGCGGGCGCGAGCGAGGCGGCTCTTCACCGTTCCGAGGGGCACGTTCAGAATTCTGGCAGCTTCGGTGTAATCCAGCTCATGGATGTCAATGAGGTTGATGACACTGCGGTAGACGTCCGGCAGGTCGTCGATCAGCTGGTACAGCCTCTTTGCATCTTCGTTCCCTTCTACGGTTGCCTGCACCGATGCAGCAGGGTCGGCAATCCAGGCAGGCGATTCGACCTCTTCCCCTTCCTCATCTTCTGGAAAGAGTGGCTGGGTTGGATGCCGCCGCGATCTGCGCAGCAGGTCATAGGCAGAGTTGGTCACGATCTTCAGCAGCCAGGCACGGAAGGAACCGCCGCGATAACCGCCAATATTCTCGAAGGCCTTGATGAAACCTTCCTGGGTGGCGTCTTCGCTGAACGCCGGATCGCCAAGCAGGGCATAGGCATGGTTATAAGCCAGGTTCTGGTACATCAATACAAGCTGGTTGAAGGCATCCAGGTCGCCGCGGGCGGCGCGCTCTGAGAGGGCTCGCTCGGCGCCGGCAACAGATTGGGGTTTCGAGTTCGGCATCTCGACCTCCGTCGGAAAGGGAATCACAGAACAGGGATCACATCGAGCAAGCATGTCCCTACTTTATTCTTTTTTCCGGGGAAGGGGTGCAAATTACCCGCACAAAGCACTGGACAAAAAGTAGTACAATTAAGCAATCTCAACAGGCACCGCGCTTACTTAACGGTATTGATCGTGGACTATTCCTTTGGAACATGGATTAAACGCCGCCGTAAGGCGCTCGATCTGACGCAGCAGCAGCTTGCTGAACGCGTTGGATGCTCCCTCTCCCTGATTTTCAAGATCGAATCGGATGAACGCCGGCCCTCGCGCCAGGTCGCCGAGCTGCTGGCTGAGCACCTCGAGATCCCGCCGGACCAGCGTGAGCTGTTCCTGAAAGTGGCGCGCCAGGAGAAAGCCGTCGATGCCCTTGATCTGGAGAGCCCGCCTCTCGAAGTTACATCCGGTAAACCTGCTTCCCCAACTTCTAAATCCAACCTGCCGGTGCCGTTGACCTCGCTCGTCGGGCGCGAGCATGAGCTGCATGCCATTATCCAGCAGATCGAAAACCCGGCGTGTCGCTTGCTGACCCTGACCGGTCCCGGCGGCGTGGGCAAGACACGTCTGGCGCTGGAGGTCGCGCACCAGCTGCGCGATCGGTTCGTAGACGGGGTCCGTTTTGTTCCACTGGCAGGCACAAGCATTTGTACCTTTGTCGTCCCCGCCATTGCGGAGGCGCTTGGTTTTGCCTTCTCCGGGACAACTGAGCTGCGGGCGCAGTTGTTCAACTACCTGAAAGACAAGAGCATTTTGCTTGTGCTCGATAACCTGGAGCATCTGCTGGATGGGATCGAGATGCTGGATGAGCTTCTCGAGCACGCGCCGGAGGTCCGGCTATTGACAACCTCCCGCGAGCGCCTGAACCTGCGAGCCGAATGGTCTGTCGAGGTCCAGGGACTACCGGTCCCGTCCGAGATCCAGCTCGATCGACTCGAGGCGAACAGCGCGGTGGCACTGTTCATCCAGCGCGCCAGACAGGCAAACATCGGCCTTACGCTGGGGACGCAGGATCTGGCGGCGATCACGCGCATTTGCCAGTTAGTGGAAGGCTCGCCGCTGGGGCTGGAGCTGGCAGCCTCCTGGGTGCGGATCATGTCGGTGCAGGAGATCTCTCAGGAGATGGAGCGCAGCATCGACTTCCTGACCACCGCCGCCCGCGATATGCCCCCACGTCATCGTTCTATGCGAGCAGTCTTCGATCACTCCTGGAATTTGCTCTCGGATGATGAGCGCCGGGTGATGATGAGGTTGTCCATGCTTCGAGGAGGTTTCACTCGCGAGGCTGCCGAACATGTAGCCGGAGCGACCCTCTTCGATCTCTCTGCGTTGGTGCATAAATCTCTCCTCCGCCATACCGAAGGGCCCGTGGGCCGTTACGATTTCCATGAGCTGATTCGCCAGTATGCTGTCGTGCGCCTGCAGGAGCACCAGGATGAAAATATTCTCGCGCATGAACGGCATGCCGACTATTTCGCCGCCTGGCTCCGCCGCCGGGAGGCTGAGTTGGGGGATTCCCGCTTGCAGGGTGCACTCAACCAGATCACGCTGGAGATTGACAACCTGCGCATGGCCTGGGATTGGATGGTAGCTCATCGACAGACCAGGAATCTGCGGCAATCCGTGGTGAGTCTGTTCGTGCTGCATGACATTCGCAACTGGATTCGTCAGGGAGCCGTTTTATTCGAGCAGGCTGTCGCGGCGTTGCAATTGCAAGCCAGGGATGAGGAAGTCCAGATCGCGCTGGGCGAGCTGATGACCTGCCAGGGGCATATGGTCTGGCACCTGGGAGATCTACGCAAAGCCCGTGAGCTCTTTCAGCAAAGCATCGAGTATCTCGGCGGGTTTCGGGACTGCGTACTACTGCCGGAACTGTTCTTGTACTACTCGATCCTGGAGCTTTCAGAGGGGAATTATGCAGCCGCGCGCCGGCTCGCTGAGGAATGTCTTGCGCTCAACCGTGAACAGGGCCGTACCCATGGCATGGGATATGCCCAGAGCCAGATCGGCATGGTCTGCCTGGCGCAGGGGCATTATGAGAAGGCGTATGCTTGCCTTAGAGAGAGTGTCTCGATCATGCAGTCCATTAATCATGCGCGTGGCATGGCGGTGGCGCTCACCCGGCTGGGCGCTGCAGCGCTCCAGACCGGCCGGCTGGACGAAGCGGAAACAGTCTTGCAAGAAGGCCTGGAGATCACGCTTCAGTTCAATGACCGCTGGGGCATCGGCAATATCTTGTACTGTCAGGGAAGGCTGGCATTCGCAACTGGAGATCTGGCGGGCGCCGAGACGCTTATTCGCGAAAGCGCTCGGCTTTTCGAAGAGGACGGTGACCAGATTCTGCTCGCCTCAACTCTGACTGAGCTGGGCTATATCCTTGCCGAGCGCGCGGCTAGCCAGGATTCAACACAGGCGTTCCAGCGGGCGCTCAATATCGCTCTGCGCATCCAGGCTATACCGGTTGCACTGGATGTGATAGTCGGCATGGCCGGGTTGTATGCCAGGGCAGGGCTCACCAGACGGGCATACGAGATGGCAGCCCGCGGCATGGCGCACCCCTCCAGCCATCAGCAGACGAAGGATCGAGCCGAAAGGCTTTGTCGTGAGCTGGAAGTACAGCTGACGCCCCGACAGGTGGAGGAGGCGCGTCGCCAGGCGGGGTCATTCAGGGTGCAAGACCTCGCCCAGGAGCTTATGCTGCATTCTGTTTGAGCGCCTCATGATTCTGGTCCTCGCACAGCCCGTTACAACAGCTGGACCTTAAATACAACTCCGTGGAGCCACCTTCTCTCAAGTGATACTCCACGGAGCTTGAATAACGAGTTGTGTTTACTGAAGTCTTTACAGGTCGGGTCCAGCGGCAGGACGGGTATAAGCCGGTCTGGCGAAGACCCAGCAGCTGCCGGTGGAGTAGATGGGGCAGGCAATCTGCCACCACTTGCCGTCCACGCTCACTCCTGTTACCTGGACGATTTCTCCTTCATCGAGCCAGCCTATAATTCTGTGCTTCTTTGCCGGCCCGCTATGGATCGATACATCCTGCCGTGCCATCACATACTGGACGTCCGTGGGCAGGACATCGCCCGGCGCCAGCGCAAAGCTGTCGTTGTTGAACCAGTTGTAGCTGTAATATCCATCCTGACTTTCCAGGCGCAGAGAAATCTGCTTCTCGCCATAGAGCCGGGAGGGGATCTCGAAGGTGGCTGTGAAGCTGCCTCCATTGCGCGAGTTTATGATTTCGACCAGGACGCCGTCGATACCCTGTGTGCCAGCCTTGCCCATGCGTACCTGGAACTTGGTGTTCGCCGGGAAGTTGAGAGTCTGAATGGTCACGAACTCATCTTCCTCGACAGCCAGCACCGTGAAGCTGGGGATACTCTCGGGGTCATATGGAGGCTCGTTGGTGTGAGGCAGCGTCGTCGGCTCCGTTAGCGCCGGATTGCCTGAGACCCAGCAAGTGCCGGAAGCGTTCTGCGGGCATTCGATCCTCCACCAGTCGCCATAGATGCTGGTCCCGATGACCTTTGCGATCTGCCCGTTGTATACTTGTCCTACGACCGCAGCACTGCTGCCCGGACCGTTGAAGATGGTCACGTCCTGGAGCGCCATTACGTACCGGACGCTGGTTGCATAGGTATCCGTGTCGATGGGATCGATTGGAAGCGGTCCAACCTGGGCAAAGCCCTCTCTGGCGAATAATAGACCGTGCCAGTAAAGATCGCCGCTTGGATTCTTTGCGACGAACAGGATGACCTCATCCCGGCCCTCGGGACCCCAACCACTCGTAAACAGGGGGCTGGCTTCGATGACACCGGGGCCCAGGATGCTGACAGGGTCGGCGCCCAGCAGGGCAGCCAGGTCCTTCTCCGGGTCGGCGACGATCGGCGCGGAGCCGTTTAGCAGGTTGCGCTGAAGCTGTTCGATAGCCTGGTCTGGTGTATTAGAGGTGCCCTCGGACTGCCAGTAACCGATCATGAACGAGTCGCCCATCAGGGATTTCAAGAGCTCATAATCGCGGGCGCTGAGGGCGTCGACAAGCTGCTGCTGGAAGCTTGCAGCATCGCGTCCCGGCAATTCAAAGGACTGGGCGATGCCGTGGACATTGACGGTGTACTGCCCGGCTGGCAGGGTACTGACATCAAGCGGAACCACACGCTCGAAAGGCGTGAGCGCCTGCGCGCACAGCGCCAGCGGATCGGTGGTCGTCACCAGGGTGATCGTGATGGTATTACCATCCCGGACCTCGTCCAAGGAAGTGATCGTTGTGCAGCCCGCGTCGGGCAGCTGGCCGCGGATGATCGCGTTCACCTGCACAGGCATTGATTCTAGAATCTCGATTTCCAGGCTCTGCACAACCGCGACCCCTGTCACGGGGATGGCCGGCTCCTCGGTGAGGATCGGCGCGGGAGTAACAGCCCCGGGCGCACAGGCTGCCAGGATCAGGATCAGAATGGACATAACGATAAAAATGGTTGACTTGGACATTGCAGTCTCCTTTCTCAAATCTTGAACCGGGGCATGGACGCAAAAACGCGGTGAAAGGTTCCCGGGCTCCCCGCAAATGCTCACCGAAGGAGGAAAACAAAAAACGCTGCAGGGCAACCTTGCAGCGTTCGTCTGGAAATTCGCTTTAGGCGGGCTACGTCTCACCCTTTGCAGGGTGAGAAAAGATGATCTCTCCCTGGACAATGGTCTCATGAACGGTATAGGATTCATCGAGCAGGACCAGATCCGCATCTTTGCCCACCTCCAGGCTGCCTTTGCGAGCCGAAATGCCAATGGCGCGCGCCGCGTTCAGGCTGGACATTCTCCACGTCTCGGTCAGCGGTCGGCCCGTCGCCAGGGTGGCATTCATCAACGCGCGTTCCATCGTCAACGTCGAGCCTGCCAGTGTTCCATCGGATAAGCGTACTGCACCATCCTGGATTCGAATAAGCCGGTTGTCAAGCATGTACTCGCCCTCAGGCAATCCCGCCCCGCGGACAGCATCCGTTACGAGAATCACGCCCGCGGTGCCTTTCACATCTACCAGGATCTTCTGGGCGCCCGGATGGACATGGATGTTGTCGGCGATGAGCTCGCAGTGGATCTGGGGCAGGGTCAGAGCAGCGCCGATCGTCCCCAGCTCGCGATGACCCAGAGGCTGCATCGCATTGTACGAGTGCGTCAACTGCGTGACTCCATGAGCGACCGCTCTCTGTATTTGTTGGTAATTCGCCGTTGTGTGCGCCGCTGAGACGGTGATCCCGCGTCGCACGCATTCGTCGATCAGCCACAGGTTTTCATCGTATTCCGGCGCGAGCGCCAGCAATCGAATAACGCCGGCATCGAGAAACTCCAGCGCTTCCTCCCGCTCCGCGCGGCGAATGAGACTGGCATCCTGCGCGCCACAACGTGCCGGGTTCAAATACGGACCTTCCAGATGAACTCCCAGCAGGGTGGCGCCGTCGCGCAGGCGGCCCTGTAATTCCCTGACCAGGTCCAGCGCCTTGACCAGTGCTCCACGATCTGCTGTCCACGTGGTCGCCAGGAACGATGTGACGCCATGTGTGGCATAAAAGCGCGCCATTGCCTCCAGCCCCGCGGGCGAGGCATCCATTACCTCGTGGCCCATCGCGCCATGGACGTGCAGATCGATAAAACCGGGCAGCAGGTTCTTTCCCTGCGCGTCGATGATCTGGAAGTTGGAGTCGAACGGAAACTCCGGGGTATCTCCGAAGCCAATCGCCCGGATCAGCCCGTTCTCCGCCAGGAGCCAGCCGGTTAGCCCCGGGCGGTCCGGGGTGAACAGCTTTGCATTATGAATGAGCAATCGCCCCGCAGGTGGGCTCATGCTCGCCCGACCTTTACCGTCTGTCCGGTGCGGTCGGACTCGTAGGCAGCCACGGTCGCCTCCACGGCGCGCAGACCGTCCGTGCCGGTGACGCGCGGCAGCCGGTCTTCGCGGATTGCAGCAGCGAAATCGCTCAGCATGGCATGGTTCATGTCCGAGCCCCAGAATGCCCAGTTGGCGCGCTGCCATTCGTGGCGATAGATATTCAAGTTTTGACGGAAGGCATCGACAATCACCGCGCCGCGCTGGGTGACCAGCTCAAAAGTCAAGCCTCCCCACGTGGGCCAGTACGGCGGCCGCGACCAGCTGGCATCGATGGTAGCAAACACGTCGTTCTCAAAGGTCAACATCTCGAGCGCGCCCGTTTCCACCTCCACCTCCCCGGCGTGGAAGATCCGGTTGCTGCGGGCGTACACCGTCGCGACCTCTGAGCCGGTGAACCAGCGCATGATATCTACCAGATGAACTGTGTGGTCCATGATCGCGCCGCCGCCTGCCAGCTCAGGGTCCACGAACCAGGTGCGGTGTTTTGTGGGCAATTCACCCTGGTTGGTTGCGTTGAAGCAATACACATCGCCAAAGTCGCCGTTGTCGAGCCGGGCTTTGATCTCGAGCAGCGGCGCGCTGAAGCGCATGGGAAAGGCGGTCATGAGCAGGACTCCCGCTTTATCACAGGCGTCGACAATGGCGCGTGAATCTTCGAGAGTGGTCGCAATCGGCTTTTCACATAGCACGTGGGCGCCGCGCGCAGCAGCCATCTCCACGAGAGGGCGGTGGCGATTGTTCTCGGTGCAGATGATGACGCCGTCCGGGTTTGCTTCGAGCAGTGCCTCGTACGAGGGATAATATCGCGCTTCGTTTTGATCCGCGATCTGCTGCCCGCGCTGTGTATCGTCATCCGCAACACCCAGCAGCTCCACATCCTCCATCCGGCGCAGGTTGGAGATGTACGCCTTGCCGTGGTGGTGAGCGAAGGAGAGGATTCCAATCTTGATCACATTGCCTCCGCCTGTGTCCCTATCTTCACGGGTTGGCCCGTCTGTGCCGATTGGATCGCTGCCTCTGCAATCTGTACAGCCGCCAGCCCATCGCTCGCCGCGACGCGCGTGGATTCACCGTCGGCGAGGGCGCGGTAAAACTCCTTGATCTGTGTTGTGTAAGGGCTTTCGCTCACCGGGCTGGAAGGCAAACCGACATCGGGCGACTCGCTCCCACCGGTTTTGAGGATCAGGTTTTGAATTGGCGCGCTGCCGTCAGAGTCGAACTCGATCAAGCCGCGGTCGCCGGCGATCTCAAGGCGCGTGCGGAAGGTCGGCGGGGGATATGCCCAGGCGCCCGCGATGTGTGAGAGGGCGCCGGAACGATGCCCGAGGATCACCAGCCCGTAGTCCACGGGCGCGTCGGGATGGTGTTCGGTGACGCGGCGAGCGGACACCATCTCGACTTCGCCTGCGACCCAGCGGGCATAATCGTAGTCATGGATCATCAAGTCCATGAGGATGCCGCCCGACTTGGCTTCATCGAGGAACCAGTTCCCGGCTGGCTTCTTCGGCCGGTAGCTGCCGCGGTGCAAGCGGATGACTCCGGGCTTGCCAATCTGTCCGCCAGTGACCGCTGCGTGTGCAAGCGCGTATTCGGGGAAGAACCGGACGACATGGGCGACCAGAAGCTGCACACCCGCCTTGCGACAGGCGCGTATCATTTCCTGTGCCTGCTCCGTTGTGCGTGCGAGCGGTTTCTCGCAGATAACATGTTTTCCTGCCGCAGCAGCTTTTAGCGTCATCTCATGGTGCAGATGGGTGGGAGAGCAGATATCGACAACATCCACGTCTGGCAGCATCGTCTCCAGAGTAGGATAGACCTTTGCCCCATACTGCTCCGCCAGCGCTCCCGTTTCCTGCTGGGTTTCCGAGGTAAAACCGGTAATTCTCGCAGGCGTATCTGACCAGCCCGCCGCGTGCGTGGTGCCCATAAAGCCCACGCCGACAATGCCGACCTTCATCGAGGACTCCTTATTTAATCGCTCCGGCTGTGATGGAGCGGATCATCTGTTTCGAGAAGAAGATGTAGAGGATGAGGATGGGTACCATCGCGAGCGTCAACGAGGAAAGAACGGCATTCCAGTCTGAGACCCACTGGCCCAGAAACTGCTGGACGCCCAGGGTCACGGTGGCGGTCCGGTTCGAGGGAGCAATAATCAGGGGGAACCATAAATCGTTCCAGATCGGGATCATCGTAAAGATCCCAATCGCGCCGAGCGCCGGACGTATCAGGGGCAGGACCATGCCAAAAATGCGGTACTCGCTCGCTCCATCAATCCGCGCTGCATCCTTTAGGTCCTTAGGTACCTGACGCATGAATTGAGAAAGGATAAAGATCGTCAATGGCAGCGACTGCGCCACATAGATCAGAATCAAGCCGGTCAAGGTGTTCACCAGTTTCAAGTCGACCATCAACCGCAAAATGCCCACCGTGCCGAGGCGAATAGGGATCATAATGCCGATGGAAAGATAAAGCGCCATCAGCGCATTCCCCGGAAAGTCATATTCTGCCAGGGCAAAGGCAGCCATCGCGCCGATGAACAGAGTCAAAATCAGGGCGATGAATGTAACAATCGCGCTGTTCAGAAAATATAAGTGAAAGGTGGACCGTTCTGTGACTGTTTCATACCCGATTAAGCTAAACGTCTCTGCAGTCGGGAATTCAAAGGGGGCCCCGAAAATGGCTCTTCGCTCCTTGAATGAATTCATCAGGATCATCACGATCGGGAACAGCGCAATGATCGCATAAACGGTGAGAATCAGGAGCGGTAGGAAGCTCTCGAAGAAATAACGCAGGCGGGATAAGGAATGAGTATTCATCGTCGTTCGCCCGGCTCAGAGATCGTAGGTCTGAACGCGCCGCGCCCACAGGAACATGTACAACAGCACGCCCGTGAGAATAATCAAGAACATCATGGCTGCAACGGTCGCGCCCATGGTCGGGTTGCCGAGCTGAAGCTGCTGGCCAAAAAAGGTGCGATAGAAAAGTGTCCCCATAATGTCGGTGGAGAAGTCGGGACCGGCGTTCGCGCCCTTCATGGTGTAGATCAGGTCGAAGGCGTTGAAGTTGCCCACAAAGGTCAGGATTCCAACGATCCCGACCGTCGGAAGGATGAGCGGAAACTTGACACGCCA
This sequence comes from Anaerolineales bacterium, assembly GCA_035463495.1. Classification (GTDB taxonomy): domain Bacteria; phylum Chloroflexota; class Anaerolineae; order Anaerolineales; family Villigracilaceae; genus Defluviilinea. The sequence continues at coordinate 11,650 of DATHTH010000347.1, read as the reverse complement.
GAACGCATCCCAGGCTGTCGCGCCATCGACGCGTGCCGCTTCTGTGAGCTCATCGGGGATCCCGATCAGGGCCGCGTAAAACAGTATCATCGGGATGCCGACGAACTGCCAGACCGAGATCAGGGCGACCGTGACCAGCGCGGTCTGGGGCTGCCCCAGCCACGGACCAAACAACTCGCCCAGTCCCACTGCTTCGAGCATGCCTTCCGCCACGCCCCATAATGGGTTAAGAATCAACTGCCAGATGAAGCCAATAATGACGACCGATAACACCGTCGGCATAAAGATGACGGTGCGAAAGAAACTGCGTAGGCGTCCCTCTTCGGCAAGAAGCGCGGCAAGGAGCAGTCCAATAGGATTCTGGACCAGCATATGCACCGCGAAAAATATGAAGTTATTGCGCAGGGCTCGCCAGAAAAATGGAGCGAAATTCGAGTCGGAGAATAACTTAACGTAGTTCTGCATCCCTACAAAATTTTGCTGATTCTGTGGCCCCAGCTCGAAGAAGCTCAGGCGCAGTGAGTTGATCAGTGGGAACACCATGAATATTGTATACAGCAAGACGGCCGGCGCGAGAAAGACCAGTACATGAGTGGGAAATACAAATCGTCGCTTGGTTGACTGCATGAAGTGCTCCTATTGAAAAGCGTCCGGCAGGGTCTCACGGGAGGCTTCATCCCGGCGACTTGTAAGCCGCCGGGATGAAGATAAACCGAAACTACTTTACGGCGTATACCACTGTTCGAGACCGGACTGGATCTCCTCGGCAGCCTGTACAGGTGTAATTGAGCCGTTCATCACGCCAGCACTGACGCGCCAGAGCTCATTCTCGAGGTTCGGCTCACCGCGCGACAGGATCTGATACGAATTACGAATGGTGGATTCGCACTGTTGCCGCCAGCTCAAGAACTCGTTGGCGAGCGGATTCTCCAGGGTCACGTCCGCATTGCTGAGCGGGAAGAACCCCGGTAGCGCATTGGCATACAACGTGGCAAATTCCTCGGAGGCAACCCAGCTCAGGAACGTACGGGCTGCCTCGGGATTCGGGGTCGCGGCATTCATGCCGATGGCGATGTCAGTGTGGTCGCTTATGTAACAGGTGTCGCCTTCATTCTCGACGTAGGGCGGGAAGATGCCCATCTCGAAATCCGCCTGGTCTTCAAAGAGGCCGATCTCCCATGAGCCGGTCGGATAGATGACGCCCTGCCCGAGGGTAAAGAGGCTTTGGGCATCGGGGTACTTCACCGCTTCGTAGCCCTCCGGAAGGTAAGGCGCCCAATCTGCCAGGTCCTGCCAGGTCTGGACATAGGCATCGTCGGTGAACTTCTGCTGGCCTTCGATCAGAGCCCGGCGGCCCTCTTCACCCTGCCAGTAATTGGGACCGATGTTCTGAAAGCCCATCGTGGCGGCTTCCCACTGGTCGGAAGTGCCCATGACGAGCGGCGTTTCTCCATTTTCCTGGAGGGTCTCCAGCACCTGGAAGAATTCCTCGCGTGTGGTGGGTTCTTCGAGTCCGTACTCGTCGAACTTGTCTTTATTGTAGAAGAAGCCATGGATGACGGACGCCATCGGCACACAGAAGACATCGCTGCCATCGTCCGTGATCCAGGCGCTCTTGGCAACGTCGCTGAAGTTTTCCATGCCGGGCAGGTCGTTCAGGGAGGCCAGGTTGCCCTGCTGGAACAGCTCGAGCGAGGCATCGAAGGGACGACAGGTGATCAGGTCGCCAGCAGTACCGCCCTGCAGCTTGGTATTGAGCACGCCGTTATATTCGGCGGGCGCTGTGGGCATAAATTCCACGTTGATGTTGGGGTATTTGGCTTCGAAGGCGGGGATGATCGTATCCTGCCAGATGGACAGGTCGTCGTTGCGCCAGCTCTCAATGGTCAAGGTGACTTGCTCACCCGCCGCCGGTTCCGTGGCAGCCGGGGTGGCTGCAGCGCCGCCACATGCAGTCAGGATCAGCGTCAAGGCGACGAACAGACTCAGCATCGTAAATAACTTACGCATTTTCTTCTCCTTTCAAATAGGTGGTACACGTATTTCATTCTGAAATGTACAGCTCTTGCATGTTACGGGACATCACCTCCTTTGCTTCTTTTTGGGATCTATTACATCTTATGCTTCAACATCTTTCCGGAGAGCGCATACCAGACGAGACAGGCAGCTCCGACAGCAGGCGATTCTACCCGGGAAGCGACGATGTCCATGGCGCCGCGATGATTGGGCAGGGTCCTCCGCGCCAGCTCTTCACGCGCCGTTGGCAGGATATAGTCGAAGCCTGCAAGTCCAAGGCCGCCCCCGATCACAAACCGCCTCGGGTTCAGGATCACCGTGCAAGCCGACATGACAATACCCAGGGCACGTCCGACCTCCTGAAGGGCTTCGAGCGCAAGAGCGTCGTTCTGTTCGGCAGCTAGGAGCACATCCGTCGTGGTCAGGGCGGGGATGTCAGCAAGAAGGGTTTTCGCGGAGTTACCAGCAAGCAATTGACGGGCAACGCGCACCAGCCCCGGACCCGAAGCCACCAGCTCAGCGCAGCCGCGGCCCCCGCACACGCAGGCAGGTCCATCGGGATCCAGCGATAGATGCCCGACATCGGCTGCGTACCAGCCGGCTCCGGTGATGAGCTGACCGTTGCTCAGGATGCCTGCTCCCAGGCCAGAGCCCACGCCCAGGTAGACAAAATCGTCATAGCCCTGGCCAGCTCCGTAATAATACTCACCCAGGGCATTGAGGTTGGCATCCTTCTGTACCCAGATGGGCAGATCAGGATCAACCCGGCCTGAGATGGATTCCACCAGAAGGACCTCTTTCCAGCCCAGGTTCACCGCATCATAGACAATCCCGCAGTCCGAGTCCACCTTGCCCGGGGAGCCAATCCCGACTCCTGCGACAGGTCCCGGGCTCTGCTTCACAAGGTTGGCGATCTCTCCCGCGATCCGGTCCAGCACAGGCTCCACACCTTCGTCCGCGAGTGTAGGGTGCTGTGAAGAAGCGACCAGCTCGCCCTCCTCCGACAGAATCACCGAAGCGATCTTGGTCGCGCCGATATCAATACCAATGGCAAAACGTTCAGCAGGGAAATTCATATGCCTCTAGAGATGGACATTGCGTGGGCGCCAGTGGGCAAGCAATGTCTGGTTGTGCTGCGCCGCGCCCTCGCTGTTCAAGCTTCGGAAGATGGGCGGCGCCTCCCCGGATTCCCATAACAATCGCGCTGTCTCTGCGACGAGGCTGTTCCAGAGCAAGGCAGCCACAATGGTAGAGGAAGGTGCCACCCGCCAGGAGAGCCCGGGAAGCTCGAGCAGAGCATCGCCCGGGATGCCGCCGTTGTCCAGCGCCCAATCGGCAGCGTGGTCCAGACGCACCCCGAGATCCGAAAGCGGCGCCTGGCGGGCATACGCGAACGAGGATACGCTGACCACGCGCATCTCGCGGGCGCGCCCGCGTTGTGCTATCTCCACCGGCAGGCGGTTGACACCACTATTGGAGAAGATGAAGAGCATCTCGCGCGGCTCGGGAGCATAGCGCTCGAGGATCAGGTCCGCCAGCCCCGGTGTGCGCTCCAGACGTGAGCCCAGCTCGGGCAGATGGTGCAGCATCAGGTGCTCGATCAGCATGGGCACGACATTCGCCAGCCCGCCGGCGCGATAGAACCCCTCTTCCGCGAGCAGGTGAGAATGGCCCGTCCCAAAGAGGAAGATTCGCTTGCCGATGCGGGTGGTCTCAGCCATTTGTTCTGCCACGTCCGCGAGGACAGCACGCTGCGTCTCGATTACGCGGACCTGGAGTTCCTGGATAGCGTGCAGATATTGATCAATTGCAGTGCCTGATTGTGTCATTTGTTGGCTGTCATCTGTGCAGTTCAAAGCCGGAAACGTAACCACAACGGAATCGTCATCACACCCTACCTAAGCTGCGCTCACTATGCAGTTTGGGTTGTATATCACGGAGAAAGGCTGCTTGATGCAGGGCATCATAGAGGTATTCATTTTAGGGATGGAAGCGGGAATGTTGAATTGATTGTACAAAAGAAAGATGTAAAAATCAATGGGGAGTTCAGGAGGCGAACGAAAGCGGCGGCTCTATTTTATAATGTCTGACATGTCCTCTCTCAAAGAGTTTTTTTATCTCGACCCAAACATTCATTTCCTCAATCACGGTTCTTATGGTGCCACGCCGAAGCCGGTCTTCGAAGCCTATCAGCGCTGGCAGCTGCGGCTGGAAACCCAGCCGGTTCTCTTTCTCGGGCGTGAGTTCTACTCGCTCATCCGCGAAGCCCGCCAGGCACTGGGGGATTATCTCCACGCGGATGCGGATGATCTCGTCTACATCCCGAACGCGACGCATGGTGTGAATATCGCTGCCCGCTCGCTGGACCTGGGCCCGGACGATGAAATCCTGACCAGCGATCATGAGTATGGCGCCTGCGATTACACCTGGGAGTTCCTCTGTGAAAAGACGGGGGCGAAGTATATCCACCAACCCATTCCGCTGCCGGTCAGCAGCGATGCCGAGATCGTGGAGCAGTTCTGGCGTGGGGTGACCGAGCGCACGAAGGTGATTTACCTAAGCCATATTACCTCTTCCACCGCCCTGAGGATGCCGGTGGAAGAGATCTGCCGGCGTGCTCGCGACGCGGGCATCCTGACGATCATAGACGCTGCCCATGCGCCCGGTCAAATTCAGTTTGACCTGCAGGAGCTGGGGGCAGATGTTGTCTTCGGGAACTGCCACAAGTGGATGATGGCCCCGAAGGGCTCGGCATTCCTGTATGTGCGCCGCGAGATGCAGCCTCTCATCCAGCCCTTCGTCGTCAGCTGGGGCTACCACGCGACGCCTGAGATCGCCAGCGGTTCGCGCTTCGTGGACATCCTGCAATGGACCGGCACGCGGGATCCCACCGCGGCGCTGGCCGTCTCGGATGCCATCCGGTTTATGGAAGAGCATAACTGGGACCTGGTTCGGCAGGATTGTCACCGCTTACTCAAGCAGGCGCTGGAACGGGTCTGCGACCTGACCGGTATGCCGCCGCTCTACCCACTGGACTCGGACTTTTACAGCCAGATGGGCATCGCTCCGCTGCCCGCCTGCGATTTGCCCGCGCTCAAGTGCCGCCTGTATGATGATTTCCGCGTCGAAGTGCCGCTCGTGCAGTGGGGGAACAGGCAATTCGTGCGGATCTCGATCCAGGGTTACAACTCGCAGACAGATGTGGATGCCTTTCTGGAGGGTTTGAGAGTTCTACTGCCACAAGTTGTGATCTGAGTAGGATTAGGCAGCGTCTAGCGTGTAGCCAATATCTGAACTTCTGCCGGTGGGAACAAATCGGCAAATTGGTTCGTTCCAATATCGAGCGGTGTGTTCCGAGGTTCCCCGCTTGCCTGTGATTGGTGCGGGTAATCCGTCAGCCTGGCGTAGATTAGAAAACCGTCAGGAACCGGAAAACCGCTTGTTTCTTGGCTATAATCCCTGCGCAGGGATTACGGACATCCTACGGACCTGGCCCGCACCGTTTTCGATTCGATTTAACCCCCACATGAGGTGAATGATGCACTTTGCTCGACGATCGCTCTTTATAATGCTGCTCATTGGTATGCTTTTGACCGCCTGCGGCGGACAGCCGGCTGCCACCGAGCCCCCCGCCGATATCAATGCGACCATCGCCGCGGGGGCGGAGACACTGGCTGCTGCCCTCTTCCAGACGCAGACCGCCCTGGCGCCCACGATCACGAACACAGCTCCACCGACGGTGACCTCGCTGCCCACCAATACAGCGCTGGCGTTACCTTCAGCGGTCATTCCTCTTGCCACAGCCACGCAAGGATTTATATTCGTCGCCTCGCCAACCCCCACTGGAACGTTTTATACGTCTACTCCGCTAGCTACCTCTTTGGCGGTAGGATGCAATAACCTCCGATTGATCAGAGCCTATACCGAGCCGGCTGGACCGTTCCTGCCGGGCCAAAACTTTACCCAGTACTGGCAGGTCGAGAACAACGGGCGGTGTGATTGGGTCTACCTGTATCACCTGGCGCACGGCAGCGGAAATAGAATGGGCGGGGAGCCCGGGAGGCTTGGCAAGGTCATTGAACCTGGCAAATGGACAACCTTATCGGTTGGCCTCGTAGCCCCCACCAACAATGGTACTCACACCGCTTCCTGGCGCTTTACCGATCAGGGCGGGACCGCCTTCGGCGCTTCGCTGCCGGTTAACGTAACTGTGCAAAGGACCCCAGATCCGACGGTCACACCCAACTTGGCGCAGACTGCTGATGCTGCGGTTCAGCAGACCGCTGCGGCAGCGGCTCAACAGACGGCGGTCGCAGGACAAATTCAAACGGCGATTGCACAAACGAATGCAGCCGCCACTGCCATTTGTGGAACGGCCACTGCACAGCCAACTCCATCTCCATGTCCATAGCAATGCTTGGCTACGGTTCAGATCTCAACTTTTCTTTGATCGCGCCGAGATATGCTTCGCTGCCCGCGTATCTAAAATGCGTCTGATCTTCGATGAACCACCCCTGCTCGCTGTGGGAGATGACAGCTCAGCCGATCGGTTCGGCTTCGGGCCAGCATAATATCTTTTGGCAACTATGCGGTTGAGGTAAGACTCCGTCTGATGGGACGATGCACGTTGATGAACATTACTCGCTCAACTCGATGAGCGAGTAATGTTTTCATTGCTGGACCGCCGATCTTGCCTTTGCCGTGCGGCAATGTGATACGGAAAGGGTCGCAATTCGTTAAGTTTAGTAGAGATATTGCCCGCGCAAGCAGATCCAGTCAACTGGCTTCTTTTCAAGCTGTACTGTAGATGTAAGAAAGCCGGTTGGAAGATGTCATATTAAGATGGACACTGTGCTTGGTGTTGCGCTCGGATTGCGGTCCATGAAGTTTCAAGAAATTATCTCTCGATCATCGATCGGAAGGAGAGCTATAGAGTATAGCATAACGGAGGTTGAATAAGAATTATGGATATTACATTAGCACTGGGCGGGGGAGGCTCGAAGGGAAACTCACATATCGGCGTAATTCGCCGGCTGGAACAGGGGGGCTTTCGCATCAAGGGGGTTGCCGGGACAAGCTTCGGAGGCTTGATCGCGGTGCTCTACGCGCTGGGATATTCGCCCGATAAGATAGAAGAAATCTTCGCCTCGGTGGACCCGACGCAGTTCTTTGGACACGCGCCGAACGACGGCCCATCGTTGATGGGTATTGCTGGCGTCAGGCGGCTTCTGGAGGAAGCCATTGGCGATGCCACCTTCGATGACCTCAAGCTGCCCTGCGTGGTCACGGCTGTGGACTTGAAGAGCGGTAAGGAAGTTCTGCTGCGCCGGGGGCGGCTGGTCGATGCCATGCTTGCAACCATCGCCATGCCCGGTGTCTTCCCGGCGCGTTACATTGATGGGCTCGAGCTGGTGGATGGGGGAACCATCGATCCGGTGCCGGTCGCGCCTGCCAGGTCCCTTGCGCCGCGCCTGCCGGTGGTCGCCGTGGTGCTCACGACTCCGATGGGAGTCCCGGCGCAGTCCTGGTCCATTCCCTTTCAGCGCTACTGGCTCGGACGTTTGGTCAGCCGCCTGTTCGGGCGGATGCGCTATGCCTCGGCCTGGGATGTCTTCTCGCGTTCACTTGACATTACCTCACGCGCTGTGACACAATATCGCCTCGAAGTGGATCGGCCCGAGATCATCATCCGGCCGCAGGTTTCAGATATCGATACGCTCGATATCGTGGATGTACATGAAGTCGCCAAGCGCGGCGAAGCGGCTGCGGAAGCGGCCCTGCCCCAATTGCGAGGCTTGTTCACCTGGCGCAACCGCATGCGCCGCAGCATGGAAGCTTATTATCAGAGGAGTCTCTAAATGAGAGATCTGCGCGAATACGCCAGACAGACGAACGTGCGCCTCGCGTTGGGCGCCTTCATCCTGGTTTTTGTTATTGGCGTGGGGTTGATCTGGCTGATCTATGGGGGGAATGCCGCCGGGATGGCATTTACCTGCCTGCTGGCTGCACTGGTTCCGATCGTCCTGATTTCCTTGATTTTTCTCGTCATCGACTGGATTCTGAAACGTGCCCGACCCCAATAATACATCGCTGATTACCTTCAACGAATGGACCTTGCGTCTTCGCGAGGCGGCCGAGCCATCGGCCCGCTTACTGCTCCTGATCCACGGTCTCACCGGCGATGAAAACTCGATGTGGGTCTTTGCGCGTGACCTGCCTGCACGGTACTGGCTGGTGGCGCCGCGTGCCCCGCATCTCAGCCAGATGGAACAGGGTGGCTATTCGTGGCTGGAGGTCCGCTCCGAGGCAGAAGAGCTGTCTACGGTTGAGCAGCTCCGGCCAGCCTCCGAAGCGCTGATGCAGCTCGTCGACGAATATTCCAGCTCGGTGGACCTGGATGCGAGCACTTTCGATGTGCTGGGATTCAGCCAGGGCGCGGCAATGGCTAGCCTGCTTGCCTTTCTACATCCTGAGAGGATTGGAAAGGTCGGCATTCTAGCGGGCTTCGTCCCCGGTGGACTGGATGGTCACATTTCCTCGCGTCCCCTGGAAGCCAAGCCATTTTTCGTGGCGCATGGGACGAGGGATTCACGCGTGCCTATCGAGCGCGCCCGGGAATCCATCGGGGTCCTCGAAGATGCGGGGGCAAGCGTGACCTATTGCGAAGACGAGGTCGGCCACAAAGTCAGCCTCAACTGCCTGAGGGCGCTGAAAAAATTCCTCACAGATTAGTCCTTTCTCACTGGAACGTTGACTCGCCATTTGTTTGCAGGTATCCTTGGCAGGATATCTTATTCACATGCATCGTCATAGTGTACGTATGAATCGAAACCTCTCTCGTCGTGACTTTATCAAACTCGCAGGTGTTGGCGTTGGGGCATTGGCGCTTAATCCAGCCAGGATTCGTTATCTCGATACTCTCTCCAGCCCAAAGCGGCTGCCTGATTTTCCGAAGACCGAGATCATCGGGCGCGTCCTTGAGCATGGTGTCGACCTGCGCAGCAGCCCGGTCTTCGATGTCAGTCTCAACAACACGATCTCGGAGCTGAGCGCAGATACGCTGGTGGAGTGGAACCGCCAGGTGGTGGGGCGGGTAACCGGCGGCCTGGTCAATCAACGCTACGTCGAGACGCCCCAGGGGTATATCTACTCCTCGGTAGTGCAGCCCTCGCGCAATCTTCCCAATACACCAATCGCCGAGATGCCTGCCGGGCAGTCGGGATTCTGGGCGGAGGTCACTGTGCCCTACGTCGAGCTGGCGCATGAGGGCGCGGTGCAGTCTCCCTGGCTGCGGGATCACATCGAATACAACTTTCCGCCGCGCTTATATTACGGGCAGGTCGTCTGGATGGACCAGATCCGCACGACCAATGGCTTCCCGGAGTATCGCTGGAACGAAGATGTCAACGGGCACGGCTACGGCTATGGTGCCTATGGTGAGTTCTACTGGGCAGACGGCGCCGCCTTCAAAGTCCTGACAGAGGAGGACGCCGCTCCGATCCATCCCGAGGTCGACCCAAACGAGAAAAAGATCGCCGTAAGCCTGGACTATCAGACGTTGTCCTGTTTGGAAGGGAACACCGAAGTTTATTTCTGCCGCATTTCGAGCGGCCTTTCCAATATCGTGGATCCGACCACCGGGCAGATCAACGATAAGCTTTCCACGCCAGTGGGCAACCTGCTGACTCACTGGAAAATCGTTTCACTGAACATGACAGCCGGCACGTTCCAATCCGGGTACTCCACGCCGGCAGTTCCCTGGACGACCATGATCAGCGGCGATGGCATTGCCATCCACGGCGCGTTCTGGCACAACGCCTTCGGCGAGAAGCGCTCACACGGCTGTATCAATGTGCTGCCCGAAGATGCGAAATGGATCTTCCGCTGGACAACGCCGTATGTGTCCCTGGCCCAGAGCGAGATGCGCGTCTCTCTCCCGGATCACGGCACGATCGTCCTCAGCAGCGAGACGAAGTTCTAAACATCTACAAGGAGTTTCATGGATATTGCTCAGGTGACCCTCGGGCTCGCATTTCTGGCTGGTCTGGCTTCGTTTCTTTCCCCCTGCGTCTTTACGTTGATACCTGCCTATATAGGCTATCTCGGCGGGCGGGCGGTCGGAGGCGAGGCGACTGAGCGCAATCGTTTTATCACCTTTACGCATGGCCTGGCATTTGTCCTGGGTTTTAGCCTGGTCTTTATCACACTGGGCGTTGCCACGTCTGCCTTTGGCAGGCTGCTCTTTGACCTGCGCTTTATCCTGGCGAAGGTGGGTGGGATCGTGGTGATCATCTTTGGCTTGCACATGATAGGTGTGTTCCGCATACCTTTCCTGGAATATGATACCCGTGTTCAAAAAATGCCTGACCGCAGGTGGGGTTATCTCTCTTCGGCACTTATGGGAGTCTTCTTTTCCGCCGGCTGGGCGCCCTGCGTGGGGCCGGTGCTCGGCGCCATCCTGACCCTAGCGTTGAATGGCGGCTCGATCTCAACCGGCGTTTCCCTTCTCTCTGCATATTCTGCGGGTCTCGCGATTCCGTTCCTGGTGGCGGCACTGGGGGTCGGCTGGGTATCGCTCACGCTGCGTCGCTATGGCAAGGCTATGCATTACATTGAGATCGGGATGGGTGTTGTGCTGGTGATCATCGGCATCCTGCTCTTCGCCGGCATCTTCGAACGGATCGCCCTCGCCGGACAGTTCTTCTGGATTGACTTCGGTCTCTAATCCTATGCCTATCTTTTGCTCATGCTAACTGTTACCCTCTACACGCGCAGCGATTGCCAGCCATGCGAGCAGGCAAAGGCTGATCTCGGGTCGCTTCAATCGAAGTACCCGCATCGGCTCGTTGAAATCGACATTGATCACGATCCCGCCCTTAAGAAGAAGTATCTCGCGGAAGTCCCGGTTGTGGAGGTGGGACCCTACGCGCTCAAATCCCCCTTCGATAAACAAAAGCTGATGATGACCCTCGGCGCAGCCGGTGACCGGCGCGGCCAGCTCGACCAGCTGGGGCATGATGATCATGCTGAACGAGTCCGCCGCGGGCAGACCATCAGCGGTGGCGACCGCCTGATGCACTGGATCTCGCGTCATTATCTGGCGGTGGTGAATCTCTTTATCCTGCTTTATTTCGGCCTGCCGATCGTGGCACCGGTATTGATGAAGGCCGGTGCGACACTCCCCGCCAATGTCATTTATACGATGTACAAGCCGCTCTGCCACCAGTTCGGTTTCCGGTCGTTTTTCCTGTTCGGTGAGCAGCCTTATTATCCATTGAGCGAAGCCGGCATTCCGAACGTCAAAACCTTTGAAGAGGTGACCGGCTTTACCGATCTCGACAACCCGGCTGCCTTTTCGCGGTTCCAGGCGCGCCAGTACACAGGCAATGAGACGGTCGGATACAAAATGGCGCTTTGTGAACGCGACATGGCGATCTACGGCGGCATATTCTTGTTTGGTATAGTCTATGCACTGACAGGTCGTCGCAGCGGGCCTCTCCACTGGATGCTATGGGTCCTCCTTGGCATGGTCCCAATTGGACTCGACGGTTTTTCGCAGTTATTCAGCCAGATCGAATGGCCGTGGCTTCAATCAATTCTGCCGTACCGCGAGAGCACTCCATTCCTGCGCGTG
>DATHTH010000346.1:0-2510 GCA_035463495.1 Anaerolineales bacterium | reverse complement strand
TTGCTTCCTGCAAATAATCCAGCACTCCCGGCATCACGGTTTGTTCGGCGACAAGCGAGTGGCTGAGATGAGTCTGCCTCTTTTGCAGATCTTCCAGGTCCAGCGGATCCGTCAAGAGACCCTGTAGATGAGCCGCGGCGTTGAAGCTCGATGCCCCGGTGCCGCCGATGATCTGCGCCCACGAGTCCAGGGGAAAGGAAAAGCCATATTCCGCATAGATGCTCTCCCAGGCATGGACATCGGGCGTCTCGGTATCGAGGACGAGCCCGTCGAAGTCGAAAATCAGAGCCTTGATTCTCATCGCGGCGAAATTATACCTGAGCCCCTGACGGCGGAGGTGCTATACTCCCACTACTACGCCAGTGCGAGTCTTTGGGAAACAATCTCATGCAACGTATCGGGAGATTGCTTCCCGAAGGCTCGCAATGACGGAAGAAGGAGACCCGGATGGAAGACCTCTACTACTCAGATTACATCGAGCTCGATAAAGTCCTGGACAGCCAGCACCCGAAGAGCTTTGTCTCGCCCGAGGAGGGCAATGATGAGATGCTGTTCATCATCGTCCACCAGGTCTACGAGCTGTGGTTCAAGCAGATCCTCTTCGAGCTGGACCTGGTGCGGCACATCTTCACGCAGGGTCATATCAACGACAACTCGGATGACCTCAGCCGGGTGGTCTATAAGCTAAAGCGGATCGGCAAGATCCTGGAGCTGATCAACCAGCAGGTAACGGTCCTGGAGACCATGACCTCTCTGGATTTTCTTGAGTTCCGCAACCGGCTGCTGCCCGCCTCGGGCTTTCAGAGCAAACAATTCCGCCTGATCGAAGCCAAACTGGGGTTAAAGATGGAGCAGCGCTACAAGCGCGAGTATTACAAGTACACCCGCCGCGGCAGCCTGTCCGAAGCGGACCTGCAGGACGTGAACCGGGCGGAGAACGAGAGCACATTAAAGGAGCTGATCATCGGATGGCTGGAGCGCATGCCTTTCTTCGACGAAGAATACTGGATGGATTACAGGCAGGCGGCAGTTTCAGACTCTGACTCGATGCCTAAATTCTGGGTGGATTACCGCAGCGCATATAAGAACAGTCTTTCCGGAAATGAAAGCGAGCGGTTGGCGGAGTTCGACCGGGTCTTTTTCGAAGAGGGGCGGGGCAGCGTTTCCCCGGCAGCCATGCGCGCCGCTCTTTTTATCACGATCTATCGCAACCTGCCGATCTTCCATATGCCGTTCGAGCTGCTCAATACACTCTCGGAGATTGACGAACTGCTCTCGAACTGGCGCTACCGGCACTTCCTGATGGTCCGGCGCATGATCGGGCTGCGCGTGGGTACCGGCGGCACAAGCGGCGCAGGCTACCTGGAGGGAACTCTGAGCCAGCACTACGCCTTCCGCGAGATCACTGAGGTGGCGACATTTTTGATCGAGCGTAGCAAACGCCCGGAGTTACCGAATACCTTGAAGGAGAGGGTGAGCTTTCAGGTCTGAAGATCTTAAGTCTTTTTCTGTCATTAAATAAACCCAGTAGGAACATACTATGAACACAACCGATGCCATTTATATCGCCAATGCACCCGCGATCCCCGGGCTTGTCTTCCGTCATTTCCGCGGCGCGGAGGATTATCCCAAAATGGTGGGGGTTAGCCTTGCCAGCGCCGAGGCGGATAAGATCGAGCGCGTGGCCACTGTGGAGGATGTCGCCAACACCTATGCCCATCTGGTCAACAGCGACCCTTACCAGGATATGATCTTTGCTGACGTCGACAATGAGGTTATCGGTTATAGTCGCGGCCTCTGGCGGCAGGGGGAAGACGGCGTCCGGCTATACGAGTTGTTCGGTTTCTTAGCTCCTGCCTGGCGGCGCAAAGGCATCGGGGAGACCATGCTGCGCTGGATGGAGGCTCGCCTGCGAAGCATTGCCGAATCTCATTCCGCGCTGGATACAGGCTTGCTCGAGATCTATGTAGAAGCGGCTAATACCGGTCTTGCGGCGATGGCAGAGAACAACGGCTACGAACCCGTGCGCTATTTTGTCGAGATGGTTCGCCCCGATCTGGAGGACATCCCCGATTTCCCACTCCCGGCGGGTCTGGAGCTACGACCGGTTCTGCCGGAGCACTATCGTCCGATCTGGGAGGCGCATGAGGAGGCGTTCCGCGATCACTGGGGCTTTGCCGCCTCCACAGAAGTGGACTATCAGGCCTGGCTCGAGAACAAAGCCATTTTTCAACCTGAGCTATGGCAAATCGCATGGGATACCGAGACCCATGAGATCGCCGGTCAGGTGCGCACCTTTATCAACGCGGCAGAAAACGAAAAATATAATCGCAAGCGCGGCTATACCGAATTCATCAGCGTGCGCCGGCCGTGGCGAAAACGTGGGCTTGCCCGTGCCCTCATCGCTCGTAGCCTGCGCAGGCAAAAGGAGCTCGGCATGACTGAATCGGCGCTGGGAGCGGACAGCGAAAACATCAGCGGCGCGACGCGCGTGTACGAAGACTGCGGAT